>CAJXCU010000031.1 GCA_913051935.1 uncultured Flavobacteriales bacterium
AATCGCTGTTCCGTCTATGAAATCCGCATAAAAGTCATCCAGGTTTTCCCCGGTAAAGCTTTCAAGTTCACGTTTGAATTCCTCAGAGGTAAAACCTCTGCCCGCTTTCGCATAAAACTTGTCATAAATATGCTGAAGAAAATGATCTAGACATTTCTCGCCGTTTGTATTGCGAATGATTTTGACATCGAGAAATGAAGCGATTATTGAGCCTCTAGTATAGTAGGTCATAGTCGTATTAGCGCTATTCTCATTGGGTCGGTATGCCTTGATCCATGCATCGTAGCTCGCATGTGCTACTGGCTGAACACGCGCACCGACTGAACCCTCAACATAATTGATGGAGCTTTCCATTTTAGAAAGAAATTCAGATTGGGTGTAATATCCGGCTCTTAGCAATAACAGCTCGTCGTAATAGGAGGTAAAACCTTCCATAACCCACAATAGATCGGTATAATTCTCTTGGTTATAGTCAAAAGGACCAAGCGCAAAAGGACGGATTCTTTTCACATTCCATAGATGAAAATATTCATGGGCGACCAAGCTCAAAAACTTCACATAGCTACTTCCTGCATAGGTCCATCTATTAACGCTAAGGGTTGTGGAGTTTTTATGTTCCAATCCTCCCTGACCATCAACAACATTATGAATAATGAAAAGGTATTCCTTATTTGGATTTTGACCAAACACTTTAGTTTCCTCTTCGATTACCTTCGACATATCGCGCTTTAAGCTTTCTATTTCAAAATTTCCTTCGCCATAAATCGCTACAGTATGCTTTACGCCTGACGCATCGAAGTCAAATACAAGCTGGTTTCCAATTTCAATTGGACAATCCACAAGGTGGTCATAATCTGAATAAGTAAATACGAACGGCTTATTCTTTTCCTTTTTAGGTAGAGCAGTAGAAACTTTTGAAAACCCCGCATATGGCACAACCACAACATCACCGCTAACATCCAAATGATTTTCTACAAACATAAATACACCGCTCCCACTAACAAAGCCATGGGTAAGGTCTAAAAATGAAGTTCTAACCGAAAGTTCAAAAGCATAAACATCATAGGCAATACGAATTTCAGAGGACTTACCTTTTGCAATGGACCAGGTGTTCTTCTTCTTTTTTTGAACCTTTAATGATTTGCCAGCGTTATTTGTTGCCTTGACCAAGTTGATGTGTTTGGCAAACTCGCGCACCAAGTATGAACCTGGTGCCCAAACTGGAAGCGAAACGTCAATTGTTTTTTCATCAAAACCCTCTAAAACCATCTCCACGTGGAAGTAATGATTCTGAGGTTTCGGCATAGAGAGGTAATATTTTACCGTTTGTCCATATACCGAGGTGCAGCATAAGCAAACAAACAAGAGTGCTTTTAATTTCATTTTACGGATATTTTAGCCGCCATTTCTTGGGCTTGTTCGACCAACTCTTTAACATCATTCGTGCCATACTTCAGCGTTACACCCATTCTTCTGTATGGACGGGTAGCGGGTTTGCCAAATAAACGCACTTCAGAATCAATGGTATTCATCGCTTCTTCAAGTCCGTTAAAAACGGGAGTCGTTGTAGACTCTCCCTCTGCCAATACAACAGCACTCGCTCCATTTTGAAGTAATTTAATTTCTGGGATTGGGAGTGATAGGACCGCACGAGCGTGCAATTCAAATTCATTTAAGTTTTGTGTTTTTCCTAGCGTTACCATACCCGTATCATGTGGTCTCGGTGAGAGCTCTGAAAAATACGCACCTTCCGCCGTAATGAAAAACTCAACACCCCAAATACCTGCGCCTCCGAGTTCCGCGGTAACCTTTGCTGCCATATCCTGCGCCTCTTTCAGGTGTTCTGGATTCATAGGCATCGGCTGCCAGCTTTCTTGGTAATCTCCCCGCTCCTGTCGATGACCAATTGGTGGACAAAATAAAGTAGGCCCATCATTCTGTGTCACTGTGAGCAAGGTGATCTCGTAATCAAAATCAATAAAACCCTCCACAATCACTTCCTGTAAATCCCCGCGAGAACCCTCACAGGCATAGGTCCATGCCTTCTCAATATCCGCTTCTTCTCGAATCACTGACTGCCCTTTTCCTGAGCTAGACATTAAAGGCTTCACAACGCAAGGCATTCCACATTTATTGACACCTTCACGCAGCTCCTCTGCATTTGTTGCGTAGCTATACGTTGCGGTGCGCACACCTAAATCAATTGCTGCCAGGTCACGTATGGCTTTTCTATTCATCGTAAAGTTTGCGGCTTTTGCACTTGGAATGACCTTGATTCCTTGTTTTTCATAATCGTAAAAACGTTCAGTTCGAATCGCTTCAATTTCGGGTACAATAAAATCGGGTTGGTGTTTGGCTACTATCCGATCGAGTGCTTCACCGTCGAGCATGGATATTACTTCCGATTCGTCGGCAACCTGCATGGCAGGTGCGTTGGCATAGCTATCAACAGCGATAATGTGTTGTCCGAGACGCTGGCAAGCAATCACAAATTCTTTACCTAACTCTCCGGAACCTAAAAGGAGTATTTTTTTCATAGAAACAAAGATAATCGACTTTTAGAAATCACCTTGGCAAAATATAAATCCACTTATTCATAAGCGTTATTGCACTGCATCGATGTTTCATCCTATCTTTAAGCAAAAATCTAATTCCGATTAAAAATGGAAGAAATCATATACCTCCTGAGCTTATTAATGATGATCGTTGGCTTAATCGGTTCATTCGTTCCGGTCATACCAGGTCCGCTCATTAGTTTTCTTGGAATAGTTTTGACATATAGCTTCACTGCACTACCTATTGGTGGTAATATGATGTGGATCCTAGGAGCACTAATGGCTATTGCTATGGCAGGCGATTATATTTTACAAATCGTGGGAGTCAAGAAACTTGGCGGAGGAAAAAAGGCGATTCGAGGGACGCTCATAGGAACCCTTTTAGGCATGTTTATCCCTCCCATAGGTATCCTTTTGGGTGCGCTCATTGGGGCATTTATTGGCGCAAAAATGGAACAAGGTTCAAATAGGCAATCTCTCAAAATAGCTTTAGGCGCTTTTGTTGGTTTTCTGCTTGGAACAGGCATTAAACTGATCTATAGTGTATATGTGTTGTATTATTTCACGGAGCTCTTACTAAGGGCATACTTTTAATCAAAAAACTTTCAATAATTTTACTCAACTATTTTTTTATGTCCTCGAATTGAGTTATATTATATAGTAGAACTAAAAAACAAACTCTTATGAAAAACCTCACCCTACTTCTGTCCATTTTAATTTCCGTTCATACGCTCTTTGCCGGCGACACTTTAAAAGTTTCATCAAAAATAAAGGATGTCACCTGTTTCTTTCAAGGCGCTCAAGTTACGCGCACCGCATCGGTGAGACTCCCTAAAGGAAAACAAATATTGGTCTTTAATCAGCTACCTTTTACTTTAAATGATGAAAGCGTGCAGCTCAAAAGCTCTGACAACTGTAAGGTTTTGTCCGTAAAGCATGAGCTCGTCTATCCAAGCACTCGAAAAAGCGCTGAAGAAAAGAAAATCGAAGACCAAATTGAAGCACTGGAAATTGAAATGAAGGCCATTCAAAATAAATTTGACGTTTTTGGATTGGAAGAAAAGTTGCTGATGGACAATAGCAATATTGCCAAAAAATATGAGGGTGCCGACATCGCAAATATCAAAGATGCAGCAAACTATTACCGCGCTAGACTCAACGAAATCAGACAAGGAAAGCTTGATTTGTCCATCAAGATGGACCTTAAAAGAGAAAAAATAAAGGAGCTATATGCAGCGCTTAATACCCTAACATCGATTAAAAGGAACAACTACAGCAAAGTCATTGTAGCTGTTGATTGCAGTAGCGAGGCAAAAGAGGAGCTAAAGCTAAGCTACTACATGTATCGTGCGGGATGGACTCCGAACTATGATTTCCGTGTGGATGACGTCACAAAACCACTCGATATTGTTTACAACGCAAATGTATTTCAATCCTCAGGCGAGAGCTGGGATAAAGTAAATTTAACACTCAGCACGAGCGACCCAACCCTGGATGGAGAAAAGCCCGAGCTTGTCAATTGGATTTTGGGGAATGCTGACCCTTACAAAAAAGAAATAAAACAGAAAGGCTCTGGAACACTTAAAGGAGTGATTCAGGATGCGGAAAGTAGAGAGCCCTTGCCTTTTGCAAAAGTCCTCTTGAAAAAAAACGGATCAATCCTTGGAGGTGCCAACACCGATTTTGATGGAAAATTTACGATAAAGCCGATTCCAAGTGGAACCTATGATGTAGAATTTAAAACCGTTGGTTTCCAGAAGAAACTCATTAAAGGTGTTAGCATCTCTGACGATAAAATCACCTTTTTAGACGAATCACTAAATTCAGAGGTTCAAATGCTCGAAGAGGTGACGTTGGTTACATATGCCGAGCCACTGATTGATATGGATGGTGGCGCAAGCAGTAGTTTTGTTACCAGAGAGGATATCAGTAGGATGCCCGAAAGGTCTGCCGCAAGGGTAGCCGGGATAGACGTTAGGAGTTCTAGAAGCGAAAACACTTTCTACTACATAGATGGAATTAAAGTTAAAAATGATAATTTCAAAAAGACAGACTATATCTCTAATTCCTTAAAGACTACCGTCGCAAATCTTGAATACGAAATTGATATACCATATACGATTCCTTCAGACGGTCAAGATTATAGCATCAAAATGAAAGAGCTAAGTGTACCTGTAAAGTATATTTATCACGCCGTACCGAAGCTTGATGAGGATGCATTCTTGACAGCCGAGCTCACTGACTGGACCAAGCTCAATTTGCTTCCCGGTAAATCTAATATTTACTACGAAGGTACCTTTGTAGGTTCCTCAAATATAGATACCGAAAAAGCAAGCGATACGCTCAGTATTTCATTGGGAAGAGACAAGAACATCGCTATCAAACGCGAAGGAAATACCGAGCTATTTGATAAAAGAGTGGTCGGAAGTTACATCAAGGAAACCATCGGCTGGAAAATTTCTGTACGAAATAATAAAGACACTAAAATTAATATCGTGATTGAGGATCAGTTCCCTCTTTCCTATCGCAAATCCATCAATGTGGACCGCATCGACTATGCAGGTGCAAAACTCGACGATAAAACGGGAATATTATTGTGGGACCTTGAGCTTAATGCAAATGAAAGCAAGAATGTTCAATTTAATTACCAGGTGCGTTATCCAAAGTACCTGAATATGAATTATTGATTGCAGTAATGCACTGCAGCTGGACGATATTAGCGCTTCGCGAATTGTGCTTTAATGGGCTTGAGTAGATACTCAAGTCCATTGAGTTTGATTTCATAAATAGAGGCCAAAAGCTGTCCCATTTGACCTTTAGGGAAACCTTTTGCGTGATACCACGAAAGGTAGGGCTCCGGCAAATCACACAATAACGTTCCTTTGTATTTTCCGTATGGCATCCTCATGGTTACAAGCTGAATAAGCATTTTAGATTGTGGGCCTTGGTACATAAAATTTAGTGCTAAAGCTTTTTATTTTTAAAGAAATAGGCGATGCTAAGCCCTGATATAATGTGCCATATGCTCCACCAACCTGCGACAATCGCCATCCCTCCCATTCCATCAAAGAAAGCAAAAATTAAACCGAGGCCGAGTCCAGAGTTTTGAATTCCTGTTTCGATGGCCAAAGTTTTTTGGTCAGCGGATGGGAGCCTGAATATTCTTGCTAATGAAAACCCGGTAAGAATGCCAAGTGCGTTGTGGGCCAGCACAATAAATACGATCAGGTGAAGGTACTTAACGAATAAATCTGTATTGGCACCAAAAGCAAAAAGCACAATTCCTCCAAAAATTAGGATGGAACCGTAATGGGTAATCGGTACTAAAAAGTCGGCTATTTTCGGTTTAAATTCACGCAACAGCATACCTATTGCAAGTGGAATCAACAAAATCATCCCCACAATTTTGAGCATTGCAAAGAAATCTAGACTGACATCGCTGAGAATCTCGGATGTTGGTGCATACATCCCTCCCCAAAATGAAATATTAAATGGTGTCATGAATACTGCTGTAACACTTGCGATGGCGGTCATACATACCGAAAGTGCAGTATTTCCATTGGCCAAAGAAGTCATGAAATTCGAAATATTACCTCCTGGGCACGCGGCAACAATCATCATACCCATTGCCACACTGGGCATCGGGTTTAAAATTAAGACCAATAAGAAGGTTAAAAAAGGAAGCGCAAAAAACTGAGATATAAAGCCAATTAGAACGGATTTCGGCGCGGAAAAAACAAGGATAAAGTCTTTTATCCGAAGCTTCAGTGCAACACCAAGCATGATGAATCCGAGGCTAATATTCATAAATAGAATATTATCGTCATTCATTTTGAGCACCGCATTATCGAGCTCGCTATCTTCACCACAAGCACTAAGCATAAAAAGTACAGAAAACAAAAACAACAAAGCTCTTGAGGACTTCAAGAATTGGTTTTTGTATTTTATTTGAGACATACTTTCCTAAAGGACACTAAAATTTTTGACTTACACAATTCAATGCTAAAAGCAAGTCGATGTAAAAAGGATATTTTACCAGTTGTTTTTTGCCTTTAAACGAAATACAAAACCATCTAGTTTTTTTCGAATAAACTTTTCTGCGATTCCAGTTTTTTTGACGAATTTGACAAGGAGCGGAGAAAAAGCATAGTAATTTGCAATAAAAACCCTTCCCAGAAATGTTTTATTCAATTTTTCATCTCTAAACCTCCTCAAGACAAGAACCTCTGGTGCATCATACGAACCATATGCCATGGTGGCTATATAACAACCAATACTATTCAATAACGACTGAATCGCCAAATAAATCAGCAGGCTGGCCGCAACTATAATTCCTATTATAATCCCAAAAACTGTCAATGCAGTCTTTCCGGCAGATTTTGTTGACTCCTCCTTTTCAGCATCTAGCTCAGGACTAGAGTACATCACAACATTTTCTAGGTCAGACGCTTGAAGCTCAATCAAAGAGTTTGTATCTAAATTTAAATTCTTTACAAAGACATGAACCTCTTGTTTTCTTATGTACTCGGAAGGCTGCAATTTGGCGGGCAATTGGATAGGTGATGGTGTCTCTAGAATCGCATTTATAGAGGTACTATCTAAAGAGATTGAATCTACCTTATGTGCCCTACCATAACCATCGTGTACGTAAAAATTCCAAGTTTCTGGATACTCACTTAATTTTGATGTCTCAAATAAAATTGATGGAGAATGAGATGTTGTTTTGTAATCATAGACTCGGAGTGTTGACAAAGCACACGAACCGATAAAAAATAATAGGATGAGGAATAGAGATTTATTTTTCATGACTCAAAGTTAAAAAGTCTTTTTTGAGCGCTTTAACATGTTTCACATAAATTTAAAACGGAAAGGATATTTAAATCCAGTATTGTGTATTCAAAATGATCACATTACGTGGTATGGTCAAACCTTTTTAAGAATCATTTCGTCTAGATTTTATTGGTATCAATTAATGAACTAAATTTGAAAGATGCTTCCAGAAAAATTCAAGGCAATTACAGACCCATTTGATGCGATTACTTTAGCCGAAATGGACGCTGTGGCTCTAATGAATCGGATTGATACGAAATATGTAATCCATGAAGAAACGTTTTTGGAAATATTGCCAAAGCTAAAAGCTTTTTACGATGTCTTGGAAGTCGGAGGATTAAAGTATTCGGCCTATGAAAGTCTCTACTTTGATAGCCCAAGCTTTAGATTTTTTTCCGACCACCATAAAAAGAAAAATGACAGGCTAAAAATTCGTATTCGAAAATATGTCAATAACAATTTGTCCTTTCTTGAAGTGAAGCGAAAAAGAAAAGGCCGCACCGAAAAAACAAGGTTAAAGACGAAGCAATGGGGCGCTAAATTTAGTTTAGAAGAAATGGCCTTCCTCGAGAAATCGTTCAAGGAGGCAAAAAGGCTCAATTCAACAATTTCGAATAGTTTTAGCAGAATTACTTTAGTTCATAAGGAAAAAACAGAAAGGCTGACCTTTGATTTAAATATCCAATTTCAAGACAGTTCAAAAACAAAATCTTTGACTAACTTGGTCATTTGCGAATTAAAACAAGGAGCTACGAACAGGTCAAGCATTTTTTACCAGATGACCAAAAAACGACTGATACGACCATTGAGGGTCAGTAAATATTGTATTGGTATGATGAACTTTTATTCAGCATTAGAGTTGAAACAAAATAGATTTAAAAAGAAAATACTATCCTTAAATAAAATTATATGCTAACCAATTTATTTTTAGCAAAAGAAAAAGCCACAACAGCCATTGGTCTTCAATGGTTCGATGAAGACTTTTATCTCTTACTTATTCGACTCTGTGTCAACATCGTATTCATAACGATTTTGATTCGATTTCTTTATTATGCCAAGACAAAACGGAAAGATTATCTCTTCACGTATTACCTCATCGGCACCATTACCTTTTTTCTATGTTTTGGGCTGAAGAAGCTAGATATTGACACGGGAATGGGCCTTGGACTCTTTGCAATATTTGGCATAATACGCTACAGAACAGATGCCATTGAAATCAAAGAAATGACCTACCTCTTCTTGATCATCGGATTAAGCGTTGTCAATGCCCTTGCATCAAATCAACTAAGCATTGCGGAGATGGCCTTAATCAATGTCTTCATGGTCGTATTGACCTATGTTCTAGAATTCTTGTGGCTCATGAAACATGAAACAAGGAAAACCATCAACTATGAACGTATAGACCTCATCACACCAGACAAAGCTGCGGAAATGAAAGGAGATATTGAATCTAGAACAGGTTTATCTATCAATCGTTTCGAGATTGGAAAAATTGATTTTCTCAACGATACGGCTCAAGTAAGGATTTTTTACTACGCCGAAGAGCAAGAATTTTCAGATTACCACGTTGATTAAATAATCAACTCTGTTATGAGGTATTTTTTACTTCCCATTTCGTGGATTTATGTTTCTATCATTTCGATCAGAAATCTTTTTTTCGACTTAAAGGTCTTTTCATCCAAAAGCATTGAGCACGGAATTGGGGTTGGAAACCTTTCGATGGGCGGCACAGGAAAAAGCCCATTATCCATGTATATTGCTGAATTAGTAATAAGCAATCAAGGGAGCCCAGCATTGCTTAGCAGAGGATATGGTAGAGGGACGAAAGGATTTATGGCGGTAAATGAAGATAGTCTTAGCCAAGATGTTGGAGATGAGCCACTTATGTTCAAACAAAGATTTGGAGAGAAGGTAGACGTTTATGTATGCGAAAACCGAATTCTTGGAGGTGATAAAATTAGAGCTACGAATCCGAAAAGTACGATCATATTTGATGATGTTTTTCAGCACAGAAAGATAAAAACATCTCTGAGTATTTTAACAACCCCACACAACACACCTTTTTTCAAGGACCACGTTTTACCGGTAGGACGGCTGAGAGAACCGAGAATTGGTGCGCATAGAGCAGATTGCATTGTTGTTACAAAATGTCCTGAATCACTCACAGATTCCGAATACAACACCATTAGAAACAAGCTCTCAACGTATGAAGTTCCTGTATTTTTCAGTCATATCAAATACAGTCAAATGATTCCAATCAGAAAGGAGGTTCAGAGCATTAAAAACATTTTGCTCGTTACAGGGATCGCCAACCCAAGCCATCTTATCCAACATTTGAAAGATAAATATAAAATTCAGTCGATTTCATTTCCTGATCATCATGCCTTTACTATGAAAGACATTGAAAAAATCCATGAAAAATTTGATACCTTTGATCCCAAAGATTCGATTATTCTGACTACCGAAAAAGATAAAGTGCGGCTTGCTAAATTCGATGTGCTAATTGCAAAGAGTGGTGCCTCGTGGTACTACCAACCCATTGGCATAAGCATACACGATAAAGCTCAGTTTGAATCGTTAATTAAAGAACATGTTAGAAAAGTTTAAAAAAGCGGCAAGCTACATTCAAGATATTACGGAACTTAAACCCACAGTGGGAATCATTTTAGGAACTGGCCTAGGTGGACTCGTGAACGAAATAGAAATCCTACATGAAATAGCTTACGGAGACATCCCTCATTTCCCGGTTTCAACCGTGAAAGGACACTCAGGCAAATTAATATTCGGAAATTTAGGTGGTAAGTCAGTCGTAGCCATGCAAGGAAGATTCCACTATTACGAGGGGTATTCCCTGCAGGAGGTAACTTTCCCCGTGCGGGTGATGAAGTTTCTTGGCATAAAAAACTTATTTGTGAGCAATGCTTCGGGAGGCGTTAATGAAGCTTTTGAAATTGGCGAAATAATGATTTTAAATGACCATATTGACTTGTTTCCAGGAAACCCATTAATTGGGAAAAACTATGAAGAATTAGGTCCGAGGTTTCCAGATATGAGCGAGCCATACAGTCATTCGCTCATTATGAAGGCCACCGAAATTGCCTCAAAACACAATATTAAAGTTTCTCAAGGTATTTATGCGGGTCTTACCGGTCCGACGCTCGAAACACCGGCTGAATATCAATATGTTCATTCGATTGGAGCTGATGCGGTTGGCATGTCAACTGTTCCAGAGGTAATCGTTGCTCGACATATGAATATCCCTTGTTTTGCCATTTCCATTATTACTGATTTAGGTGTTCCAGGTAAAATCCAAAAGGTAACACACCAAGAGGTTATTCAAGTGGCTGCAAAACAAGAACCTAAGATGACATTAATAATGAAAGAACTTATTTCAAGTATCTAAAATGACAAAAGAGCAAAGAAATAAATATGAGGCAGTTATTGGTCTTGAGGTTCATGCGCAGTTACTGACAAATACCAAAGCGTATTCTTCTGACATCAATGCATATGGAGCTGCACCCAATACGCACACAAGCCCTATTACACTTGGACATCCTGGAACACTTCCTGTGATGAATAAAAAATCCATTGAATTTGCCATTAAATTGGGGATTGCACTGAACTGTAAAATCGCTGAACACCAATACTTTGCAAGAAAAAACTACTTCTACCCAGATTTACCTAAAGGTTACCAGATTACACAGGACAAAACACCGATCTGTACAGAAGGTTTTATAGACCTAAAGCAAAAAGAAGGACCTGCAAAAAGAATTGGAATCACAAGAATTCACATGGAAGAGGATGCAGGAAAAAGTATTCACGATGTTGATGTATACGATACCTTGGTGGATTTGAACAGAGCAGGGACACCTTTATTAGAAATTGTTACAGAACCTGATATGCGCAGCTCGAAACAAGCATATCAATATTTGATTGAAATCAGAAAGCTGGTGAGGTACCTCGAGATTTGTGACGGAAATATGGAAGAGGGCTCTCTGCGCTGTGATGCAAATATTTCGGTCAGATTAAATGGTGCAACGGAATTAGGAACGAAAGTTGAGGTCAAGAACATGAATTCCATTCGGAATGTACAAAAGGCAATTGAATTTGAAATAGAAAGACAAATCGAGGTGCTCGAAACAGGTGGTGAGCTTTCACAAGAAACACGGGGTTTTGATGCATTAAATGGCAGTACCATTTCCATGAGATCCAAAGAGGCAGCGAATGACTATCGGTATTTCCCAGAACCAGATCTACAGCCTTTACATGTGGACGAAAATCAAATTCAGATGGTTAAATCAGACATGCCTCCTCTACCCGACTTTCTCTACAATAAATATGTTTCTGAGTTAAAACTTTCTGATTATGATGCACTAAATCTAACAGAATCAAAGCAGATCGCCTTATTCTTTGAGCAGCTCATTACACATACAAAAAACTACAAAGCAGCCGCTAACTGGATAATGGGTTCTGTAAAATCCTACCTCAATGAAAATGGAGTTGAAATTCAAGACTTCCCGATCGAGGCTGAAGCATTAGCAGGATTAATAGAACTAATCGATGAAGGCCAAATATCTAGTACCATAGCATCACAAAAAATATTTCCTGAAATGCTCGTTTCGAATGAAAGTGCCAAGCAGATTGCAGAAAGAATGAACCTCGTCCAAGTTTCCGACGAAGATGGATTGATTGGGTTCATTGATAAAGTTATCCTGGATAACCCATCAGAGGTAGAAAGATTTAAAAATGGTGAACAGCAGCTAATCGGTTTTTTCATGGGACAGCTTATGCGAGTATCCAAAGGAAAAGCAGATCCGAAAATAGCCAACTCTCTTATTAGAAAGAAATTAAATGATGCGTAAATCAATTTCTTGCATACTCATGGCTTTAAGTGTTTTGGGTTCATGCACCCAAGAATATGATGAACCTAACTTTGAAGTTCAATCCGATAATATAGGAAGCGCAGATTCAGAGAATAATGTTGTAATCTCTGGGCAAATCAGACAGGCCTCAAACATAAAAATAACCTTAGAAGCTCCCTTGATGCAATCTAAAGGAAAGAACATTGAATTGTCCTCTGACAGTCTGGACGTTGATGGACATTTTGAAATGAGCACCTCAATTCCCGGACTAGGTTATTTTATGCTAAAGATTTACGGAGAGAGCGTAGACTCGATTGAACTCACTCTATCACCTGGGGACGCTATAACAATTGACACACAAAAAGATTCTATTTATGAGGCCATATCCGTCGATGGGGTTATTTGGTCTAAAGATCTTGAAGCCTATCAAGCCATTAGAGCCAAACAAAACCCGATTGCGCTTTCTAACTTTGCTGCCCAAAGAATGAAAGCAACTCCCTCAAGTCCTTTCAATGTAATCCTTTCTAATCATATCATGAAATCCGAAGACCAATGGAATGAGGAGCGAATTCAAATTTTTGGTAGAGTGGCGGAAGCTTTTTATCAAATGGACCCAAAATCGGAAGCTACTCAGAATTTCGTCAGAAACTTTGAATTAATGCAAACGTACATGCTAAACAATGGTTTTTATGAGGCCCCTGATTTTGAATCTTCAACCATTGATGGTGGTGCGATAAGCTTGTCCGATCTTAGGGGGAAATATGTGCTGATTGATTTTTGGGCATCTTGGTGTGGACCATGCAGGAAAGAAAACCCCAAAGTAGTGGCACTTTATAAAAAGTATAAAAACCAAAACTTCACAATTTTATCTGTTTCTTTGGATGAAGATATGACCAAGTGGAAAGCGGCTATTGAAACGGATAATCTTTCTTGGCCTTATCATGTAAGTGATTTAAAAGGATGGAAATCAGCTGTCGTTCCGCTGTATCGTATAGAGGGAATTCCTTTTACTGTGTTGGTAAATCCCAAAGGCCGAATTATTGGTGTCAATCTGAGAGGTCAGAGCCTAGAGGAACGCATGCAAAATATTTTTAATTTTTAACCATGAAATACAAACTGCTTTTTATCAGTCTTGCTATTACTCAAATAAGTATTGGACAGACAGCGAGTGTGAAACTATCTGGTTCCATTTTTGGAGCACCTTCAGATACCTTGTTTGTCTCTCAAATGTATGATAACAACAGAATCAAAGATTTTGATACGATTATAATGGATAAAGAAGGTAAATTCAATACCGAATTGACCCTTCCCCGAGAAGATTATTATTTACTCCGACTTGAAAATGCGAATGTTCACATAGTCTGTCGAAATCAATCAGATATTAAAATATATGGAGATGGTAAGAGACTCAATGAATTCTGTAATATTTTGAATTCTGATGAATCTGCTTCAATGAATACATTTGTCAAAGAAATTGAGAAATTTCAATTAAAAAATGATTCGGCAATTGCAGCAGTTAAAAAAGATCCTAGTCAGTCTGAATCTATCAACCAATATATGCAAAAGGAATATTACTCCTTTCAAAATAAGCTCAAAGTCTTTGTTGGAAGCAACGCAAATTCTGCTGCCCTCGTAATTGCGCTGAGTGCTATTAATTTGGAACAAGACCCTAAGACCTATGCTTCAATCATTCAGCAACTTCTAAAATCATTCCCAGGTAGCCTGACGGTTCAGAGGTATGCAGAAAATTTTGAAAGAATTATGGCCGAAAAAGAGAAAAATAAGCCATTAGGAATTGGCAAGATTGCACCTGACTTTGAAGAATTAATGGTCGATAGAAAAACAATGCTAAAGCTTTCAGACCTTAGAGGGAAAGTAGTACTTATAGATTTTTGGGCATCTTGGTGCGGACCATGCAGAAGAGAGAATCCAAATGTTGTAAAGACATATAATCAATATAAGGACAAAGGCTTCACGATTATGAGTGTCTCATTGGATAAAGACCTTGCAAAATGGAAAGCTGCTATTGCAGCAGATCAATTGTCCTGGCCAAATCACGTAAGTGACCTGGGAGGATGGCAGAGTAAGGTCTCCCGTCTATATCAAGTAGGCAGCGTTCCCTATACAGTTCTTATAGATGCTGAAGGAAAAATAATTCAAACCAATCTTCGCGGTTCGGCTCTGGAGTCAGAATTAGAAAAAATATTCAAATAATTGGAGGAGCTCAATTTACATCCTGACCAAAAAATATATTTTGCCTCAGATTTCCATCTTGGCGCACCTACTGCCGAATTAAGTAGGGCAAGAGAACTTAAAATAATTGATTGGCTGAATCATATTGAAAAAGATGCACAAGCTATTTTCCTTGTAGGGGATCTTTTTGATTTCTGGTTTGAATACAAACAGGTTGTTCCCAAAGGCTTTGTAAGATTACAAGGGAAAATTGCAGCACTAGCGGACCGCGGTGTAAAAATCTACTTCTTCCTTGGTAATCACGATATGTGGATGAAAGAATACTTTACGAAAGAGCTAGGTGTAACAATGATTTCAGATGAATTGGAGCTAAAGGTAAATGAAAGCCAATTTTTTATCGCTCATGGCGATGGTCTCGGCCCAGGAGATTATGGATACAAATTCATTAAAAAAGTTTTCAGAAATAAGCTTTGTCAGTTTCTTTTCTCCTGTCTTCATCCTCGGGTGGGGATTTCAATGGCACAATACTTTTCAAACAAAAGCAGAATTCACACAGGAACAAAGGATATTAAGTATACAAATAAAGAAGATGAATGGCTCTATCAGTTTAGTAAATCTAAACGAGCCAAAGACCCTGTAGATTATTTTATCTTTGGACATCGTCACTTACCTATGGACCTCTCTGTCACAAAAGCAAGATACCTAAACCTCGGAGAATGGTTAAACTTTTCGACCTATGCCGAATTTGACGGCTCTAAACTATCGTTAAAAACGTGGAGTAAAGATGGTGAAAAGGCCTTTGAAGGAATCAAAGAATGAAGCGCTATAAAATCCAAAATCTTGAGGCACTTGAGGCATTCGCAATTGAACACAAAGCGCAATTCAATGCTCCCAAATGTTTTGCTTTTAGAGGAGAAATGGGCTCGGGAAAAACAACACTAATACAACTTCTTTTACGGGAATTAGGCGTGAGATATCTTCAAGGGTCCCCTACCTATGCAATTGTAAATCAATACTATAATGAAAATAGTGGCAAAGAATACTTTCATCTCGATTGCTATCGTATAAAGAATGATTTTGAGGCATTTGATCTAGGTTTAGAAGAATTATTCCACGAAAAAAAAACTATCTTTATAGAGTGGCCTGAAAAAGTCATACAATTTCTTCCCGAAGAAACAGTATGGATTACGATCCATCATGAATCAGATGATACTCGAACGATTGACATAGCATATGAATACTGATCCCGAATTACTAAAAAAACTTATTCAAAAAGGAAATCTTCTCCCACAAGAGGAAATGTTGGAGGTCGCTCGAAAAAAAGGTAGCCTCAATATAGGAATCCCAAAAGAAACCTCGTTTCAGGAAAGGCGTGTTGCCTTAGTTCCTGAAACTGTATCACTACTTGTTGCAAATGGACATCATGTAAAAATAGAGACAAAAGCTGGAATTGGTGCAAATTTTAGTGACCGAGAATACAGCGAAGCTGGGGCTGAAATATGTCAAAGTCCCACTGAAATTTATGAATGTAATATTGTATTCAAAGTAACACCGCCATCCGACGAGGAAGTAGATTTAATGCCGGGAGGACAAACCTTAATTTCTGCACTTCAGATCTCCATCCAACCCAAAGAGGTACTTACCAAATTAATTCGAAAAAAAATCACAGCAATTGCTTGGGATTATATTAGAGACGAGGACGGCGTTTTCGCTTTGGTAAGAACGGTTGGAGAAATCGCAGGGAATACAAGTATTTTGATTGCCGGAGAATTAATCTCATCCTTCTCCTCTGGGAAAGGTATGATGCTCGGAGGAATTGCTGGTGTTCAGCCTACTGAGGTTGTTATCCTAGGAGCAGGAACTGTGGGTGAATTTGCTACTAGAGCCGCTCTTGGACTTGGCGCTTCCGTCAAAGTTTTTGACAACAGACTATCAAAGCTTAGGCGCCTCCAAAGTGATATTGGTAAAAGAGTTTATACCTCTATTATTCAACCAAAAGTTCTAGCGAAAGCAATAAAACGTGCCGACATTGTCATTGGTGCCTTGCGCTCAAATGTTGGAAAAACACCTTGTGTTGTGACAGAAATGATGATTCGGGACATGAAGTCGGGGTCTGTCATTGTTGATGTTAGTATCGACCAGGGAGGGTGCTTTGAAACTTCGCGAATTACGAACCACGATGACCCTACCTTTATTAAACACGGTGTAACACACTACTGCGTGCCCAACATTGCATCAAGAGTGTCAAGAACGGCATCTTTCGCCATTTCTAATATTTTTTCGCCACTTCTTCTAGAAATGGGAGATTGCGGGGGAGTTGTTGAGCTGATTCGCTCAAACCGAGGGTTTAGAAATGGTGTTTATATCTACAAAGGAATCCTGACAAATGAAGTCCTTGGGAAAGTATTTGATTTGAAATATAAGGACATCAATCTTATTCTACCTGGTATTTAATGTCCCCTATTGTACCACTAAATCTTCCGAAAACAGAACTAGATATCTCACGAAACGATGACCAATTGTTTGTGCGTTGTCTCGTTCGTAAAAAGCATATTATTTTGACCCCTGAGGAATGGGTTCGTCAACACTTTATCTCCTATTTCTTGAATCAACTTGCTTATCCAAAAGGCCTTTTAACCGTAGAGAAAAAAATTCAATACGGAGCAATGGAGAAACGGTGGGATTTAGCCACTTTTATGCCAGATCGTGAATGCTTTTTACTTCTTGAGTGTAAAGCACCAAGCATCCCTATTACAAAGGCAGTTTTTGAACAATCTTTGATTTATTATAAAGGACTTCAATCGAGATTTTTAGTTCTAAGCAATGGCATTGAGCATATCATCTTCAAAAAGGAAAAACATGGTCTGACCATTATCGAAGAATTTCCTTCTTATCCTAGTTTTGCATAGCTGAATAATCTCCTGATTTCATTTTATGGTATTCCCGAACAAGAAAGGCAAGCTGTATGCGCATCGCATCTAATGCCTCCTCTGTTTCTTGTGTAATTTCTTTCTTTCGCAAACGAAACTGAAGCTTCATGTGCATGGCATGAATCAATATCTCAACATCATGTTGATTCTTCATAGATGCCTTTTCCCGAAACTCAGTCATAAATGAACTAGCATTGGAACAGAGTTGCTTATACTGGCTTTCCCCTTGAATTGAAAACAGTGTATTGTGCAAAAATAAAAGCTCCTTCATTACTTCCATTACTCGGTCTAGGTGACCTTTTTTTTCTAGACCGGAACGCTTCATCTCTTTTACAATATCCGTGTACCAGCTTCTATATTGGGCTTCAAATGAGGCATCAAGAAGATTGGGTTTTACAAATGATTCCATAATTTGATCAACATCAAAATTCAACGACCGAACGATGTCCTCAATTTGAAATAGATACAAAACATACTCAGCAATATTTTCCTGCTGTTTTTTTTGGGCAACCAACATAGTTTAAAGATCCTTTTCGATTTGTTTCTGCTCCTTATTTAAAAAGTCTATGAAAGCACGCGTAACATTCATACTTGGATTCGCATAATTAATTTGACCGCCATCGGCGTAACCCATCAAAAGATCAATCCCATTGGCCTCACTGAATTTTTTACCAAAAGAGATGACCTTATTATTTATGTCAGTTAGTTTCCGCATCACCTCAGCTTCTAATTTCCCACCTTCTCGCTGTTGATATTCCATTAACTCAGCCTCCATTCGTTGTGCTTTTTGCTGAATTTTCATGATTTCATTTTCCGAGAGGAGACCCTGTTGCGCCTCAGCACCCTTTTTAGAAACAAAATTTTCAAGGTTGGCAGTCCGACGTTGTAACTCGGTTTGAAACGCAAGGTTTTTTCTACTTACGTCTTCATCAATATTTTTGTAGTAAGTAAAGCCTTCCTTCAGACTGTCGTTGAAATAAAATGCAATGACCAGACCACTCGTATCCTTTTCAATCGTGCTAAAAGAAACTGGTGGTTCAAGCGCTGTTTCTTTTTCTGATTTATTTGAACATGATAAAATGATCAGACTCAAAGCAATAATATATAGACTAGTTTTCATTTTGAATAGATTTAAAAGAAGTCGTAAAGTCTTCTCTCATTGAAATAAAACGTTGGAGACAGGTCTTTAAGAAATCTGTTGAACTCAAAAGTCGTTCTAAATCGCTTACACCGTTCTCTGATTCCGGAAGTTTAAAAGATTGCTCATATTGGTCTATCGCTATTTTCAAAATTAACTTTTGGTTATATTGATGAAGCTCAATTAAATATCTGTCGTGAGGAATTCTTTTTAAAAGTCTCATAATCGCAGCAAAGGTAAGTATAATATAAAGTCGTGTGCCATTTGAAAATAAATTTTAGGCGTAAAAAAGTTGCTCAATAAGCGATAATGGTACCTTACATAAATTAATCTTAAAGTCTTTAGATTAAAACACAATGATTGGAGGATTGAAAAAATCTGGGATAATGCATGAATGTTTTACACGTATCGGTTCGACCAACAGGTTCGGAAAAATAAAGAAAAACGTGTATATTGGAGTAACTATATCACTTTTCAAATTTCTTAGGCCACTAAAAATTAAGTATTTGTCAAAAATAATTTTCAAATATTTAAAATATTTGTTCTAATTTCGAACCCTAATTAAGTTGAAAAAGTCAGAATTGATTAATTTTTTATGACCAGTATTTTTGTTGCCAAATTAGATTTTGGTGTATCTAAGGAGCAGTTATTTGAATTGTTCGCTCAATATGGCAAGGTGACTAAGGCCCACCTCCCATTGGATAAAGACACGGGTAAACCCAGGGGGTTTGCATTTGTTGAAATGTCAAACGACGATGAGGCCGCAAAAGCCATCGAAGCCCTAGATGGATTTGAAATTAATAGACGCCGAATAGCTGTCAAAGTCGCAGAGAATAGGAATGACCGCTCAAGACCAGCGGGCAATGCAGGCAGAGAGACCAGAACTACAAATGTAAGCACTGCTTCAAGAAACAATTACAATACAGACGCAGAGCCGTCATCAATGCCTCCCGAGGAACTTAAAAATGAATCAAGAAAAAAATCATTCAAAGGAAAAACCTCGAAGAATTTTGACACTGATTCAGGAGGAGGTGGTAAAAAAGCTAAAAAAATGACTGCGCACAAGAAAAGCGGTAAACATTTTAATTACTTCGAAGACGATGAACCAATAGAGGGAGGTCTTTTCTCCTTTGATTCAGACGAAGATTGAACCCTCAAGAGCATTTGACCTATATTCTGTCCTAAGTTTATTTACTTTTGCATGGACTCATGGAACAAAACTTCGCTTCACATTTAACACATCCTATTTTTAAGGTCATCTCTCAGGAGCTCGGTGACTCGAACGAAAAGGCTTTCGTAATCGGTGGATTTGTCCGTGATCTGATACTCGGCAATGCCTCAAAAGATATTGATATTGTTGTTCAGGGTGACGGTACTCTTTTTGCACAACGAGTTGCCAAAATATTGAGGGTAAAAAAGGTTACTGTTTTTAAAAATTATGGCACTGCACACTTTAAATATAAAGATATAGATGTTGAGTTTGTCGGAGCTAGAAAGGAGTCCTATTCAGAGGATTCGAGAAATCCAACAGTAGCTCCTGGGACTCTAAAAGATGATCAATACAGACGAGATTTTACCATTAATGCACTGGCCATTGATCTTCACCCTGAAAAATTAGGTGCATTGATAGACCCTTTTAATGGAGTAGCTGACCTTAAAGAAGGGCTCATTAGAACACCCTTAGATCCGGCCACTACATTTCAAGATGACCCCCTGAGAATGCTGAGAGCAATTCGTTTTGCAACAAGACTATCTTTCAAGCTGGATATAGCGTGTCTTCGTTCTATAAAGGAGCAATCTGAGCGCATTAAAATAATTTCAAGAGAGAGAATTACAGAGGAGCTCAATAAAATTATTCTCACTAATGAACCTTCGAGGGGTTTTAAGTTATTAAAATCAACGGATTTACTGGGGTATATATTTCCAGAACTACTCAAGTTGTCAGGAATAGAAACAATTGAAGGGAAAAGTCATAAAGACAATTTCTTACATACACTGCAGGTACTTGACAATATAGCTAAACATACGGACTCTCTATGGTTAAGATGGTCTGCAATTATGCACGACATCGCGAAGCCAGCAACAAAAAGATTTGATAAAAAAATTGGATGGACTTTTCATGGTCATGAAGAATTAGGTTCTAAAATGGTTCCAAGAATTTTTAAGCACCATAGATTACCACTTGATTCTAAAATGAAATACGTACAAAAAATGGTGCGTCTACATCTTCGGCCTATCGCATTGGTCAAGGGCAATGTTACAGATACGGCAATTAGAAGACTTTTAAATGAGGCTGGAGATGATATTGAAGATCTTATGATGCTTTGCAACGCAGATATTACCTCAAAAAATGAATTTAAGGTGAAGAAGTATAGAGAAAACTTCAAAATCGTTTCTAGAAAATTAGAAGAGGTTGAGCAAAAAGACAAAATCAGAAATTTTCAACCACCTGTTACGGGAGAAGATATTATGAAAACTTTTAACATTGGCCCTTGTTATGAAATTGGAGTGATTAAAAGTAAGATAAAAGAAGCCATACTCGAAGGTGAAATTGAAAACTCAGAGGAGCAAGCAAAATCATTGATGTTGTCATACGGTAAAGAGCTAGGATTGACTGCAGTTGAGACGGAACAATAAAGTATTAAATAAAAAATCATGGCTGGAATAAAATTTCGGGTGCTGTTAGATTCAAATCAAAAGGAGGAGGTCTTTTGTGATATTTTGTTGTCCCTAGATGACAATTTTGAGTCTTTTTTCAATGCCATTGTTGGGGCATATGGATTCAAGGGCGATCAGATGGCTAGCTTTTATGCTTCTAATGAGAATTGGGATAAAGGAGAGGAGGTAAGTCTTATGGATGTAAGCTTCGGTGAGGAAGGTAGCTACAAAATTATGGCTAAAACGACAATTCGAGAAATGGTCGAAGAACCCGAACAAAAGTTCATTCTTGTGTATGACTTTCTGAAAATGTGGATTTTTCTAATCGAATGTATTGGCTTACAAGAAGAAACACCGAATGCTCCCTCTGTGCTACTTAGTGTTGGTGAAAAACCTAAAGAAGAATCGAAAGCACTTGATGAGGAATTTCAAATGCCAACAGATTTTGAAGAAAAGGGAGAAGCGGATGAATATGGCTTCGATGATTTTGAAGATGGTTTTTCTGAAGAAGATTTGAGTCCTTATGTCTAAAGATATGTCAGAAGACTTCTCAAAAAATGACCCATTTGGTAAGGCTATTTTAGAATTTGACAAAAATAGAACTGCAAAAATAATTCGGGTTTCCTCGGACCTGTGTGACGATGACGAACTTCCAATTCAATATCTATTTAGAACGCACGAGGAAATGCCAGCTGTTGAAAAGAGGGCGCTGACACTCTGCAAAGGAAGAGTCTTAGATGCAGGTGCAGGTGCAGGTGCGCACTTAAAGATATTAAAGGAGAGGGGTTTTGACGTTTTTGCTCTTGACGTTTCACCAGGAGCAATTGCTCATCTTAAAAAAAATAATATTCCATGTGCATTATCACCTATTCAATATTTTGAAACAACAGAACGCTACGATACCATACTACTTATGATGAATGGAATTGGAATCAGTGAAAAACTTGAAGCATTGGCATCCTTTTTGGCAAAATGTAAATCTCTGCTTACAGAAAAGGGCCAGATCCTGTTAGACTCAACTGACATTAAATATCTTTATGAGGACGAAGATGATAGTGTTTGGATTGATTTAAATAGCTCATACTACGGTGAATTTCAATTCCAAATGCATTTTAATGGAGAGAGTGGTCCATTTTTTAATTGGCTTTATGTAGATTTTGATACTTTAAAAATACACGCAAAAATGGCTGGATTAACTTGTGAAAAAATATTCGAAGGTGGCAACCATTATCTCGCAAAATTGAAACCATGAGGTGGGTTGCTATTTTGACGTGTTTATTTTATTTGCAGAGCAATGCACAAGAGCAGCTCTTGTGCTATGAGTTAAGTCATGATGAATTTGGAATTAATGGCTCTTACTTATTTGGTACAATGCACGTGATGGAGGCAAATCGCTTCTTTTTTCCAAAAAAATTAAGCCGCCTTTTGCAAAAGTCTGATGCACTGTGTCTAGAAATCAAAAGCATCACTAACGTCCATATAGATCCAGATATAATGTTTGATAGTACATTGAACCTTAAAGCTTATTGCGATTCAACTGAATGGTCTGAGCTCACCTTGTGGGCAGAAGATAAACTATACATGAAGCCAAAACAATTTGAAGAAAATTTTAAATTCGCAAAGCCATTCATGCTCTTTCAATTTATCTTGGCAATGAGTTTACCGGTGAATAACAAATCGCATGAACAAGAGCTTGAAAAAATTGCAGCCGCAAATAAAATTCAATTTTTGGGCCTCGAAAGTGTTCATGAACAGCTAAATATTTTTAATCAAATCCCATTTGATGATCAGATGGATATGGTTTTTAATGAGCTTAACGAAGGTGAAAAGAACAAGCAAGACTTTAAAGATATGCAGCAAGCATACATCGAGCAGGATCTTGCTACGCTTTGCGATTTTTCTTCAGATAAAACATTTGTCGGATACAAAGCACTATTTCTTGACAATAGAAATAAAAAATGGATGCCTAAAATGAAAGAAATGATGCTAGAGGAAAAGGTTTTCTTTGCTGTTGGGGCGGGGCACCTATGCGGT
This sequence comes from uncultured Flavobacteriales bacterium, assembly GCA_913051935.1. Taxonomy (GTDB): domain Bacteria; phylum Bacteroidota; class Bacteroidia; order Flavobacteriales_D; family Crocinitomicaceae; genus UBA952. Next base: position 23,201 of record CAJXCU010000031.1, read on the forward strand.
GAAAATGGTCTCATCGCATTGCTAAAGAAAGAAGGCTTTACGATTAAACCGATTGAATTATGAGGCTGCTGTTCTTCCTTTTGATTTTAATTTTAGGAGCTTGCTCAACCTATTCTGAAGGGGACCTTAAGGATTTTGACAAAAGAATAAAAGAGTGGATTGGACAACAAGATACCCCATATAAAAACACTGATTCGGGCCTATACTATTATTTTGAGCGTATGGGGCAGGGACCAAAAATAAAATATACAGACAGTGTTTCCGTTCAATTCAAAGGAACCCTGCTTGACGGTACTATTTTTGAAATTGAAAAAGTGCCTTTAACCTTTGCAGTAAATGAAGTGATCATAGCTTGGAAAGAGTTGTTACTTATGAGTAAGCGCAGCGCTAAGGTTAAAATCATTGTCCCTCCCCAGCTAGGTTATGGCAATCATAAGCTTGATAAAATACCCCAAAATAGCACCCTATTCTACGAAATCGAAATTATTGACATAAAATAGAAGATAATTGGCCTATTTATCACTTCCTATTCTTATTTTTGGCTTCAAAATAAAGACTAAATGAGCGTTCTAGTTAATAAAGATTCAAAAGTTATCGTCCAAGGTTTCACTGGAGGCGAAGGTACTTTCCATGCTGAGCAAATGATTGCTTATGGTACCAATGTCGTTGGTGGTGTTACTCCAGGTAAAGGAGGACAAAACCATTTAGATAAACCCGTTTTTAATTCTGTTGCCGACGCTGTAAAAAATACGGGCGCCGATGTTTCAATTATTTTTGTTCCACCTGCCTTTGCCGCTGATGCGATTATGGAAGCTGCTGAATCTGGTATCAAAGTAATTGTTTGTATTACAGAAGGAATTCCTGTGAATGATATGGTGAAAGCTAAGGCTTACATTGACAAATACGATAGTCGACTTGTCGGACCAAATTGTCCCGGAGTTATTACTGCTGATGAAGCCAAAGTAGGAATTATGCCTGGATTTGTTTTTAGCAAAGGAAAGATAGGAATCGTCTCTAAATCAGGAACGCTTACTTATGAAGCGGCAGATCAAGTTGTAAAAACTGGATTAGGTATCACAACTGCAATTGGAATCGGCGGTGACCCAATAATCGGTACGACAACAAAAGAAGCCGTAGAGCTCTTAATGAATGATCCGGAAACAGAGGGGATTGTGATGATTGGAGAAATTGGAGGAAACCTCGAAGCCAATGCAGCAAAGTGGGTGAAGGAAAATGGTACCAAACCAGTTGTCGGATTCATCGCAGGAGAGACAGCTCCAAAAGGCAGAACAATGGGCCATGCAGGAGCCATTGTTGGTGGAAAAGATGATACGGCAGAGGCAAAGAAAAGAATCATGAGAGAATGTGGAATACATGTCGTTGATTCACCCGCTCAAATTGGAGCTAAAATGCATGAATTATTAGGTAAGTAATCCTTAATTCCAGAAATCCCAAGTGAGTCCAACCCTGACGGCTACCTCAGGAAGATAAATACCATCGATATACTGCCATGAGGTACTATTCCACAGGTAACCCATATTACTCAGCTTTACAAAAAATCGGAAGGTTTCTATTTCCATAGCGAGCATTGCGCCCATTGTAAATAAAGGTTTTTGATTATTTTGGCTAGAAACATTAAGTAGGTCGAAAACCCCTATTTTTTCGATTATTGGAATGATATTGGTCTTTGAAGTTAGGTGATAACTTAATCCAAATGTCATTTGCAATTTCTTTGCTTTAAACAATCCTAATCGCGTCATAAAATTGCCCTGTAGCTGATGTTTGGGAATAATCGTCCTATCTATATTCGAATGGGTAAAGCGATAGCTTTGATACCAATGGAACTTCCTGAATACATATGAAGTTTTAAGATACGCTTGCTGACTTACACTTGAATTAAGGTCTGTTTGGTTAGACCAATTAAGTAGCAGTGGATCAAAAAAATAGACCCCATTATTCGTTTGTAATAGATATCCTAAGTCAAATTCCAACCGCTTTAAAGTAAAATTTATACCCAAGGTATTTTGGGTATAGCTTTGAAGGGATTGATTCACGTTGGAATAAAAAACATTATTGGCACTATAAAATCTCTGATATAGCTCAGGTAATGTTTGCCCAAAAGTACTGCTCCACTTCATTACAGCTTTTTTGAATCTATATTTTACATCATTTCGAATCACCCATGTATTCGCGGCGCCTAAAACATTAAATGAGGATTGGTGAGAAAATTGAAACTTTCGCTTTGAAAGTTCAAACTGCTGTATTACATCCAGCTCAAAAGTATCTCGGTATAAATCCCGATTTCTATAATTCCAGTATCTCGAGCCAATACCAGCAGAATAGCTCAAATTTTCTCTCTTAATATAAAGGGCACTTGAGTTTGTGATGGCACTTCGTTGGTATTGGTCATTTGTTGAAAGTGAATCGTAATAAATCGTCGAATATATTCCTGACAAAGTATCTAACTCTGTATAAACACGATTCTCACCATTCACCCCTAGCACATTTAAAAATCCTATTGAATACTTCTCATTTGCAATCAAGCGAATATAACCTGTTGCCTCTGTCTCAAAATATTTTAATATCGAGTTACAGTTTGGTTTATAAACAGGAACCAAAAGTGGTGCAAATGACTCTAAGAGCACTGAATCGATTACTCCTCCACTCCACTGTCTAGATACTTTTGTGGTACGTCCACTCAAAGAAAATCCGTAGCGCTCGTTTTTCTTAGTTAGCGAAAAAGTAAGATTTGTATTACCATAGGCTGTATTTCTGAAATAACCTCCAGACTTGATATTGCTTACTGCTGAATTTAATACCCAATCCCCTTGAAAAACCTGCTGATATTCTACACCTAATTTTTGTGCACCTTGGGTTCCAAAGATGTAGCTAAAGCCCATGTGAGGAAGTGGACTCACAATTCGATTATTATTTACAGCCTTGAACTGATGAATTTTTGAACCATAAGGTGTAAGTGAGTTCAGTGAGAGAAAGCGGCTAGAAGATTTAGAAAGGATAAAAGCGGCATCAAAAAATCGAGAAGAAATTTCGAGATCGTTCAGAGTACCTTCAATACGATCATCACTACGAAGAGAATCATAGGAGGCTGAAAAGAGATTGATTTGAGACAGAATCTTTACAGGCAGCAATCCAATCAAAAAAAGGACGAAAAGAACCCTCATACCTAACAAACTTAATAAAAAAAAGGGGCCAAAAGGCCCCTTGCATATCTTGTATCTAAAACTTACTTATAGTCCGCTTACAAATAATTGTAAACCTGATTTAAGGTTTGCCGCCTTGTTGTCATGAATAATATTTTTCTTAGCAAGCTTATCGATCATTTTAAAAACATTTGGCGCTAGTTTTTCAGCATCTTTCTTTTTGGACATTTCTCTCAATGCTTTAATTGCGTTACGTGTAGTTTTATGCTGGTATTTATTTAATACTCGCCTTTTCTCATTGGAACGAATTCTCTTCATTGCTGATTTATGATTTGCCATTTTATTTATTTTAATGTTGTTTATAATGTAGCCCATAGGAGAATCGAACTCCTGTTACTAGGATGAAAACCTGGCGTCCTAACCACTAGACGAATGGGCCTAAAGCAGTAGCCC
>CAJXCU010000032.1 GCA_913051935.1 uncultured Flavobacteriales bacterium
GAATACCTGCCTGTCACGCAGGGGGTCGCGGGTTCGAGTCCCGTCCAGACCGCAAGCCCATATGGCTGTGGGATTAGAAAAGCCTTGAGAGTATCAATTTCTCAAGGCTTTTTGTTTTTTTCGAATGCACAGGCAACTTTTAGTCCTAAAATTCATCTTATAATTAGAGCATAAATAGCCTAATGCTTGAAAGTTTAGTTAGAAATCTCTACAATGGAAAGGATGAAACAATTTATTATAACCACATCTGCAATCATACTTCTTACAACCTTCGCCTGCACGAATTCGGAGGCTGAAAAAGAGATCATTGCGCTGAAAGCAGAAATAGCACTACTCAAAAAAAATGAAGGCACAGTTATGGACCCAGTCTCGGAAAAACGAGAGGAAATCATTGAGCGCTACAATTCGGGAGAAAAAAAGTTGGTGGTGACCTATGCAGGTTCCGGTAGCTATGAATTTGTTTCTAAACGGATGACCTATTACGTAAATGGCCAAATCAAAGAGGAAGAAAACTACCAAAACTCAGAATTACATGGCGATTACAGAGAGTACTATAAGAATGGTCAAATCTCTGTAAAATGCTCCTACAATGAGGGTAAAAAAAACGGAGAATTTTTTGAATTCTATCACGATGGTGTGGTTTGGGAACATGGATATTTCACGAATGGAGACTATGACGGAGAGTATACAACCTATTTCATTGATGGTAAAACAAAAAGCTACGAGCTCTATAAGAAGGGCGATAGAATTGAGGCAATTTGGTATGACAACAAGGGTAACATTGAGTATCAAAATTAAGCACTTCGTCTCAACGCCCTTAAAAACAAGAATGCTTTAACCTACAAATCAGAATATCTTTACGCTTTGAGACCTATAAGGATGTCTTTTGTTAATTTTAAGGCGTAAAAAAGGGCCTTATGACTGATGAAATTTACATGCAACGATGCATAGACATCGCCAAAAGGGGAATTCGAGCGGTTGCCCCAAACCCCATGGTAGGTTGTGTTATAGTTATTCAAGATAAAATCATCGGTGAAGGATATCATGAGCGATATGGTGAGGCGCATGCAGAGGTAAATGCCATAAACAATGTCGCGAATAAAAGTCTTCTCAAGAATGCAACGCTTTATGTCTCACTCGAACCTTGCTCACACCTAGGTAAAACGCCGCCATGTTGCGATTTGCTTATCCAAAAAGGTATCAAAAAAGTCGTTGTAGGCACGAAAGATCCAAATCCACTAGTAGGTGGTAAGGGGATTGAGAAATTAAAAAACAGCGGTGTTGACGTATCGGAAGGTATTTTGAAAGAACAATGTCTGGAGCTAAACAAACGTTTTTTTACTTTTCACGAAAAGCAACGACCATACGTTATTCTTAAATGGGCCCAAACATTAGATGGATTTTCAGATCAAATTCGAGAGGACGGAGAACAAAAAATCAATTGGATCTCGGAACCAGAAACAAAAACACTTGTGCATAAGTGGCGCAGTGAAGAACAGAGCATTTTGGTTGGTAGAAATACAATTACAAATGATAACCCGTCTTTAACAGTGAGAGATTACGGAGGTATGAACCCCATTAGATTGGTCATCGACAGCCAGCTACAAATCAGTGGTAATTTAAATATTTATTCAAAAGATGCACCTACCATAGTATTTAATAGAGTAAAAGACAAAAAAGAAAATAATGTTGAATGGATTAAAATAAAAGAGACTAGTACCAGTAACATCCTTGAAGAGTTATACAGACGTGGCATTCAGTCTGTGTTTGTAGAAGGCGGCAGCCGAACTTTACAATACTTTATCATAGATAACGTTTGGGACGAGGCAAGAGTTATCGTCGGTCAAAAATACTTCAAAGAAGGGTACAAAGCGCCAATCATCAATAAGGTTCCTATTAAATCGATGCCCTTTGGTAAAGATATGATCCACTATTATAAGCGAAAATGATTGCACTGATTGGAACTGTTGCTTGCTCGACATTCATCTTTGTGATTTTTAGAATATTTGAAAGGTTCAATATTGGAACGTTTCAGGCCATTATTGCAAATTATTTTACCGCCTTTTTATGTGGGATATTATTATATCGTAATGAGGTTCGTACAGATGCTTTTATTCACCTCGAATGGCTTCCATATATTATAGTATCCTCAATTTTGTTCATCACATTATTCATGATGATGGCCGTTAGTGCTCAAAAAAATGGAATAGCCGCAACCTCTGTTGCGGTAAAAATGAGTATGGCAGTATCTATGCTTGGGATGATTTTAATATACAATGAAGCGCTATCCGGTCCTAAGTTATTGGGAATATTCTGTGCACTTCTAGGCGTGTATTTAATCGCTTCCTCAGGATCAAAAAGTAACAAAAGAAATACGGCTTATTTGCTCATAATTCTTTTCATTGGAAGCGGTCTTTTGGATTTGAATCTAAATTATGCACAAAATAATGTACTCACCTATATTTCAAGCTCAATATTCACAGCCTTTGGTTTTGCTGCAGCGGGAATACTAGGAGTTCTTGTGTACATAATTCAAAGCTTTCGGGGAAAGGCGCAACCTATAAAAGCAAAAAACTTAATTGCAGGATTTCTGTTGGGCATACCCAATTATTATTCTATTTATTTTCTATTAGAATCATATCAATCCTTACCTTGGCAAGACTCGAGTATTTTAGCCGTAGTGAATGTCTCAGTCGTTTTACTTTCCGTAATCACAGGATTCATTGTTTTTAATGAAAGTTTAAACCCCAAAAAGCTTATCGGTATTGTAGCGGCCTTAATCTCAATTTTATTACTTTACTTCTCCTCGTAATTGTTAATTTTATTGACATGAAATCGATCATTTTCATACTTATTTTTCTCAATTCAGCTTTGATTTTATCACAGGAAAATATATCTCTTGCCGTACTCAAATATAATGGTGGCGGAGATTACTATGCCAACCCTACAGCACTTCCAAATCTTATCGAATTTTGTAACTCAAACTTAGGGACCGATTTAAACGCAAATGAAGTACCCTATGTCGAGGCTGGAAGTAAAGACGTGTTCGATTATCCATTTATTCACATGACTGGCCATGGAAATGTGGTTTTTTCTCCAATGGAGGCTCGCAATTTACGTATGTATTTTGATGCAGGAGGATTCATGCATATCGATGACAATTATGGAATGGACCCATTTATTCGTATTGAGCTAAAAAAAATATTTCCAACCCTAGAGTTGGTGGAGCTACCATCCAATCACCCTATATTTCATCAGAACTTTAATTTTGACGGTTTACCAAAAATACACGAGCATGATGGTAATCCAGCACAGGCATTTGGAATATTTATCGACGGAAGAATGGTCTGCTTGTATACCTTTGAATCAGACCTTAGTGATGGATGGGAGGATACAAATGTACACAATGACCCTGTCAACAAAAGAGAAGAGGCCCTGCAGATGGGGGCTAATATTATACAATACGTATTTACAAACTAAACTTAATGCTGGTGGTCATGATGTTCATGATTGTGGTCATGACCATCGTGGCTAGACTTCGCTGGTTTAACCCGATTGAAATCAATGAGCTGAATGTCAAAAATCAAATCGGAGTAAGGAGGTATTGCTCCTTTTCTGCCGGCTTTTCCGTAAGCTTGATAATATGGAATAATTACCTTGATCTCTCCGCCCTTGCCAATGAGGGTAATGCCTTCTTCAAAACCAGCAATCATCTTTTGAGTTTTATACTTAAATTTCAATACCTGATTTCTATCTAAAGAAGAATCAAATTTTTTACCATCGGCCCTGAATGTTCCCGTGTAATGCAATTGAACCTCCATTCCTTCCTCCAGTTTTGGCTTTCTTTTACCCCTCTTTTTACGTACATATACCAAACCAGATTTCGTCCGCTTCGCTTTTTTGTACTTTTTCTTAACCTGCTTGAACATGTACTTACCATACTCATCCTCAGATATTTCTGCAATAAATTTAAGCTCCTCAGCTCTTTTTGACTCAGACTCCTTTAATGGGTCATAAATAAAATGAAATGCTTCCATTGCATTAAAGGAGTCTGCCGCCGCTCCTTTCCGTATAATCGTTACCCTATTTATAGCATCATCTTTCTCAATTTTATTGACCACATCCATTCCATTCACAACATGTCCAAAAACGGTATGCTTTCCGTCTAGCCAAGGTGTAGCTTTATGTGTTATAAAAAATTGACTGCCATTCGTATTTGGCCCAGAGTTCGCCATTGATAAAATACCAGGCCCACTGTGAGTCAAACCTTCAACAATTTCATCATAAAATTTATATCCAGGATCTCCAGTCCCATTTCCCAGAGGACAGCCACCTTGAATCATAAAATCTTTGATTACTCTATGAAACTTAAGTTTGTTGTAATACGGATTCGAAATTACAGCAGCATCTACGGAAAAATCTCCTTCTACAAGACCTACAAAATTTCCAACTGTCATCGGAGTTTTTTCAAATTCAAGCTGGCATAAAATAGCTCCTTTGGAGGTCTGAATCTCCGCATACATCCCCTCAGAAAGTTCAGTATTTTGACCAAAAGAAAACAAGGAACAAAGTATAATTGTAAAACTATAAATGATGTTTTTCATTTCAATAAGATTATATGATGGTTAGTTAGAGAAATCAATAAGCTCTACTTCAAATACAAGCGGCATATATGGCTTGATAATACTTCCGGGTTGTGGATTTGCTCCGTAGGCTAGCTCTTGTGGAATGAAAAATTGAAACTTAGCTCCTTTTGACATTAACTGAAGTCCTTCTGTCCATCCACGAATCACCTGATTCAGACCAAATTCAATGGGCTCGCCCCGATCGTAGGAGCTATCAAACTTGTCTCCTTTTGGAGTAGTACCCAGGTAGTGCACCTTAACCTTTGAACTTGAAGAAGGCTTTTCACCACTACCCTCTCGTAAGACCTTATATTGCAGTCCCGAAGCCGTTACTTGAATATCTTTATTCTTTTTATTCTCTTCTAAAAACTTTTCGCCTTCAGCCTTAAAAACAAGATTTTCTTTTTCTACTTGCTGTGCTTTTAATTGATTTTTTTTTGTGAAATATGAACCAAGAATTGCATTCTCAGCATCAGTACATAATGGATCCTTGCTATTGAGTGCATCACTAAGGCCTTTGATAACAAGCTCCTTATTTGCTTCACTCAGATCTCGTAAAACATTCTTGGCAATGGTCTGTCCAATAAGATAGGATATGGTATCAACCTCATTTTCCAATTTATTTTGGCTAAAGTTAGCAGGTGCTAATGCTAAGCATAGCAAAAGTGCGGATATTCTCATAATTGTTTAGTTTCTTTTATCGATGCCCCAAAGCATCTTATTTCTAATTGTATCCAAAAAGTTATTGTTCTCAAATTTAATCACATTGATCATGAAATCAGCCTTTTTAATGACAATTTCTTGACCTTGTTTGATGCTATGGGATTTTCCATCAATACTCATTAAATACGTCCTTCCCCTTCCTTCTACATTCAAAGTAATGGGCATATGATCTGGGATCACCATCGGCCTAACATTTAAATTGTGGGGTGCAATAGGTGTCACAATATGCACCTGGCAACCGGGTGTAACAATTGGTCCTCCACAGCTCAGATTATAGGCTGTAGATCCTGTCGGTGTTGAAATAATCAATCCATCGGACCAATATGTATTTAAGAAATTACCGTCTAATGATACCTTGACATTAATCATTGAGGACGAATCCTTTTTATGGATGGCTAGCTCATTCATAGCGTAAAAATATTTCTCATCTTCACCATCATCTACGCCCACTGTCAGCAAAGATCTTTTCTGAAAAACGTATTTATTTTCCTTTACCAAATCCAGAGCCTCTTGAACATGTTCCCGTGAAACATTGGCCAAAAATCCTAATCGTCCTGTATTAATTCCAAGAACGGGGATTTCGGAATTTCTTATGTAATCAACAGACTTTAAAAAAGTACCATCACCGCCAATGCTAATCATCAAGTCAACACCTGATCCAATCTCTGAATATTTTGAAAAGGTCTCGAAATCGAACGTGAGAGTAGTCTTTTGCGCTAATGATTTTGAGAAATCTTCCTCAAGAAGAATAGACCAACCAAATGAAAGTATCGTTTCGAAGACCTCGCTAAAAGCAGATAAGGTCTGTTTGGTTACTTTACGTCCAAAAATTGCAACTCGCATATTTAATATTTCAAATAGTTCATTAAAGCATCGTAACGCCATTTTAGATCATCGGACCCCATGCCATTCTGATATTCTGCCTTTACGACATAGTCATAACGCTCAAAAGTCCTGATAATTGCGGTTAAATCTTCTTGATTTATTTTCAACGTCACGTCAAGATTTGTTGAAGCTGGGTTAGACAGAATTGTTGAACTTAGAATTTTTGCATTATTACTTTCTACAATCTGACCAATTTGTGACATTGAATAGTCCGATTGGCTCACCTCTAAGACTAAAATACCGCCTTTATCCTTTATACTTGCGGTGTTTGCGATTGTGGTCATTAATTCAAAAATATTGGTGCATCCGAGGTATTTCTCATCTCGGTCCAATATGGGCATAACGCTAATTTTAAACTCAGATATTTTCGAGAGAATCTCAAATAAATGTGCATCTGATTTTACATATGGTCGAGGCAAATGTTGAAACAGCTCATCCAAGGTTTGATCAAAATCAAGTTTATCCAATATATCGGCCTCGGAAACAAGTCCGACATAATTCCCGTTTTTCAGTACAGGAAGATGCGAAACCTTGAATTCATCCATCCAACTCATAGCTTTTTCACCAGAGTCAGAATGAACCAAAGGAGGGATGTCGTATGTTATTAAATCAATTGCATTCATGCTTGTGTACAAAGTAGTAAAATCATTTAAGAGTTTGTAAATTTACCACTCCAAAATTAGTGCCATGGTTAATTTAAGTGTGAATATCAATAAAATTGCTACCCTTCGAAATGCTCGAGGTTCAGATTTGCCAAATCTCGTTCAATTCGCGAAGGATTGTGAAACATTTGGGGCCAATGGAATTACGATACATCCCAGACCAGATGAAAGACATATCACCAAAAAAGATGTATATGATCTCGCACCTATTGTACAAACTGAATTTAACATCGAAGGTTATCCTGACGATAGATTTATGTCCTTAATCAGAGAGGTAAGACCAAAACAAGCTACACTCGTACCAGACGCTCCTGGAGTGCTCACCTCGGATAACGGCTGGGATATAGCAAAAAACGAGGAGCTACTTACCAAAACAATAGAAGAACTAAGAAGCCTTGGCGTGAGGTCATCTATTTTTGTGAATGCCGATAAAGAGAGCATGGATTTAGCGCGTATGATTAATACAGATGCTATTGAATTTTATACTGGTCCATATGCCCAAGACTTTGATAAGGACCGCGAATTAGCAGTGGAGAAATACGTATATGCCGCAGAAATAGCGAATACATTAGGATTGAGAATCAATGCTGGGCATGATTTAAATCTCGAGAACCTTGCATTTTTTAAAAATAACGTAAAATACCTTTCGGAAGTGTCAATAGGTCATGCCATCGTGTCAGATGCCTTGTACATCGGAATTGAAAAGGCGATTCACGCATACAAAGAGTGTCTCTCTTAGTCCTGAGTTGGCATATGAAGGGTTCTTTGAGGAAAAGGTATGCGAATATTGTGTTTTCTAAAGAGTCGATCTATTTCAAATCTAATTTCTGATTTATATGTTTTAACATCCCAATGCTGATCTGCCCAGAATATAAGTTCCATGTGCAATCCATTGTCACCAAAATCTGCGAGCCTTACGATCACTTGATGGGTTTTTTTAACCTTTGGATGCGCATTAGCTGCCTCTTTCAATAAATCCTTTACAAGCTCTGTATTTGAACCATAAGCAACAGTCACATTAATGATAAAGCGCGTTAGCTTTGATCCGTGGCTCCAGTTTTCGACCTTGTCTCGTGTTAAAATAGTGTTTGGAATGACCAATACATTGCCCTCCCAGGTTTGAATTTGAGTTGTTCGAATATTGATTTTTTTTATACGTACAATCAGATCCTCCTGCTGGGATGTTGACGAAATCTTGACAATATCTCCAACCTTAATATTTCCCTCAAGAAGAAGGATAAACCCAGCAATTAAATCTCTAAATGCATCCTGAAGACCTAAACCGATACCAACAAGTACAGCCGTTGAACCTATAAAAAGATTCGTCAGCGGTACATTTAAAGCACGAAAGCAGAAGAGAAATGCAAACACATATATGACATATTTGGCTAGCTGCGTATATATATATTCATTTCCTTCATCATGATTTGGGTTTTCCCTTAATTTTTTGACAATATACAAGCGGGTAAAAAACACAAAAAGGCGCGCTGAAAAAAGTACAGTGAGAATGACTAGAATATGGTAAAAGGAAAATTCGAATTTGGCGATCTTAATGATGGGATAATTCAGCAAATCCTCGAAACCGACAGATGGATTATTTACTCTAAGGCTTATGATACATAGGTAAAATGCCAAAAAATATACACTTTGGCTAATAAGCTTCAGCCGGGCTAACTTCTTCCCCTTGATATTGATTTCAGCTTTTGCCAAATACTTATCAATGAGCTTTCCAGCCTCTTTTTTACCTTTGAAAGCAAGATAAAATATCAAAACTAAAACAAGGATGTTCCATATATTAACATCAAAAGGACCAATATTAAATAGTACTTCGCTCATTATTTTATTATTATTCGCCCCAACTTATCAGAGAAGCTTTTTTTAATCTTTTCCCAGCTCATTTGCTCTGCTAGGAGCTCAAGCATATCTTCATCAGTCGCTCCAGATTTGATTCTACTTTTAATATTTAAAATCACTTCATCCACTTTATGGTATTTAAAGTTATAAATGGAATTCATGACAGATTTATACAAATCGTCCCCCTCCGACTTCGTAACAATATTATATTTATTCACCCAATTATAGCTCAGCTCAATGTCATTGCTTTGAAGATGTGATACGAAAGATACGACTTTTTGATTTTCTAGATTTTTAAAATAGGACGTTGATAATAGGATTTGATTTTTTAGGTTGCACTCAAATTCTTCAAAAATCATTTTACATAATGGATTTTCAAATTTCAAATCATCTTCAACAAGCTCGTCATAAATGAGCTCAATAACACTCGTGGCAGCCTTCTCGTCGGTTTCGCTAGGAATACTAATTTGGTGAGTTCCAAAAAGAAGCATTAATCGAATTAAATCAAGCTCGTATTCAAAAGTAGGAGTCTGTTTATTTTTGGCTTCTCCTACCTGAATAGCCTGTTTTTGTAAAGTTTGTACCTCTGAACTTTGAAATCCACGTGTTCCTTGTTGTTCTTTGGTCAATCTTGCCCGCAAGAGCTTAATCAGCTCATTGGAAATGGTTTTTTCATCGATTTCAAACTTCTTCGCTATCTCCTGAACATAAACACTGCGCGTAATCTGGTCTGGAATTAAGGCCACAGATTGGACAACCTCTCTAATTAATTTCGACCTTTGAATCGGGTCATTTTCAGAACCATCAATGAGTACGCCAGCCTTGAAAGAAATAAAATCTTGCTTCTTAACAGAAATCATCTCTTTGATTTCAGAAAGTGTATGATTTTTAGCAAAAGAATCCGGATCCTCTCCCTCTGGAAATAAAACTACCTGGACATTTAAACCTTCCTCAAGAATCAAATCAATCCCCCTGAATGATGCCTTTATTCCAGCTGCATCTCCATCATATAAGATGGTTAAATTCTTTGTATATCGCTTAACCAAACGGATTTGTTCTCTCGTAAGTGAAGTTCCTGAAGAAGCAACAACATTTTCAACACCAGACTGAAACATAGAAATCACATCCGTATAACCCTCACAAAGTAAGCATTCATCATATTTAATAATGGCACCTTTCGAAAAATACAAACCGTACAAAATTTCACTCTTGTTGTATATTGGACTTTCCGGCGAGTTATAATATTTTGCAACTTTCTTATCCTTTTTTAAGGTACGTCCACCAAAACCAAGAACACGGCCTGAAATACTATGAATTGGAAAAAGGACACGTCCCCGATAAAAATCAAAGGTATAATCCTCTTTTTGCTTTGTTAAACCAACCTTTGTAAGGTACTGAAGTTTATATCCCTTTTTCAATGCGGCTTTTGTAAAGTCATCACTTACATCTAAACAGTAACCCAGTTGAAATTGATCTATTGTATCTTGTGTAAATCCTCGCTCCAAAAAATAGGAGAGACCTATCGCTTTTCCTTCCGGATTCTTGCGGATATTATTTTGAAAGTACTGGTTGGCAAAATCATTGATTACAAAAAGACTTTCCTTTTCCGAAATTTGTTCTAACTCTTCTTTGGTCTGCTCCCTCGGTGCAGGGATATTAATGCCATATTTATCAGCCAACCAACGCAAAGCTTCAGGATATGTAAAGTGTTCTTTTTCCATTAAAAAGGTCACAACTGTCCCTCCTATCCCGGTAGAAAAACATTTAAAAATCTGTTTGGCGGGTGAAACGACAAAAGAGGGCGTCCTCTCGTCGGTAAACGGGCTGAGCCCTTTCAAGTTTGAACCTGCTCTTTTGAGCTGAACAAAATCACCAATGACCTCCTCAACCAGAGCGGTTTGCATAATTTCGTCAACAATATGTGTGGGTATCTTACTCATGGTTTCGAATAATTGATTTCTGAAACCTGTTTTCCTTCAGGGCTATATGTTGTCCATACGCCCACTTTTTCATCTTGATGCCATTCTCCTCGGTAAAAAAGCATTCCGTTGTCACGTCTCACAATGGAAAAACCCTCACGGAGGCCATGTGTATAGGTAGTCATGGATTTTTCAATTCCCGACTCCAAATAATGTATCCATCTTCCATGGCGTCTTCCTTTACTATCCTGTCCACCAATATATTTTAGCTGCTGTTTTCCAGCGTACCACTCTTTATATTGACCATTCAGCGAATCGATCAAAACCTCCTTCGGCATCACAAGTATCGATTTAGCGGCTCCTGTGGATTCTTCCGCACTACAAGCAGAAATGATTACAACCAACAAAAAAATAAAGCTCAATTTCATTTTATTTTTTTCTATTCATGGTGTAATCAACTAAAGCCTTTAAAGACTCCTTTGCGTCACTATCCGGAAAATCATCAAGAATCGAAATTGCATCATCAGCATAGGCTTTCATGGTCTTATATGCATAATCTATTCCTCCATACTCAATAACTATGTCAGTTGCACGCTTTATTTTTGGTCCTTTTTCGTTATGATTTTTAACGATATTTTTAAGCTCTGCCTTAATTTTAGAAGGCGAATGATCTAGCGCATAAATTAAGGGTAAGGTCATTTTTTGTTCGCGAATATCTATTCCTGTAGGTTTTCCTATGTTATTTGGGGTTCCATAATCAAAAATATCATCTTTAATTTGAAAAGCAATTCCTACTTTTTCGCCAAAAGCCCTCATTTTTTCTCGATGGTCGTGAGCACCAACGCTAATTACTCCCGCTTCGCAACACGTAGATATAAGAGACGCCGTCTTCATTTTGATAACGTCAAAATAAATGGCTTCGGTAATGTCTAAAGATCTCGCCTTTTCAATTTGTAATAGCTCGCCCTCGCTCATTTCTTTTACAGACCGAGCTACGACCTCCAATAAATCAATATTTTCCTTTTCAATAGAAAGCAGAAGAATTTTAGATAGCATATAATCACCAACAAGGACGGCTATTTTATTTTTCCATAAGGCATTCACTGAAAAAAAACCTCTACGCTCATTCGCGTCATCAACAACATCATCATGAACAAGCGTCGCTGTATGTAACAACTCGACCAATGATGCTGCGTGAAATGTGGTATCATTGGCCTCACCAAATAGTTTACAAGACAAGAAAACAAAGAGAGGACGCATCTGCTTCCCTTTTCTCTTCACAATGTATTGGGTCACCTTATCAAGCAAAGGAACTTTTGATTCAAGAGCCGATTTGAAATAAGTTTCAAATGAACTCATTTCAACTTTAACAGGCGCAATAATTTTCTCTATACCCGACATACTACAAATATAAAAAAAGCCCGTTTGGGTTTAATATAAGTTGTCATTAACGTGACAAATGCATATTTCTTTCGGAATACACTTTTCTAAAGAAAGGATCTTTCAAATTTTCAATGAATCGAATGGC
Organism: uncultured Flavobacteriales bacterium; assembly: GCA_913051935.1. Lineage (GTDB taxonomy): Bacteria > Bacteroidota > Bacteroidia > Flavobacteriales_D > Crocinitomicaceae > UBA952. The sequence goes on from CAJXCU010000032.1 coordinate 12,197, forward strand.
CTCTCCTGTTGATTTCATCTCAGGACCGAGCTCTTTCTTAACATCTGGAAATTTTCCATAGGAGAATACTGGAATCTTTATTGCATATCCTTTTTTACAAGGTGTAAAACTAAAATCCTTCACCTTCTTCTCTCCCAGCATAACTTTGGCAGCATAATTCACATATGGTTCATCATAGGCCTTCGCAATAAAAGGGACTGTTCTCGAAGCACGAGGATTCGCCTCAATAACATAAACCTTATCGTCCTTGATGGCAAATTGAATATTAATAAGTCCGACTGTCTTTAATTCGATGGCGATTTTCTTGGTAATGTCTTCAATTTGAGTCATTACAAAATCACCTAAATTATAGGGAGGTAGTACAGCATAAGAGTCACCTGAATGAATTCCTGCCGGTTCAATGTGCTGCATAATCCCGATAATGTATACATCTTCACCATCGCAAATCGCATCTGCCTCAGCTTCAATCGCTCCTCCTAAAAAGTGGTCTAATAAAATTTGATTGTTCCCCATTTCATTCAAGATATCAACAACATGATGCTCAAGCTCTTCTTTGTTAATGACAATTTTCATTTTCTGACCTCCCAAAACGTAAGAAGGTCTTACAAGTAATGGGAAACCAAGATCGTCTGCAAGCTCAAGAGCTTGCTCAGCGCTCTCTACCACACCATATTTTGGAAAAGGGATTTCATTCGACTCTAAAAGTTTAGAAAAACGCCCCCTATCCTCTGCCAAATCTAAAGCATCAAAGCTCGTTCCTAAAACCTTTATACCATAACGACTGAGTTTTTCTGCAAGCTTTAATGCAGTCTGTCCACCAAGCTGAACAATAACTCCCTCAGGTTTTTCGTGCTGAATGATATCATAGATATGCTCCCAAAATACAGGCTCAAAATAAAGCTTATCGGCAGTATCAAAATCTGTAGATACAGTTTCTGGATTACAATTGATCATGATTGTTTCGTAACCGCATTCTTTTGCTGCGAGTACACCGTGAACACAGGAATAGTCGAATTCAATCCCTTGACCAATTCTATTTGGACCTGAGCCTAAAACCACTACTTTTTTATTATTCGAAACAATACTTTCATTCTCAAATTCAAAGGTTGAATAATAATAAGGTGTTTGAGCAGCGAACTCCGCTGCACAAGTATCTACAAGCTTATATACACGATTCAATCCTATTGCGCTTCGTTTTGAGTGTACCTCAGACTCTAGGCACCTTAAAAGGTGCGCAATCTGACGGTCTGCATAGCCTTTTTGCTTTGCTTCAAAAAACAATTCATCTGGTAGATTGTCAATATGGAATTTTTCAATTCGATCTTCCAGCTTGATTAAATCTTCAATTTGCTTTAAAAACCAAATATCAATCTTTGTTTTTTCAACAATGGTTTTAAATGGGATACCAAGCTTAATGGCATCATAAATATGAAATAGCCTATTCCAGCTTGCATTTTCGAGAGAATGCAGTATTTCATTCTGATTCGTCAGTTCTCTTCCATCTGCACCCAGGCCATTGCGGTTTATTTCTAATGATTGACATGCTTTCTGGAGGGCTTCCTGAAAAGATCTACCAATGCCCATTACCTCACCCACAGACTTCATTTGCAAGCCTAATTTTCTATTTGTTCCTGGGAACTTATTAAAATTCCATCGCGGAATTTTTACAATGACATAGTCCAGAGTAGGCTCAAAAAGGGCAGAAGTTGTTTTTGTAATTTGGTTGTCTAGCTCGTCTAATGAGTATCCAATAGCAAGCTTAGATGCAATCTTGGCAATAGGATAACCCGTTGCTTTTGACGCAAGTGCGGATGAACGGCTAACTCGTGGGTTGATCTCAATAGCTATGATGTCCTCTTTTTCATCAGGTGAAACCGCAAACTGAACGTTACAGCCTCCGGCAAATTCGCCGATCGAGCGCATCATATTGATGGCCATATCCCTCATTTTCTGAAAAGTTGTATCAGAAAGGGTCATGGCGGGAGCAACAGTTATTGAATCTCCAGTATGAATACCCATAGGGTCAAAATTCTCAATCGAACAAATAATAACAACATTGTCATTGCAATCTCTCAATAGCTCTAGCTCAAATTCTTTCCAACCCAATAAGGCCTTATCAATCATTACCTCGTGAATGGGAGAAAGCTGAAGCCCTCTCTCTAAAAGATTATCAAATTGATTTGGATCATGTAAGATAGAAGCACCTGATCCACCCAAGGTGTATGAAGGACGAATACAAAGCGGAAAACCAAATTCTTGAGCAATTTCCTTTCCTTCTAAAAATGACTTCGCTGTCTTTTGAGGTGCCATAGGAACCCCAATTTCTGTCATTAAATCTCTAAATGCCTCTCTATTTTCCGTTATTTCAATGGCGTCTATATTCACACCTATGATTTTAACACCAAATTCTTCCCATAAACCCATTTCATCGCACTTAATGCATAGGTTTAACGCAGTCTGACCTCCCATAGTGGGAAGTACAGCATCTATCTCGTGTTCTTCTAGAATTCCACGAACACTAGCTGGCTCTAGTGGTTTCAAGTATACATTATCAGCCACAACTTTATCCGTCATGATTGTTGCCGGATTAGAATTAATTAAAGTGACTTCAATTCCTTCCTCCCTCAAGGATCGAGATGCTTGAGAACCTGCATAATCAAACTCACAAGCTTGACCAATAACAATAGGACCACTACCAATAATTAAAATAGATTTTATAGAAGAATCTTTGGGCATACGATATTCAATTTAAATGAAAAGAAATAACACAATAAATCGAGAGCAAATTTAATTGAAATACTACGATTTGGAGTCAATTATGTAAATTGTTTATACACAAATTTTAACTGCAATGTTAATTAAATCACAATGCAAAGAATATACAACAACTTATCGCCTAATTTAGGGGTGATGAATTCACATGTAATTGAAATAAATCAGGTAGCCATAGAATACTTTGTTGAAGGTGTAGGAAAAAATACCCTAATCTGTTTTCACGGCCATGGGCGGCCGGTAGAAGATTTTTTATTTTTAACAAAAACAGATCAAAAACTAATTTTAATTGTCCTTCCGCATCATGGAAAATCGAAATTTCCAATAGATCGAATCGAAAGACAACCATTGTCTATCACAGAGTTCAATTCAATATTTGCAAAGATTCTTGAAAAAGAAGCTGTTCAGCATTTTCATTTTATAGGTTTTTCGCAAGGAGGAAGATTTGTACTGTCAATACTTCCATTTTACAGAGAACGAGTGCAATCCGTTCACGTAATTTCCCCTGACGGCATGGACCCAATGAGTTTTTATAATCGAACCTCGCGCATGCGTTTGGCAAGATTATTATTTGAAAAATGGGAAGGTGCCCCAAAGTCATTTATAAGGTTAGCCAAATTTGGATTTAACCTTGGATTGGTGCGGCCGAAAGTATTTGCCTTTATTGAATTATTTGCCGGGAGCAAGGTGCAATTTCAAAGAGCATCAAGAACATGGAGAGGATTCAGAAATATACAGCCTGACTTTAATGCCATCATCGATTCATTAAATTCCAACAAGATTTATTTTAAGGTAATAATGGGAAAATACGACCAAGTCATCAGAACCCAACAAGCTATCGATTTTCTTGAAAAATTAGGATACCCACAAGCATTAATAGAAATTGAATGTGGCCACGATTTTTTCAAAAAAAGCAACCTCCTGCGCCTGAAGGATGCCATTAAAATATAAAAAAGGCACCCGCAGGTGCCTTTAAACTTATAACCAAATAATCTTCAACAACTAGAGATTATTTCTTTTCATTTACTTCCTCGAAATCAACATCCGTAACCTCATCTTGAGCATTCTCTGTACCTTCACCTTGTGGCTGTCCTGCATTAGGATCTCCGCCCTCTTGATTTGTTGCATTGTACATCTCTTGAGATGCCGCTTGGAATACGTTGTTCAGCTTTTCCATCGCTGGTTCTAGATTTTCGATATTCTTCGCTTCGAACTCCTTTTTCAATTCTGCCAAAGCATCCTCGATAGGCTGTTTTTTATCTGCTGGAAGTTTATCTCCATATTCCTTCAGCTGTCTTTCGGTTTGGAAGATTGTTGAGTCTGCTTTATTGACAACCTCTACTTCTTCTTTCTTCTTTTGATCAGCTTCCGCGTTTGCTTCAGCTTCAGCCTTCATTCTTTCGATTTCCTGGTCAGACAAACCAGAAGAAGCCTCAATCTTGATGGACTGCTCTTTACCTGTACCCTTGTCTTTTGCAGAAATATTCATGATTCCATTTGCATCAATATCAAATGTTACTTCGATTTGAGGTACACCTCTCGGGGCTGCTGGAATATCACTTAGCTGAAATCTACCAAGAGATTTATTATCGTTGGCCATAGGACGTTCTCCTTGAAGCACGTGAATATCAACAGAGGGTTGGTTGTCAGCTGCCGTAGAGAAGACCTCAGACTTTTTAGCTGGAATTGTTGTATTTGATTCAATCAATTTGGTAAACACTCCACCCATTGTCTCAATGCCCAAAGATAAGGGAGTAACATCTAGTAACAATACATCTTTAACCTCTCCAGTAAGAACACCACCTTGAATTGCTGCTCCAATCGCCACAACCTCATCTGGATTCACTCCTTTAGAGGGAGCCTTACCGAAGAAGTTCTTAACTGCATCCTGAATAATTGGAATTCTTGTAGAACCACCTACGATAATTACCTCATCGATGTCACTAGCAGATAAACCAGCATTTTTAAGTGCCGATCTACATGGCGCAATTGTTCTTTCTACAATTTCCGAAATTAACTGCTCAAACTTTGCTCGTTGTAATGTCCTCACTAAATGTTTTGGAACGCCATCGACAGGCATAATGTAAGGCAAGTTGATTTCCGTAGAAGTTGTTGAGGAAAGCTCAATTTTTGCTTTCTCCGCTGCTTCTTTCAATCTTTGCAGTGCCATTGGATCTTTTCTCAAATCAAGACCTTCATCCTTTTTAAACTCGTCAGCTAACCAAGAGATAATTGTTTCGTCAACATCATCACCTCCAAGGTGTGTGTCACCGTCTGTTGACAATACTTCAAAAACACCGTCACCAAGTTCTAGGATCGAAACATCATGTGTTCCACCACCAAAGTCAAAAACAACAATTTTTTGGTCTACACCTTTTTTATCCAATCCATACGCCAATGCTGCTGCAGTTGGCTCATTAATAATTCTTTTGATTTTTAGGCCTGCAACTTCACCTGCTTCTTTGGTTGCTTGTCGTTGTGAGTCATTGAAGTATGCCGGAACAGTTACGACTGCCTCTGAAACTTCTTGACCTAAATAATCCTCAGCTGTTTTCTTCATCTTTTGAAGAATCATTGCTGAAATTTCTTGTGGAGAATATTTTCGATCATCGATTTCAACACGAGGTGTATTGTTCTCGCCTTTCACCACCTTGTATGGCATTCTGGCCACCTCTTTCTTACAATCATCAAAGCTAGACCCCATAAATCTCTTTATAGAGTATATTGTTTTGGTAGGATTTGTAATGGCTTGTCTTTTGGCTGGGTCACCGACTTTACGCTCACCACCTTCAACAAAAGCTACAACAGAAGGTGTTGTTCTTTTACCTTCTGAGTTCGCTATAACCACTGGTTCATTTCCTTCCATGACCGAAACGCAAGAGTTTGTCGTTCCTAAGTCAATTCCTATAATTTTTCCCATGTTATTATTTTTTTCTACACCGTGTCAATTAATATGCCACGACGAAAAACAGATGTTTATTATGACAAAAAAGACAAGCGGAAATGGTAAACATGTCTAAATGTCATACTTTCTGACAGAAAAAGGAATAAGAAGTTTAGCTAATCGGATTTTAGTGCAGTAGGATTTTCTGTGTATATATAGCCCCATTTAATTCGCAGGATACTATATAGATTCCTGTTTCATAAACACTCAGATCAAACTCATTCTGCAGATTTAATAGTCGCGAGGATAAACGCGTTTTTCCGCTAACATCGGTAATATGCAATTCTGCATTCGCATCAAAATCTGCTAAATATACCTGCAATGTATTGTTGGATACATTTATCGTAACATCTTGAAGCATCATTTCATTCACATTCGTATTCGAGCTTCCTACACTTATCGGGTTTCCACCTTCAGAGGCATCATATCCATAGGAATGCAATGTGATTTGACTTCCATCAGATAAAACAGAAAGCTCGACATAACCTAAATGCAAACTACCTCCAATAGTAAACATTGCACCGAGGTAACCTTGATTACCAAGAAACGCACCATATTGATACGGTAAACTTCCAATGATTCCAGTATTCACAGTAAGGTCTATGCCTAGTGCATAGCTTGTATCTGAGCCGTATTCTTGAAAAACAGTAAGCTGATCACCTAAATTAAATAAAGAAACATCGAAAGCAGAGGTTTCACTGGATATTGATCCTGCGGGCATTGCATTTTGACAACCCAAAAGCGCACCAGAGCCTTCGTAAGTGGCAGGTAGGCCGGCTATAGTCGTGTCTCCACTCAAATCTTGAACCAAAAAATAAAATTCAATAACCCCGTCAGCATTGAAATCGAAAGCGTAGGGCTCACTCGATGCATCAATGACTATTTCAGGGGAAAAGGTATTACTAATTACCTGGGCTTGTGCTTTCCAAATAAACATGATGAAAAGAATCGGTAGGATTGAAAGCGAGTGGTTGTATTTAATTTTCATAATAAATTTGATTTGATTCGAAATTACAAAAACGACCGGGAAATTCAATCATCCTTTTCCACTCTATTGCTCGTGTTTTTATCAAAGTGAATAAATATATTGGCATAGATGATTTTAGATAAGGCGAATATCAAGGGGCTTAGCAGGATGATTAAAATAGTGAGAATTATTATCTGGGTCCAAACAGAAACATCGGTAAAAAACCAATTTGCCCCAGCCCATATTGTGACAAAAACGACAACTCCAAGCGCGTATGAAACATACATCGCACCGAAGTAAAAACCTGGTTCTGGGATATAGTTTACTTTACATTTGGGGCACTCGCCTCTCACATTACCCAGCTTTTTGAAATCATAAACGCTAGATTCAAAAAATGGTCCTTTTAGACACCTCGGACAACGCAATTTAAATATGCTGTATAATTTTGGAAATATCACCCGACAAAGATAGGGATTCTAGACCTTAAAACTGGCAGACCTTTATGCTTTAACATTAGAATTTCGTATATTGAAAAATCCAAAACTAAACTATGAAATATTTCTATTTACTATTAACTACTATTGTATTGAGCCTCAATGCTTATGGGCAATGTACGACCACAGATGCATCAGGGTGTGAATGCGCCGATGGAGCCAATAATTGCTTACTATTACCTGATATTACTGCCTCTTGGCAGGGGATTGCTGACAACGGATGGATCGAATATCCGCAAAGTGGTGCAGGGCAAAATTTCAACAACCAAGGACCGGACGATGGTCGACTTCGTGTAACAGGTTCTACCCCTAATGTAGGTCATGGTTCTTTTACTGTTCGTGGCCAAGATGACAATGGAAACCGTGCATTTATTTGCGGTATAGATACCATTTATGGAGTGAATTCTTCAGGCTCATTTACCTGTCCCAACGGTGAAGAGAATCCAAAACAAATGTTACTACAGCGAGTATATAAAAAGGAGGGAAATAATATGTCTTATGAGGATACGTGGACAGGAAGTATGACCTATCACGAGAGTCATGGACACAACCATGTAGATGATTGGTGTGTAATGACCCTCAGAATTCCGACGACTGACCCAAATCCATTGAATTGGCCCATTGTAGGTGATGGTGCTAAAATTGGCTTTTGCTTGATGGACTATGGCCAGTGTGGAACTAATGCGGGGAGCACCTATTACGGTCACTGTCGAGATGATAATACAACTTATAACGTTGGTAACATTATGACGAATGCCAGTTTCTCAAATTGGAACCTAGGTGGTGGGAGCTATGGTTGCTCCGTCGTAGAACAAGGTATTTCTGCAGGATGGACTGACGTCTATGGATATTGGCTAGATGGGATGTGGATCAATATTCCCGAAAACACATGCAACGGGGATTACTATATCGTCATGGAGGTAGATAAAAACAACTATTTTCAAGAAGAGAATGAAGACAATAACTTCACTGCGGTACCTGTAACCATAGAATTACAGCAACCTGAAAACTCTGGAGTACTTCCAACAATTAGCTCAAATGAGTCGAACAATTTGTGCTCGGGACAGACAATAACCTTAACCGCAACAGCGGGAACAGAATTCTTGTGGTCGACGGGTGAAAATACACAAAGCATTATAATAAGTGAGCCTGGAAGCTATACCTGTACGGTAACTAATTTTTGTGGTTCAAATACCTCTCTTCCATATTTGGTAACAACAGCTGTACCAAATGCACCACTTGTATCTGATGCAATAGCGTGCTCAGGTGATACGGTTGGATTGGAGGCCAGCTCAACAGGTGATGTCGAATGGTTTGACGTTGATGGAAATTATTTGACTACTGGAAATTTGTACACTACAAATCCGATCACGGAAAACACGACGCTATGGATCCAAAATACAGATACGTATACCGAAACCTTAAATGCCCAGCCTCATACTAATGGAATTGGTGGTGGTGGATTTCTATCCTCCTCACACGGAATTATCTTTCATGCATACACACCTTTTACACTCAAAAGCGCATTAGTATATGCGGATGAAGGTGGCAGCGTAACAGTCGAATTACAAGACGAAGATGGGACAACCCTACAAACATTGACTGCAATGGTACCGTCTGGAGCAAGCCGAATTGACCTGGACTTTAACATATCTAATGGATATAATTATCGACTTGTAGCCACAGATTTACCCCCTGGAGGTCTTTACAGAAATAATAATTCGGCAACTTACCCATACATCTTAGACGATATACTATCTATAATTGGCGCCACATCGAGTTCATCGTATTACTACTATTTTTATGACTGGGAAGTGGAAACCGAAAACGGAACATGCACAAGTGACTTAGTTTCAGTGGAAATAACGCTTGGTAATCCTGATGAACCAGAAGCGAATGGTACAACTATTTGTGCAAATGAAGTTGCTCAATTGAGTGCTACAGGACAAGGTATCTTAAATTGGTTTGATGCAGCAGGAACATATGTAGGTTCAGGTTCTAATTTCTCGACTCCGGCTTTGACAAATTCTACAACTTTTTACGTAAAAGCGACTGAAAATGGCTGCACGAGTGACTCTGTCGCTGTAGAGGTTATTGTTGAGTCTTGTGCAAATTTGAGTGAACTTAATATTAAAAATACAATTGGCATAACGCCAAATCCATCGAATGGAATTTTCGTAGTCTCCTATGGCCTTTCACAAAAGAGTAAAGTTGAACTCGAAATCATAGATGCTTCGGGTAAAAGAATTTACAAAAGAAAATTCCAAGATGCTGCTGGCATAACTGAACATGAAATTAGCTTAAAAAACATATCTGAAGGAATGTACACACTTCAGATTGAAACAGATACTGAAATACATACCGAAAGACTCATTTTTAAGAATGATTAATTGTGGCAAATACACTGCCTTTTTAATTTTAATTGTGCTTGCCTCAAAAGGGCAAGCACAACTTGTAAATAGCTATACCATAGATAACTCACCACTACCTTTCAATACGGTAAGATGTCTAGAATACAGCAGTAATACCTTGTGGATTGGAACAGATTATGGTTTGGCAAAATTTGAGAATGAAACAAGCTGGACAATCTACAATGCAATAAATAGCCCACTATGGAATGACAACATTAGAGCACTAAAAAATGATGGAGATTCCCTTATATGGATTGGAACAGTTCAAGGTGGATTATTCAAATTTGATGGCTCAGAGTGGACAAATTATACGCCTGAAAATTCTGGGATTGGGGACTTCCTTGTTCGCGCAATTGAAATTGACATGAACGGTCATATATGGGTTGCAACAACAGAAGGGCTATTCGTGTATGACCGAAATATATGGATATCTTGGACGAATAATGATGGATTACTTTCAAATAATATTTCATCTATTTGTGCGGGTTCAGACAAAATATACGTCGGTAGTATCAATGGAGGGGTTTTATATTTCGATACATCGAATAACTACACAAATCACACAATAATCAGCTCAGGTATACCTGATAATTCTGTACTAGATATAAAAATCGATTCAGAAGGTAAACCGTGGTTTATTTCTCCGGCGGCAGGTTTGATTGTAGATTTAGGAAACGGAGGGCCTTGGGGCTCTTTTAATACTGTCAATTCAGATATGCCAGCAAATAGTCTTCTTTGTGTCATGCACGGAACACAGGGTGAAATCTTTATTGGCTCTGAATCTAATGGATTGCTTACCAAAGTTGAGAATGAATACCTACAATTGACGACTTCAAATTCAAATATAACAGACAACCATATCCTTTGTATCACAAAAGGAAATAATGAAGATTTATGGGTAGGAACAAATGACGGAGGTATCTGCAAGATAGAAGCTAGTCCAATCAACCAATTATTTGAACTAAATAATTTTCAGGTCACTCCAAATAATATTCAGTGTGGGGAGGAACTACATTTCTCACAAAATATCAGCGCACATTATGAAATCTATAATCTTCAAGGTAAAAGAATTCAAAAAGGAGACCTCGTGAACCAAAACTATCTGAACATTACCAATTTTGAAGGAACAGGTTTCTTATTTATGAAAATAAGCCACAACGGTCTTACAAGAATGGAAAAAATCCTTGTATACTAGAGGGTTAACCCCTCAGATGGGCTTTATATTTTTCAAAAAGTAAATCTACGGCGCTTCCGGGAGAAAGATCCCCTTCGGTTAACTGAGTTTCTAAGAGTGACATATAAGCCTTTAATTCATTATCACTATCAAATTCATTTAGCATTATATGTGTCAAGTTCTCTCTTAAAAAACGTGCGTTTTGTTGCCTTCTATTTTTGATATAAAAGCCATTGCTGACAATTGAATTAAAATAGCTTTGAACTGAATTCCACGTCTCATTCAGACCTATTCCATCCAAACTACTTGTCGTCAAGACATTTGTAATCCAGTTACTTTCCTTTGAGGGAAATAGATGCACAGCATTAGCGTAGGCCCTTGCGGCCAATTTAGATGCTTTTTCATTGCCCGTATCTGCCTTTGTAATCAATATGGTATCAGCTAGCTCCATAATTCCTCTTTTCATTCCTTGGAGTTCATCCCCAGCTCCCGCTAAAAGAAGCAGAACAAAATAATCGACCATACTGTGTACCATAGTTTCAGACTGTCCAACACCAACGGTCTCGATAAAAATAACATCAAAGCCCGCCGTTTCGCACAATAGCATAGCATCTCGGGAATTACGCGCCACACCGCCTAAATTACCTGCGGCCGCCGTTGGACGAATAAAAGCATTTTCCTCTTGTGAAAGTGTATTCATTCTTGTTTTATCTCCAAGAATACTACCACCTGTCACATTTGAGGAAGGATCGACAGCAAGAACAGCAAGCTTGTGTCCCGCATCCAGCACATGTGATCCAAATGCCTCTATAAAAGTACTCTTACCCACACCAGGTACACCAGTAATCCCTATTCGCCACGATTTGGATTTTTCACGAGAACAAAGTTCGATTAGCTTACTGCTCTCTGCTCTGGCCTTTGGATGAGTGCTTTCAATCAATGTAATAGCAGAGCTCAATGCTTGCTTATCTCCTCTTAAAAGCAAAGGGTATAGCTCTTCAGCCTTGAAAGATTCTAGTCTTTTCTTTCTAGATGAAATCCACTGGTCAATTTTTTTATTAGAAGACATAAGTTGATAAATATTCTGGAGCTATAGCTTTTGAATTAACCTCCTACTCTACTAATTTAGTATAAATATCCTCATACATAGGTAGCACTTTCTCAATCGAAAACGCCTTTGCTTGTCTCAAAGCATTACTTCTAAAAGTTTCTAGATAATCGGTTGATAGCATATGAATTAAGTTTTTTGACATGTCTTGTACATCGCCGACATCTGATAAAAACCCAGAGAATCCATGCTTGTTCACCTCAGGTATCCCACCCGAATTACTCGAAACAACAGGAACACCCATAGACATTGCCTCAAGAGCTACCAATCCAAAACTCTCTGTTTGAGAAGGTAATAAAAAGGCATCTGAGATGGCTAATACGTCAGAGGTATCTCTTATTTTTCCCATAAAAAGAATATGCTCGCACAAGGATAGCTCTCTACACAATTGCTCACAGTTATAACGCTCAGGACCGTCTCCCACGAACAAAAGTTTGGCTGGTACTTCCTTGATTGCATGGGCAAAAACACGAATCACATCCTCTACCCTTTTTACCTTTCTGAAGTTGGAAATATGACAAATTATGCGTTCATCATCTGAGGCATACATCCCTCTATTGATTTTTGCATCACTACGTTTTTTCTCCAAAGAAATAAAATTTGGCACGACTGTTATTTCATTTTGAACATTAAAATGCTTCAAGGTATCCTCCTTTAAACTTTGAGAAACAGCAGTAACCGCATCGGATTCATTGATACAAAATGTAATGACGGGCTCAAAAGAAGGTTCGCGCCCAACCAAGGTAATATCAGTACCATGAAGCGTTGTTACGTATGGAATTGAGATTCCATGCGTTTTTAAGATTTGTTTGGCCATAAAAGCAGCGGAGGCATGCGGAATGGCATAATGCACATGAATTAGATCTAACCTTTCATACTTCACTACATCGACCATTTTACTTGCAAGCTGGGTTTCGTAGGGCTGAAAATCAAACAATGGGTAATCCGAAACAGAAACCTCATGGTAAAATACATTTTCAGTGAACCCCCCAAGTCTAACAGGCTGAGAATAAGTAATGAAATGAATTTCATGTCCCTTTTTTGCCAATGCCTTTCCCAATTCAGTTGCCACCACACCGCTCCCACCGAATGTTGGATACAATACAATTCCTATTTTCATGAGTTAATCTTTATTAAAACCTATTGGAAAAAAGAAGTTAACCCGGTAGATTATGGGAAGAATGCGTTGCGTCCCTCCCTCACTATTTT
>CAJXCU010000033.1 GCA_913051935.1 uncultured Flavobacteriales bacterium
AAGAAGTTAACCCGGTAGATTATGGGAAGAATTCGTTGCGTCCCTCCCTCACTATTTTTAATTCTGATTGCATAGTTTGGACGGAATGGACTGTTTTCAGCATTGACAACATCATAAAAGATCCCCAAGTTGATTCTCACTTTATTGTATAATTTTGAAAATCCTCCCCCGATAAAAAGCGTTGCGATCCAAGGTTTAAACTCTTCTACTGTTTGACTAAAATTAAAAGGTGTTTTAATCAGCTCAAATTCAATCCCTCCAAATAATGCATCCTTATATCGCGCATGGGCAAAAAATCCACCACCATATATACTGGCACTAGACGGTGAACCCGCGACTAAGTTTTGATCAAAAAAACTCCAGGTTCTATGGTATCTAAATGAGGGGCCAACGGCGAAGTTTTTATTTAAAATGGCTGCATATTTAAACCCTCCTCCCATTGTTCCTCCATTTGATCCTGCACGGGCAGCAAAGATTTCCACACCAATTTCAGAACCATCAAACTCAGTTTGAGCATGAGCTGAAAACAAGCATAAAATATAAGTTAGTTGAAAAAAATTCTTCATTGTTAAATAGTTTTTACAAAGATACGATGTTTTGGGCCTTTAGAATTATAACCCTTATTATCTTTGTTAAAAATACACTATGCAGCGCTTAAACGGAAAAGAAACCGCAAAACAAATTAGAACTGAACTTAAAGACAAGGTGAATCTTAGAAAACAAATGGGTCAAAAAACACCGCATTTGGCTGCTGTTCTGATCGGAAATGACGGTGGTTCCTTGTCTTATGTTACCGCAAAAGTAAAAGCATGCGAGGAAATTGGGTTTGAAAGCACCTTAATCCGATATGAAGATAGCATATCCGAGGACGCTTTGTTAGATAAGGTTCATGAACTTAATGATGACGAGACTATAGATGGTTTCATCGTTCAGCTGCCCTTACCCGAGCACATCAATGAGATAAAAGTCACAGATACCATCAGTCCGAATAAAGATGTTGATGGCTTCCACCCTATGAATTTGGGAAATATGATGCTGAACCTACCGGGTTTTCTTCCTGCTACACCTGCAGGTATAATCGAACTGATACGCCGCTATAATATCGAAACGTCGGGAAAGCATTGCGTAATTATTGGCAGAAGTAACATCGTTGGAACACCGCTAAGCATGATGCTCAGTAGAAATTCTAATCCAGGTAATTGCACAGTTACATTGGCGCACTCGAGAACGAAGAATCTAAAAGAGATTTGTCTTCAAGCGGATATATTAATTGCTGCTATTGGTAAACCTAACTTTGTCTCTGCTGATATGGTCAAAGAAAATGCTGTCATTATAGACGTTGGAACGACACGTGTAGATGATGCCTCTAGAGAAAGAGGGTGGAGACTTGTGGGAGATGTAAACTTCAATGAGGTATCACCTAAAGCAAGCTTTATAACACCTGTTCCAGGTGGAGTTGGACCCATGACAATTGCCTCTTTAATGATGAATACCCTAAAGGCGATGGAGCTTAATGGAAAATAAAGTAACTTTTAAAATTAATGGAGAGCACATCGAATTGTTGGCGCTACTCAAAGCACTAGGAATCGCACAAACGGGAGGGCATGCAAAAATGATTGTCGATTCTGAGGAAGTCACGCGTAACGGAATCACAGAACACAGGCGCAGAGCAAAATGTATTAAGGGAGATCTAATTTGTGTTGGCGATCAAAAAATTCAACTTAAATAATAACCAGGAAATAGTTTGCTGAAAAGAGATAAGTTAACGAAATATGTCAGTGAATTATTTTCGTTTTCGAGAGGCCTCTGTTGCCTGATAGATGCTTAGAACTAAAAGTCCAAAAGAAACACTAGAGATAATCAGAGCAATATTTGTAAGTCCGTCAGTTGAAAAAGATAGACGTATCAAGATGGTACAAATGACAAAACCGGTATTTCGAATTAGCTGGCTATACCGCTCTGTATATTGAAAGGACAACAACAAAATGAAGACATCTGCCAAAATCAAAATCGTAAAGAATTCATTGTAAAATATTGAATTTAAATGAAACGATGATGTGATTGATGCGCCAGAGAATTGTGACTGAAGCCAAGAAATTAAGGTGTAAAGACTTGTGAAAACGAGTACTGGCAGTAATACCAAACTAAGTGCTCTTTTTGAGTTGACAAAGCGTCTTAAATTATCTTTTAATTCACTTTTAACAAATTTCGCACGACTTCTATTGAATAAATAAATAAGGAAGAATAAAATTAGAATACCGACTAGGTCATAAATCAGCTGAAGGTTTTCAGGAGTTGTAAACCAAGAGGCCATCAAATCAATGTGTGGTATTTCACCGAAAATACGTCTAATAATGATCAATGAAATAATTTCGAATTGCTTTGAAACAGATGACGTAAATGAGCGCGGCAGAAAATGTATGAGCAAGTATATTTCATAAATCAAGATAATGGAGAAGGGCGTATAAATCGCAGATATAGGGTCTGCCAACAGAATATTGTCCATGCGCGAATGGAAAATATCGTAGTTCTTTAGTAAAATAAGTATCAGATGAACAATAAAACCTGCAACCGAAACATTGAGTGTAATGCGCTCAATAGTTTTACGGTTACGTTCAGAAAATACGCGAAAAAAAACCTTTTCCACCCAAGATTGCCAGCCCTTTGCCTTCATGTCATAATAACGAGCCACGGCCGTAAATGTTCCAATAATCGAATATTTCTGCGCAGCTTTGGGAATTAATGCTACCTCAAATACCTAAAGTCTTGGCCCGATTTAATGGACTTTACAGTTTCCAAAATCATTCGAATACTATTCTCAACATCATCCTTGTGAACCATTTCAACGGTAGTATGCATGTACCTGAGCGGAAGAGATATTAGCGCACTTGTTACACCATCATTGGAGTAGGCAAAAGCATCAGTATCAGTCCCTGTCGAGCGAGAAACAACAGCTCTTTGGAAAGGTATCTTATTTTTTTCAGCTGTTTTGAATATTTGATTCAAGAAATTGTTCTGCACTGCAGGACCATAAGTTAAAACAGGACCATCACCTGATTTCAAATCTCCGTTTTCAATTTTACTTACCATTGGTGTATTGGTATCGTGGCAAACATCAGTTACTAGAGCTACATCGGGCTTAATGCGCTCCGCAATCATTTGAGCTCCACGCAATCCAATCTCCTCTTGTACGGAGTTCACCACGTAAAGTGTAAATGGTAATTTGGTCTTTGACTCCTTTAATAAACGGGCAACCTCTGCAATCATAAAACCACCCATTCGATTATCCAATGCACGTCCTACATATTTATTTTTGTTGAGAATCATAAACTCGTCTTCAAATGTAGCAACACATCCAACATGGATACCCAATGCTTCAACTTCATCCTTTGTGGTACAGCCACAATCTAAAAAAATATTTTTCATACTTGGCGTCTCCTCCTTGCCCTTTCGCATGTGGATGGCAGGCCAACCAAATACTGCTTTTACGGGTCCTTTGTCCGTATGAATATTAACGCGCTTCGAGGGTGCAATCATATGGTCAGAGCCCCCATTACGCACCAGATAAATAAAACCGTCCTTCGTAATGTAATGAACAAACCAAGATATTTCATCAGCGTGCGCCTCAATCACAACTTTGTACTTCTTACCGGGATTTATAATACCTGCAACGCTTCCATAATTATCGGTGATATATTCATCCACATAGGGCTTCATGTAATCCAACCACAGCTTCTGGCCTTCTGACTCAAATCCTGTCGGGCTCGGATTATTCAAATATTTTTCTAGAAAATTTTCTGATTTCTTTGTTATTATCTTTTTCATTCTATCTCATTAAAGTTACATTTCCTTTCACTATTGATTTCAATCCACCTACACAGGTAACATCTAGGTAAAAATCATAGACGTCTGGTTGCAATAATTGATTTCTAAACATCCCGTCCCAACCGGAAGAGACATCATTGGATTCAAATACCATCTCACCCCAACGGTTAAAAATTCTAAATATTACCTTTTCAATATATAAACCACGAACATACAAAACATCATTATAATTGTCACCATTTGGGGAAAAAGCATTCGGTACGAAAACGAATGGATCCTCACATATAATTTCATAAACTTTAATTTCTACAGTGTCGTCTCGTGAACAGATGCCATCCGAAACCGAAAGTGTATATATAATATCCTCATCAATGACAGCGTCTGTTTGTTGGTTGTTAGGGGCACTTAGGCCATCTTGAGGACTCCATTGATAGGAAGGCAAGCCCGAAGGTGAGCCAAATAAGGTAACCGTCGCTCCTTCCGGAACCGCATATTCTGAGGCACTTGCAATTACCAAAGTAGAATCAATATCCGTCACATTTATAAATATAGAATCCTCAACGAAACAATTGTCTTCGTCAGAAAATGCTGTGACATAAACATACTGTGGGCCTGTGGGAAGAACCTGAACCATATTTTGGTTATTTACAACAATAATAGAATCAGGCTGCCAATCATAAGTGAGGCCGATATTCGGCGTTAAATTCTCCACAGCAACCTCAGATAGATCGTAGAGACAAATAGAATCATCAGCGAACAGTGCAATTTCTGGGTTGACAAATTCTACGAAAACACTATCGATAAGGGTGCAATCAGAATTACCGAGCTGAACATAATAAGTGCCAAAGTTAGAAACGACAACAGAGGAATCTCCTGTAGGATTCAAGACATCAGAAAAATCTGATGAGGAGGACCATAGATAAGTTGAAGCTGTGCCATTCGAATTCGCGGTAAGTGTAACATCTCCATTACACAAAGAGACTGAATCTAATCCCGAAACTGTAAGATCCGGTAATACTGTTATGGTTGCGTATGTAGTATCCGATGCCGGACATAAAGAATCATATATGTAAAGGCTGACTGTGTAAATACCTGGTTCCGTGTATTGTATTTCAGGATCAAACGTGACAGAATCAACAATTCCATTTCCAAAATCCCACAAGAAATAATCAGTCTGAATTGATTCATTTAAAAATAAAACATTCAAGGGTGCACACCCAATAGAATCTGGAATATCAAATTGGGCCTCAGGAGCCGCATTAAACAAAACCTGAACAGAGTCTTCGGCTGAACAAAAACCATTGTCAGCCATTATGTAATAGGTTCCGTCTTCGGTGACTGTAACCACGGAATCTGAAGGAGCATTCAAAGGATTTGAAAAATCAGCATTCTGAGACCAAATAAATTGGCCCGCAGTGCCAAAAGTATTTGCCATTAAATCAAATGGTACATTGTCACAAACACTTATTTGATTTTGAACTTCAAGTATGACCGAATCGATGACCAAAACAGTAATTTCGGCCGTGTCTGTTAGCTGACATACACTATCGGTAACAAAAAGATTAACCTGATAAAAACCTGGTTCTGTGTAAGTAATTACTGGATTGAAAGTTGTTGAATCCAACTCACCGTCCCCAAAATCCCATAAATAAGTATCACTATCCGAGGAAATATTTTGAAAGCTTACAGTGAAATCATTACAACCAATGGTTTGATCTACCGTAAAATCAGCTACAGGTAGAATACCAGAATCAAACTTAAAAATAAGGTTGTTACAATTCGAACTGTTATTTGTTGCGGACCAAGCACCTGGTGTCGTTGGGAAATCGCTATTTCCACCACAACCACCGCAAACAGACTGATAGACAATTCCATTTTTATCAAAACGAGAAGTACCTCCATCCACATGTTCTCTAGCCACGGCGCCTCCTAAATAAGAACCATAAAGAATATCAGAAAAATCAGCAAACATAACCATTAGATAGAAATCAAATCCGTTTGGAGGATCTGACTGAAAAGCATCTGCTGTTACAGGCATTCCAGCCAATGGAGTGGACTGAAGTAAATCTGCTCCCCAACCCGATACATATATGTTTCCACAATTATCTACTAAAAATGCTGTGGGTGAGATATGAATATTAGGGTTACCATTTCCAAAACGAGTTGAGGCAATGTTGGTGGTTAAATTAGAGTCTAGTTTCATGATGAAATTACTACTAGCCCCATTAGAAAATGCTGCGTTATTAACTGGAAAGGTTCCACCAACGGATTGACCCAAAAGAAAAACACTATTTACTCGGTCGATTTCCACAAAGAAAACTTGGTCATATTGGTTCATTCCGACATAACTAGCATTTGTAATTGACGTCCCTGATGGGGGAGTTTTCACCACAAAGCCATCGGTTTCACCACCCCCATAGTTGTTTTGAAATCCAGAACCCATACCGGGTAAATTTGAAGATTTCGTACCTCCAGCGAAGATGAGATTGTTTGACTCATCTACCTTGACAGAGTAACAAGCATCGTTTTCAGAACCGCCGAAATAAGTTGAAAATAAAAGCTGTGAGAAATCAGCAGAAAGTTTAAATACAGTTCCGTCTTGATTCCCTCCGTTTGAATTTTGAATCGCATTCACTACCGGAAAGTCATTAGAATGCGTGCAGGAAGCAACTATCACATTATTTGCGGCATCAAGCATAATCTCCCCTCTGAAATTGTCGCCATAGTTACTCGTTAACTCTGTAAAGGCACCGAAATTTGCAGCATTGTAGTTTACTCCATCGTTACCTGAACCTCCTACATAAGTTGAACCTAACAGACTTGTACCATCTGCACTTAACTTTGAAACAAATAGATCAATCCCGAAAGCAGAATGGTTTACACCAGTGCTTCCAAAGTTGTAACCTAAATCACCTCCATTATGGGTATCATTGAAAGCACCCGGACTTACAGGGAAATCAGGACTAGAGGTTGAACCAAATAGATATAAATTATTAGCACCATCACATATCATACTATGTGCCGTCTCAGTACCTGTGTTATCGTTACCGCCACCTAGAAAGGTACTCCAAATCATTTGAGCACCATCTTCATCGAATTTACTGATAAATACATCTGTGATCCCCATCGGACCATTAGGAACTGTGAAATTCGAATTAACATCATAAGCACCGTTATCGGGCATTGGATAGTCATTACCATAAACCGTCCCTCCTGAGTAGGCCGTACCATCGTATCCGTAGGTGGCTGTCATTCCGAAGTTATCTGTGTTTGCTCCATTGTAGGTTGCAAATATCAAAACAGGGTCAATCACCAATTCAAAATTTGGATCGTAGGTACCCATTTCAAAACTTGTAATACCTTCTAAGATTTTAAACGCGCAAGGAATTTCAACCTTATGACCATTAATCACCTGATAGGCATATGGCTTCTCCTCATAAATTACACCCAACTCAGTAGTGATTTCAAGATCTCCATTTGATGAAACTACCATACTTTTCTGACCAACATACTCTAATTTTAGTTGAGTTATTGAAGTATTTGGCGCCACGATGAACTCGTACTTAAATTGGTTGCCATTATTTTGGATATGTAGATCTATACCTTCATAAAAATCAATGAGTGTAGCCTCCTTATATACATGCACTTTACTTGCCCACTTATTAGGGTCATTTCCCTTCAAGTAATTGTAGTAGTGCTTGCTCTCGTCAGATTTTATGATCTGACTCACCTCACGGCTTCCTATGAAGTTGAGATGTACAACCTCCTGTCGAGCAATGGCATCTTCTGCTGTTATTAATATTGGGTTGGAATGTGCCTCATGCATTGCAGAGAAATCCTGTAAATGATAGATGAATTTATTTTGCTGAACCCATACCTTTCCCCCATCAATCTTCGACTGAAAAAGGATTCCTTCAGGCCATTGCCCCTTATTTTCAATTAATAATTCCTTCGATACAGCGTGGTCATGATTATGATGGATTTTTTGTTTTTGAGACCAAGAATTTTGAACAAAACAACACAGAAAAAAACACAGAAAAAAACCAGTATAAAATTGAGTTTTCATAAACATGCAAAAGGTATTCTAAGATACACAATTTACGTTAAAAATTCTGTTTAAAAAAACATGATAAAGGAACATTAAGCATTATAATATTTAAATTCGCTACAAAGCTTTTTTAATGTAATTATGAAAAATAGGATTACCGAACTCTTTAACATTCAATATCCAATCATTCAAGCCGGAATGATTTGGTGCTCTGGTTGGGAGCTTGCGGCAACTGTTTCTAATTCGGGAGGCCTCGGTATTATAGGTTCCGGATCCATGTATCCGGACATTTTAGATGAACAAATCGCTAAATGTAAAGCAGAGACATCAAAACCTTTTGCAGTAAATCTGCCAATGCTATACCCAAATATTGAAGAACATATTGAAACCATTATACGACACAAAGTGCCTATTGTTTTTACCTCAGCAGGAAACCCAAAAACATATACGGATCGATTACATAAAGAAGGAATCACCGTTGTGCATGTTGTTTCTAGTCTAAAATTTGCTTTAAAAGCGCAACAAGCTGGAGTAGACGCTATTGTCGCTGAAGGTTTTGAAGCAGGGGGACATAATGGACGAGATGAAACGACGACATTATGCCTCATACCAATGGTCAAGAAAGAAATTAAAATTCCATTAATCGCCGCGGGTGGAATAGCATCAGGAAGAGCTATGCTGGCGTGCATGGTACTCGGGGCAGATGGAGTTCAAATAGGAAGTCGATTCGTGGCTTCTCACGAATCTAGTGCACATATCAATTTTAAAAAGGCCATTCTCGATGCTAAAGAGGGAGATACGGAGCTAACACTTAAAGAGCTTACGCCTGTTCGATTACTTAAAAATGACTTTTATAGCCGCGTACAAAAGGCATACACCAACCATGCGTCTAAAGATGAGCTTGTTGAGCTGTTAGGAAGAGGACGTGCAAAAAAAGGAATGTTCGAAGGAGATCTTCAAAATGGAGAATTGGAGATTGGACAAATCGCCGGTATCATGGACGAATTATTATCTGCAAAGCAAATTATAAATGACCTACTTAAAGAATTTGATGACGCGCAAAATGAATTGTCAAAAATTTCACTGAAGTAGAATGATCGAATTTGAACGATACACCCTGAAAAACGGATTAAAGGTCCTTCTTCATTACGATAAAGCAACACCTATGGTCGTTGTCAATACACTTTACGATGTTGGCGCGAGGGACGAACATGAGGATAAAACTGGATTTGCACATCTTTTTGAGCACCTAATGTTTGGTGGCTCTATTCACGTTAAAGATTTTGACCAAGAGCTTCAAAAAGCGGGTGGAGAAAGCAATGCATTTACGAGTAATGATCTTACAAATTATTATGAAATTATACCGGCCAATAATATCGAAACTGCCCTGTGGCTAGAGAGTGACAGAATGCTTTCTCTAGCGTTTACCGATAAGAGTTTAGAAGTTCAACGAAATGTGGTTATTGAGGAATTCAAGCAAAGATATTTGAACCAACCGTATGGTGATGTTTGGCTTAAACTACGACCTTTGGCATATTCAAAGCACCCCTACAAGTGGGCAACCATTGGTAAAGACATCGCGCACATAGAGAGGGCAGAGATGAGTGACGTCAAGAAATTTTTTAAAAAATTTTACTGTCCCTCAAATGCCATCTTATGTATCTCAGGTAATTTTGATTCAGGATCAATTAAACACCTTGTAGAAAAATATTACGGAACGATACCCGGTGGAAAAAAACCTGCACGATTATTACCCATTGAACCAACTCAAAAAGAATTTAGAGAAAAAATTATTCAGCGCGATGTTTCAGCCGATGCGTTCTATTACGCATTTCATATGTCGGAAAGAAAAAATATTGGATACTACCTGGCTGATTTCTTAAGCGATGCTATTGGTAAGGATCAATCTTCACTTTTGAATATTGCACTAAAAAAAGAGCAAAACATGGTTTCCGAAATAAATGCTTTTATTACCGGCTCGCTTGACCATGGGTTATTTTTAATTACGGGTAAATTATCAGAGGGTGTTGATTTTGATACTTTAGATAACGCACTTTGGAAGGAGCTTGAGAAAATCAAGGTGGAAGGCTTTAGTGACCGGAAGCTCAACTCGCTCAAAAACAAATTGAGTACCGCAAAAGCATTCCAAGAGCAGGGATTGTTAAATAAATCTATAAGTCTCTGTATGTTCGAGTTATTGGGAGATGCCAATGGTATTAATGAGGAAATGCAAATCTATAATAGTATAGAAAATAGTGACATTCTCAATTTTGCCAATTCAATTTTGAAGAGAGAAAATTGCTCGCTATTGAAAGTAAACAAAACAAAATGAATCGAAAAAACGCTCCTAAAACTCACAAAACTGGTGCTATTTCATTTGTTTCACCGGAAAAAATTCTACTCAATGAATCAGCCCCTCTTTATTGGTTGGGTGATATTTCTAATGAGACAGCAAGGATTGATATCTGCTTTGATGCAGGATTACGAAAAGGGAAAAATAGCATTGCCAGCATGACCTCATCGTTATTGCTTTCAGGTACTTCACTAAAAAGCTCGACTGAAATTCATAATCAGCTCGACGATCTAGGTGCATTTTTTGATATCGGTCTATCTCATGAGGGGGTGATGGTGTCATTATTTGCATTAAAGAGCAATATTTCTGAAGCCTATGAGGTTCTGTTGGATGCCATCACCAATGCATGTTTCCCAGAATCAGAGTTTCAAGAAATAAAAGCAGAAAAGATTCAAAAATTTAAAATCAACATTAATCGTGTTGGTGTTCTTGCACAAAGAGCCTTTCAAAAGCAATTGTATCATGGAACTGAATATGCAGAGGTATCTAACGAAATTGAACTACAAAAAGTAGAAAGAACAGAGCTACTAAAATTTCATAAAGCAAACTATGTCAGTGGGCTATTTAAAATAGCTATTGTCGGGGCTTTAGCAGAGTTGCAAATTCAACATATCCGTAATATCTCAAAAGCATTTTGTATCAAAAAGCCACTAGAGTTTAAAAGTGATTTTTTCAACAAACCCGGTGCAATTCACATCGAAAAAAAAGATGCTGTTCAAACCGCAATACGCATTGGAAAAACACTTTTCAATAAAACAAATAAAGACTTCTTAGACATGAGTATTCTCAATACCATTCTTGGAGACTATTTCGGTAGTAGACTAATGAAAAATATCAGAGAGGACAAGGGATATACATATGGCATCGGAAGTATCATTTCAGAATCTGGCGGTTCAGGATACCTACTTATTGGATCTGAAGTGGGAAAAGAGCATTTGCAGGCTGCATTAGATGAAGTAAAAAAAGAGATGTATCTCTTGTGTGATGAAAAAATAAAAAAAGAGGAGCTTGACCTTGTAAAAAATCATTTACTCGGTCAAATGCTGAAAATTTCTGACGGTCCATATGCAATGATGGATCTATTTTTGAGTGTTGAATCTTATGGCATGAGCTCTGATTTCTATAATTCATATATCCAACGAATACACGATATAGATGCATCTGCCATCCTACGAATGGCGAATGCGCACTTGAATTGGAGTGACATGTCCGTTATTTCCGCAGGTTAGCAACTTTATTCGGCCTTTCTCGTTATAATACTACGTATTATGTTGCGTTATATCCATATGCAAAGAGTCTTTGCCTTCATTGTTTTTTTAAGCTTCTCATTAAGCTTTCGTGCCTCCCATGTTATGGGCGGAGAAATCACATGGAGTTGCAGTGGGACGAATACCTATGAGTTTCAGCTTGTATTCTACCGAGACTGTAATGGTGCAGAGGTAAATATTATTTCTGAGGACCTTAGGGTTTGGAACCATCCTTCACTTAATTCAATTGTCTTAAATTTCATATCCAGAGAGGATATATCTCCTTCATGCACAGTTGTGGCTGGATCTCCACCTATGCTTGAATGCGGAACAGGGAGTGCAGCAGGAAATGGAGTTGGAGCAATCGAGCGTATAACCTATCGCAGCGACCCAATAAGTATAGCGGGAATTCCTCCCTCAGAAGGTTGGATATTTACATATGAGAATTTCTCAAGAAGTAATGCAATTAGTAATTTATCAGATCCTTCAACTTTTGGAATAACATTGGCTGCAAAAATGTACGCCAACCCCAATAGTATTAATAACACATGTACTGATTCTTCTCCTAAATTTCTTCAATCGCCTCATTTTGTGACATGCGCTGGTTCGGAGTACCGGTATAATATGAATGCCATCGACCCAGACTTAGATTCACTTCATTTTAAATTTGGAATTCCATTCGATTACTTTCCCGTTGGTGTGTACGACCCTCCTTTAAATCCCATGCCTGTTCCATTTGAGGCTGGATATTCCTATGACTCACCTACCCCAGATACAGCTATTGACGCCAATAATATTCCTGCCTCAATAGACCCGTCAACTGGAGAAATTGTTTTTACAAGCTTCAATATTGGAAATTTTAACATTAAGGTAAGCGTTCAATCCTTTAGAAATGGAATCTTAATCGGCGAGGTTGAACGTGAGATGCAGATTGTCGTTTTGCCCTGCAGTAGCGAAAATAATGCACCACTTATTACACCACCTTTTGCAGGTGGACTATTTGAAACAACCGTAAATGCCGGAGATTTAGTTGATTTTGACCTTTTAGCAACAGACCTCGACCTCCTTCAAAATGGCGCTGCCCAAAATGTTATCATATCTGCCTCAGGCCCAATGTTTGGCGCTGGTTATACAAGTCCGTTAGGTTGTGACATTGAACCTTGCGCAACCTTAAATAGCTTGCCTCCTATTGAGGCACCTGAAACTGCGACGACCTCTTTTTCTTGGCAAACGACTTGTGACCATTTGGTCAATCAATTTGGAGGTATTTCTGAGATGATTCCTTATGACTTTGTCTTCAAGGTGCAAGATAATTTCTGCCAGGTGCCAAAAATAACTTACGCCACGGTGCGAATCAATGTTTTGAATCCTGGAGTTCTTCAAGCACCAAAAATAGATTGTATACAAACAGATGCCGTTGGCGACCTTACAATAAAATGGTCCTCTATTAATGATCCCGTTGGTTCATTTATTGAATATGGCGTGTATTCGGTTCAAGATGGCCTGTTGGCAAACTTTGTCGATGTTAACGCGAATAGCTTTACCATCATGGGTTCTACCGATGCACAAGATTTTTTCCTATCCGTAAGATCCGGATGTAATGGAAACACGATAAAATACTCGGATACTGTTTCAAATATTCATTTGGATCTGAATAACCCCGGTAACGGAATGGCCTTACTAGCTTGGAATGCACCTTCCAATAGCCCATTGTCCTACACAGGAGACTACTACCATCTTTACAGAGAATACCCAAGCGGAATATACACCCTTATAGATAGCGTTGCAGTGGGAATCAATTCTTTTCAAGATACTATTGATATTTGTTCCGCATTTCTCAATTATCAAATTGTGCTTCCTGGCGAAATTTGTGACTTTACATCGAATATCATTGGAGATACTTTTGAGGATTTAATGACTCCAGATATTCCAATAATATATAGCGTTGGTATAGATACAGCCACTAATCTCATGCAGATTGAGTGGAACGAAAATCTGCAAAGTGACACATACGGATATGTAATCTATACTTTCGACTCAAATGGTATTTTATATGAGCTAGATACCGTTTGGGGAATAGCCTCAACAGTTTATTCTTACGCTGTGAACTTTGAGGAAGGCCCATTTTCCTACTCGATTGCCGCATTTGATTCATGTGAAACAAGCTCAGTACCCATAACCTATCAAACGAGTGCTAAAGCCAATATTCATACAAGTACTGTATCTTCTTCTGAGGTATTTATGTGTGCGCAGGAAGCCGTTATAGAATGGACAAATTACGATGGTAGTGTAACTGACTTTTACGAAATATGGAGCCTTTCCAATGGACAATGGAATTTGGAGGAAATTACTGAAGAAACAACTGCTACCATTGCTGTAAATGGAAACCAAAGCTATACGATTTATATCAATTCAATATTTGTAGACGGCAACAATGCTTTTTCCTCTCCAACATCTTTCAATGTACCCGTTGCGGGAGACCCAGGATATAACTATCTCAAATTGGTTTCTGTTGTTGACGGAAATATTGAACTTTATCAATATATAGATGAATCCGTAGGTATTACAGAAATTATTTTTCAGAGGCGAAATTACAATGGTGCCTTTGAAGAAATAGGGAGGTCAGATGCAACCTCAGATGTGGTTTTCTTTATAGATGAGGATGCGGAGACCGAATTCCAAGCTTGGGAATACAGAACCAAATACATCGATTCCTGTGGTTTTGAAGGAGAATTCTCAAATGCGGCAAAAACAATATTTTTAGAAGGAGCCGCGAATGATTACGATTATATAAATACGCTGAATTGGTCAGATTATCAAGGGTTTGATGGCGGAATAAAAGAATACAAACTATACAGGTCAATAAATGGAAACTATGACCCCACTCCTATTGCCATATTTCTACCTAATGAGGATCATTTTATTGATGATATCAACGGCTTAGGCGTTCAATCTAAGGTCTGTTATCGTATTGAGGGTGAGGAAATTTTCAATACCTATAATTTCTCAGAAATCAGTTCTTCAAATGAGCTATGCTTAACATATTCTTCGAAAATATTTATTCCGAATGCTTTTACTCCAGGAGGAATCAACCCTATTTTCTTACCTATTGTTTCTCATATACGACCAGAAACCTATCACCTTACAATTATTAATAGGTGGGGACAACTTGTTTTTGAAAGCTATGACCAAAATGTTGGGTGGGATGGCACCATTCAAAGCAACGGAAATAGAGCCAAGAATGATGTTTATGTTTATATTTTCGAGGCAGAAGACGATGAGGGTAACTTTATTCAAAAGAAAGGTTTCGTTTCGCTTATAGAGTAAATGCTAAAATATTCAATAGCACACTGTCCCTATAAAACTTCTAATAGATTTTGAACTGAAATAAATCCATTGTCCGCCCCTACTTGAAAACTACCGAACCAGGGGCGAGTCTTATTGATTTCTGTAGCGCCAAACAAACCGATAATATTGGCACCAAAAAACGAGGCAAGATGCATCGCACCACTATCATTTGCCAACACAAATTTAGCCTCACGCATGACATAGGCTGATACTGCTAAGGTATTACTCACTACTAGAATTTCGGGGAAATCATTGCAGCACCGTATATAATCACTCTCCGAGACAACTGCTATGATTTTTGCCTCTTTATACTGAGTGCAGAAATCCCGCCAAAAAGGCCATTCCTTACTTCTACCCTTGTGCAAATTTGTAGCATATGGACAAATCACGATATAATCATCTTTAATTTTTTCATCCAGTATAGCTTTACCCACCGTAACACTTTTCTGATCAATAGGAATAAAACGATCAAAAGCCATTATATCCAAATCCTCCTTTAAAAATTCTCGTGCTAAATCAAAGTAATTTTCAACAGTGTGCAAGCGATTGTTATAGTCAATTCGCTTACTAGAAAGAAAATGATAACCTACGGTTTGAAGACCCGCCAAACGCATTGGAACGACAGTTGATAATGTTTTCGGGCAAAGTATACCCTCATCAAAATGATGGTCTCGGTAAAATCGATAGCACCATTTTGTATTCTTAATCTCAGCACTAGTAACTATATTAAGGTTTGTACCCGAAAATAAGGAGCTTGCCCAAGGATGACCCAAACAAACAAAATCACTAACCTTCTCCTGAAGTGCGAGAAGCATTGGGTAGGTCATTAATGTGTCTCCAATCCAATTTGGGAGACGAACAACCAAACTTGACTTTTGGATAGACTTACTAGGTGATTTGGAATTCACTATAAATATTAAAATAAATAAAACTTGACTTTTGCTGCAATAAAATCGTATCGGGACGAATTTTTTAACGCTTGTTTTTACCCGAATTGAAGATTAAGACAATACCTCTTTTACCTTATCCGCGGCTTCTTGCAAAAGTACTGCTGAATGCACATTCAGACCAGATTCATCAATCAATTTTTTTGCT
Source organism: uncultured Flavobacteriales bacterium (assembly GCA_913051935.1). Taxonomy (GTDB): domain Bacteria; phylum Bacteroidota; class Bacteroidia; order Flavobacteriales_D; family Crocinitomicaceae; genus UBA952. The sequence continues at coordinate 15,917 of CAJXCU010000033.1, forward strand.
TCAACTGCATTGGTTCCTTGCAGTCGAACGATGATTGGTACTGGAATCTCTCCCATATTCTTGTATGCATCGACAACGCCTTGAGCGACACGGTCACATCGAACAATTCCACCAAAAATGTTAATCAAAATTGCCTTGACATTGGCATCTTTTAAGATGATATGAAACGCTTTTTCTACACGTTCCGCATTGGCCGTGCCTCCAACATCTAAGAAATTCGCTGGATTTCCACCAGAAAGCTTGATAATATCCATTGTCGCCATGGCAAGGCCGGCACCGTTGACCATACATCCAACATTTCCGTCTAGCTTAACGAAGTTTAGACCCACCTCATCTGCTTCAACCTCTGTTGGGTCTTCCTCTGTCTTATCCCGCATTTCTGCATAGTCTGGATGTCGGAATAAACCGTTACCGTCTAAGGTTACCTTCGAATCGACAGCAATAATTTTATCATCTGCTGTCTTGAAAAGTGGATTTATTTCGAACATACTCGCGTCTATACCGATGTATGCTTTGTACAACGAGACAACGAATTTGACCATGCCTTTGAATGCTGTTCCTGATAGACCTAAGTTAAAAGCGATTTTACGCGCTTGAAACCCCTGTAGACCGAGATGCGGATCAATAAACTCCTTGTAAATTTTATTTGGCGTATGCTCAGCAACATGCTCAATATCCATACCTCCTTCTGTAGAGTATACGATGACGTTCTTGCCTTCCTCTCGATCCAGAAGAACTGACATGTAAAATTCTTTAACTTCAGAAGGTCCTGGGTAATACACATCTTGTGCAATTAAAACTTTATTTACTTTTTTGGCTTTACCATTGGTTTGAATAGTTTCCAAATGTCCTCCCAATATGCCTTTCACTGTATCCTCAACTTTATCAATTCCTTTAGCGAGAACTACGCCGTGAGAACCTGTTTCCTGAACCGTTCCCTTTCCACGCCCTCCTGCATGAATTTGCGCCTTCACGACAAACCAGCTTGTTCCTGTTTCATCACTTAATTTATTTGCTGCGGCTACTGCATCCTCCACCCTATCCACGACCACTCCTTCTTGAATAGCGACGCCGTAACTTTTTAAGATTGATTTACCCTGATACTCGTGTAGATTCATAAGTCAATTTTTGTTAGGCAAAAATAATTTTTTTAAATGAATTTAAGCTTGAGATTCCCTTAATTATTTATTTCCACTCCTTTTCCAAGAAGAAGTGATTGCCCGGGAACTAAAATCTCTATTCTTGAGCTCTATTTCTCTACTCCATATTTGCTCCACTGCTGCTTCCAAAGCTTCACCCTCCTCTTTAAGTTCTTGGTGCAAAATTGAAGAATCCGGAAGATACTTTTGAATAAAATTAGTATCAAAATCACCACTTCTGAAGCTTGGATGCTGAAGCACAAATTTTCCAAAATCTAGTGTTGTACTTACTCCGGATATTTGATAATTGTCAATGGCATTTATAGTGTTTTCTATACATGTTTGTCGGTCCGCACCCCAAACGACTAGCTTTGCGAGCATAGGATCGTAGTAAATTGGAATTTCCATACCCTCCTCAAAAGCGTCGTCCACTCTTACATTTGGTCCTGTTGGTCTTCTATATTTGTTTAGTACTCCAATATCTGGTGTAAAACCACTTCGCGCATCCTCGGCATAAACACGCACTTCGATGGCGTGCCCATGAATCGCTAAATCCTCTTGTCGTAATGGTAGCTTCTCACCTCTAGCGACGCGAATCTGCCACTCTACAAGATCAATCCCAGATATTTTTTCTGTCACAGGATGTTCCACCTGCAAACGCGTATTCATCTCTAGAAAGTAAAAATCCAAAGAAGCATCGAGTAAAAACTCAACTGTTCCGGCACCTGAATAATTGCATGCTTTACAAACAGCCAACGCTGCAGCGCCCATATCGTCCCGCATTTTAGGGGTTAAAACTGCACTAGGGGCTTCTTCAACAACTTTTTGATGACGTCTCTGAACGGAACATTCTCTTTCAAATAAGTGTACCATGTTTCCATGATTGTCTGCAAAAACCTGAATCTCTATGTGCCGAGGTTTGGTTACAAACTTTTCAATAAAAACTGCATCATCAGAAAATGAAGACATGGCCTCATTTTGCGCCATCTGCATTTGCTCTTCAAACTCTTCTTCCCCGTGCACAAGTCGCATACCCTTGCCTCCTCCCCCTGCTGATGCTTTGATCAATACAGGATATCCAATATCCTTGGCAATGGCCTTAGCTGCCTTGACATCTGTGATTGCTTCATCCACGCCGGGCACCAAAGGAACACCAAAGTCTTTTACCGCCTGCTTTGCCTTTAGTTTATCTCCCATAACCTCCATAGATTCAGGAGATGGACCAATAAGAATTATCCCAGCAGCTTTTAATTTTCTCGCAAAATCTGCATTCTCAGAAAGGAATCCATAACCCGGATGAACAGCATCTACATTAAGTGACTTACAACATTCTATAATTTTATCTTGTCGTAAATAGCTTTCCGATGATGGGCTCGCTCCGAGATATACAGCCTCGTCCGCTTCTTTCACATGCGGTGCATTTTCATCTGCATCAGAGTATACTGCGACGCTTTTAATGTTCATCTTTTTCAGACTTCGAATTACCCTTCTGGCAATTTCTCCTCTATTCGCTATCAATACTTTTTCCATATCATATGGTTTTTAGGAATCTATTTTAGTGAGTTTATTTTTATTCTTTCTTAAATACCTTCTTTTACTTTTCGGTCTGAAAATATCAAAAAAGTATTGAATAAGCTTAAAATCATCAATATTCGTGAAGTCCTCTTGATAACTTAAGCCTGCTCCTTGTGTATATGGTTTTTGACCTGATTCATCTGTACCGACATTATATGGATCTGCTTCTCTAAATGCCGTTGCCCGAAAGGTACCAGACTCATTAATCAGGTATTCGACAAACAGATCCCCAATAGGAATATAACTTGAATTTTCATTCGAACTCGTGGAATCCTCCTCTAAGCCAAAATTACCTGAAACAATTAATCGGTCGTTGAAAAACCTTTTGGAAATACCAAACTCTATCAAATCAAGGCCAACGAGGTCATTGTCCATAATGGAATTAAAATTTAAGTCGTATTCGGAACTCACCTCGCTCAACAGTGCATTAACTTGCGATTCCGCTAAATCTTTTGCAGCAGATGCATGGGCCTCAATCGAGCTATTTAATGGTTGAAAGGAGCGCAGCAAAAGAAGCGAGAAAAACTGTTTGCTCAGCTCACTTTCTTCGCTAATTACCTCATTTAGTAATGTCTTACCCGTTTCTGGTGCGTTCGGGGCTTTGATGTCAAAACTAATTTGAGGAGCCATTAGCGTTTCATCTAGATTCAGATAACAATCTACTTTTTGATTCTGCATTTGCCTACTCTCCTGCTCTGACATAACAATCTCAGGAGCCAAATCTTTCAATGAAACTTTGGGAATTGAAAAAGAAGTAACCAAATTAATGTCAGCATCATATGGATTTCCTGCCCAAGATATTGTTGAACCATTCTCAATGGCAAACTTTTGTTTTATTACACCCATCGCAAAATTATAGTTGCTACCCTCTGAAATTGTATAAGTTCCGTTTAAATCAATTTTATAAAATGGATCGAGTTTCATATTGATGTTTCCTGATCCATGTGCAAGAATTTGATCTCCAATGGAAGGATCAAAAATAATATTGAGTTGTGCTTTTGGGTTCAGGTTGAAGTTTAAATCCAAATCTAAGCCTGTAAGGTCAAATTTTTCTTCTGGTATTGAGCTCAACTCACTATTGCTCTTAAATTGGACAAACTCAAAGTCTTCATCAATATCAGATGAGCCATACATGGGGAAATTGATTACTGTGTTTTCCTGTGTCGTCATGTTTACGGTAATCGTCATATTTTCACCATAACCCGAAATATTAGCATTCCCTCGACCGTATACCTTACCAAAATAAGAGTCTCCATCTTTATATTCGGTATCGAGAATTAAAAATTGATCTAGAGGCTCGTACCCAAATGGAAAGCTTGTGCGCCATTTCGTAATATCATTCTCAAAGTTTAGCTGCACGTCATAAGACCAATCGAGAAAATTGGAATGAAAAATAGTCCCTGTAATTGAACCAGTATTCCCTTCGGGATCTGCAAATGGAAGATTGTCTATGGCAAAAAGGTCTTCATCAATATTTATCTTACCATCCACAGAAAAATCTACTCCAAGCAATTCAACCTGTACATTGACATCATCAAGCGTCAAATCGCCCTTTAATTTTGGGGCAAACCATTTTCCATTCGCATGAACAGAACCATCTAAATTCCCGGAGATATTATTCATAAGCTCAGGATCCATCAAGGCATTTAAAAACGATACATCCGTATTGTCAAACTTCAAATCCAATTCGAGATTATTACTTATCGGGAAATAATCTCCTCTCATATCAAATGTGGTTAATCCGTCTACTTTCAAATCTCCATTTAAATCAATTGAATTTTGTCCTTTATCCCAAATCGTTTGCAAAGCCATGTCCCCAATGAATTCTTCGGCCAAATGAAATCCTTCTAAACTTAACTTTCCTGTGTAATTAAAATTATTGGAAGGATTTGTAAATCGGGAATCTCCAGAAAGTAATCCATCCAAGCTTCTCTCTAAACCGAGAATAGAACTTATTTCTGAAACGTCTATATTTTCCAGATTTACATATAAGGTATCAAAGTCATTTTCAGACAAACAACCTTCGATGGTTATATTTTGTTTTGCTCGATTAAGTTCAAATTTTTCTACGTGCAAATCCTCACTGGTAATCGAAAATTCAGATTCATTTACAATTGCCCAGCGCATAGAATCCAAGGAGAAAAAAGAAGGTTGCAGTAATATTTTCACATGATCTTGGTCATGAATTGTTGTCTCCCAATCTATCTTAGAATATTCATCCATTCCGGGCTCCCACGATAGTTGACTTTCAAGAAGTCCTTCTGAACCATGGGTATAAAACTCAATTAAATTAAACTGTAAAGAATCTTTATAAGAGATGAAATCCACAAGGTAATCCGAAAATATACTGTCACTATGAAGTTGTTGTGTTCCATAAAGGCCACTTATTAGAATATTACCCATTCTAATTTCGGCGGACTCAATATCTAAATCTAAATCTCTTGAAAAGGCATTATACTTACCCACAATCGTGGTAGATGAGTCTATATAGAGTCCTGGCACAAAAAAATCTAGCAGTTGATTCGAATATTTTCCATTGAAATTAAACTCAACAATGTTATCGGAGCGATCATTGGAGAAGATTGCCTCACTTTCTTTACCCACTTTTATACTTGGAACAATTACTGCAAGGTCATTGTAAAAATTCGACGCCAATGATTTCCAGTCAAAATCACCCTTAATTTGCGCATCAAAATATGCGCTTTCCAGGGTATAGTTGTAAAGCCCCTCCTCAGATGAAATACCGAAATCTAAATAAGCAGTATTTAGGGTATCCAACCCGCGGAAATAGAACAAATCATCACACAAAATATGTCCTCCCCAATCCAAATCTGTTTTCCCATTAAAATCAAATTTTACATTCCCAATAAAATTAGAGGAGTCTTGAGTGTAGTTGAATGCATCGATATCTAATTTATTGATTTGGATTTCACCTTTACAAATCGGAGATGACAAATTTATTGCTGCAAAAAATTCAAGATCAACAGCCTGGTCTTTTACCATCAATTGAAGATCAAGGTCATCATTTTTAATAGATGTCCCGTCAACGGAAATCCGCGAAATTCGGTAGTTATTCAAATCAAAACGAGTGATTTCGCCCTTTGGTACAATGAGCTCAATTTCGCCCGAGGTGTTCCAGTGAAAAGAAGGACGGAAAGCCCCGGACAGTACTCCGAACTCTTCTCGTTTTAAGAAGGCGCCTAGGTCAAAATCGTCAACAATTAAAGGAGACACAAACTCCTTAACGGGTAGTATAGACCATCCTTTTTTATCTTTTTTGAATAGCATTTTCTCCGGCAACCGAAGCCGACCATAATTGGATTCAATTGATGAAGCATCTAGGCTCACTTCGCTCAGGTTACCTTTTAAATTACAGTCTGCAAACGCTATGAATTTATGCTCCATTAGAGAGGCAAATTTAAACGGTTCAATACCCGCAGGTAAGACAAAATTATTCACATCTTGAAAATCTACATATGCCGTCCTTATGTATTGTTTTACAATTACATTTGCGTCTGATGAAAAATCAGGTAGCTGGAAATCTCCTTTGACATAAGATTCACCTATAAATAACTCTAGATTGCGGACCTCAAGATTATTAACTGAATTTGAGACTTTCCCTTGAAGCCTAACAATATCTGACATTCCTTCCATTGAAGGCACAAAATAAGACACCTCATTAAGTGCGACACGAGAATCATTTAAAATAGAATTGAAAACTACCGAATCTTCAAAAGAGCGGAAATCCGACCAGTGTTTATAATTCAGCTCAAATAGAGGAATGTCAATTTCAGAATGCTTGGTATTTAGTTTAAGTCGGGTAAGTTTTATCTGTTGGTCACTTAAACGAAGCATTCCACTCATTTCAGAGAGCACAAATCCACTTTTCTCTGAAAATCTAAGCGCCTCTATGTTGGCACAAATATCTGAGCTGTCAAGAACAAAATCCTTCAGTATTACCCCAAATTCATTGAGCTCAAGATGATTGAAATCGACACCATATTCCTTATTTTTAGCCCCCCTATTTTGATAACCAAAAGAAAGGTCAGCGAACTGAATCTGTTCTATTTTGAATACTCCTTTATTATTCGATTTGGCTTTGTCTGATAGAAAATAATCAATCAAAAATTGAAAGTTATGTATCCCATTCTGTGCATCTCGATTGATATTTAGTGAACCTCCGTTTAGTAATACCTTTCTTAAAATTATTTCCTCTTGAAAAAGCGCATTCTGAGCCATTTCAATCTCAAGCTCATCAATAAATAAAAGTTGACCATTTCCCCGATCTTTGACGGAGACATTCTTGACATAAATTTTATCGAATAACGAAATGTCAACCGCGCCAATTTGGAACTCTGCTCTCAATTCATTCGAGAGATAAGAGGTAGCATAACCACCGATGTGTGTTTGGACGAAAGAACTTCGAATGGCAAAAACAAAAACTAGAATAGCGATTAGAATCCATTCAACGGATATACTAACACTAAGACCTAATATTTTCAGTAACTTTGACATCCTAACGGTATTACAAAAATAACAATCTTTTGAGTCGAAAATACACCACAATTTTAGGAATAGAATCCTCCTGCGACGATACCTCAGCTGCAATTATTTTCGGAAATAAAATCATGGCAAATTGCATAGCAACTCAAGAAATTCATCAAAAATATGGGGGTGTTGTTCCAGAGCTAGCAAGTCGTGCGCATCAAGAACAAATCGTTCCAACCATAAAAGAAGCACTCAATACCGCTAAAATGGAATTATCGGACATAGACGCCATTGCTTTTACAAGAGGTCCTGGCTTGATGGGGAGTCTTGTTGTTGGCGTATCTTTTGCAAAAGCCCTATCGCTTGCCATCAAAAAGCCGCTTATTGATGTAAACCATATGAAGGCTCATGTTTTGGCGCACTTCATTGAGGCCGAGAGTACTGCGCCTCCTAGTTTTCCTTTTTTATGTTTAACCGTATCCGGAGGACACACACAAATTGTGGAGGTCCTTGGTTCAAATAACATGTCAGTCATTGGCTCAACAATAGACGATGCCGCGGGGGAAGCGTTTGACAAGGCAGCAAAAATGTTAGGAATTGATTATCCTGGAGGACCAGAACTTGATAAAATTGCCGAAACCGGAAATCCTGAAAAATTCTCTTTTGCCAAACCTCGAATCAAAGATTTAGATTTTAGCTTTAGCGGGTTAAAGACATCCATTTTATACAAAATAAGAGACCTATCACAAGATAATTCAGATTTCATAAAAGAAAACAAAATTGACTTATGCGCATCTATTCGAAAGAGCATCGTAGATATTTTAATTGAAAAATTACTCAAAGCAGCAAAGCAACGAGGCATTAAGACCTTAGCGATCGCCGGAGGTGTTTCCGCGAATCGTGAATTAAGAAGAAGATTGCTGGCCCTTGAAAAGGATGGTTACAAGGTTCATATTCCACAATTCGAATACTGCACCGACAATGCCGCGATGGTTGCTATTGCGGGTAAATTTGCTTTCGAACGTGGTGAGTTTGCATCCCAAAGCGTTTCTGCAGATCCAAGGCTTAAATGGTAAGCTTCAAGCATTTAAATTGTTTATCTCTATAAATATTGTAATTTGGATTTAGTTCTCTCACCTAATGAACAAAAAATATTAATCGAAATCCTAGAATGAAATTTCTTATCCAGATATACTTCTGCCTTATAGGCTTTTTAATTGTTTGTCAAGAAAATGTTCAGTGGCAAGCAGAGGTATCGGACAGAAATGAGAAGCTAGTATCGATTCAAATTACCGCAGAAATTGAACCTGGATGGCACTTATATTCAGCTCAAACACCTAAAAATGCTGGGCCTATTCCAGTAGGATTTGAGGTACAAAAAAATAGATTTGTCAAAATAAAGGAACCGTTTGTTGAAAAAACAAAAGCAATCAAGAAATTTGATGCCAATTTTGATTCTGATGTTTATATATTTGAGGACAAATTCTTGGGGGAGTTTAAAGTCAAGTCGAAAAATGATACGATACTCAACATGACGGTGACCTACATGATCTGCAATGAAGTAATGTGTCTCCCGCCTGTAGATGAAACACTTTCCATTAAATTAGATACAAATGAATAGGTTTTTTACATTTTTGCTTTTCGCTTTTTGCACAATTGCCAGCGGAATTACTTTTTGCCAAATTGAATTACCTGAAGAAAAGGTAAAGGCAGAGATTAGCTTGAATCAGGATGACTGTAGTCTTGAAGTCGTTGTGGATGTTGATATTGTCGAGGGTTGGCATATTAACTCACACGTCCTCCCCGAAGGGTCTTTCTCCATCCCAACAAATATTACCATCGAAAAAAGCAACAACTACAAGTTTAGAGATGGAATTATTGAGCCTGAGCCCATCCTTGAATTTGATGATATGGCAGATGAAATGATGA
>CAJXCU010000034.1 GCA_913051935.1 uncultured Flavobacteriales bacterium
ATCAAGGCTTATCGCCCGAACGAGAATAGTTCCAATACCACGATGACCTATTATACACGTGGTTCTATTTTGGCTGCCTTTTTGGATGTGAAAATTATTCGCAATACAAATGGAAAGCAATGTTTGGATCATTTTCTTCAACATATTTACGATAAATTTTATGTGAAAGCGGGTAGAGGTTTTACCTCTGAGGAGTTCAAACGCGAGCTTGAAAGCTTTACGGGGGAAAACCTGAATGACTTTTATGCAGATTATATAGACGGAACAGAAATTCCTTCTTATGCTGAGCTATTTGACGGAATGGGGATTCAAGTAACGGATGTGACCTCTACCAAGCCAGACTTTGGTGCGTCGCTTCGGAGCTCAGACGGAAAAGCAATCGTTTCAAGAATTCGCTCCAATTCTGCTGCTGAGGACGCGGGATTAAGTGTAAATGATGAGATTATTGGGTGCAATGGCTACAGGGTCAGTAAATCCGACATAGAGGGTATTATGAGAAGCCTAAACGAGGGAGATGAACTCGAATTATTGATTGCAAGAGACGATATTCTCTTTTCCGTGAGCTTTGCGATGACAAATTACACCAGACCAAGATATTTATTTAACCTTACCAATGAAGAAAATAAGTTGCGTGCATATTGGCTTCGTTAGGCTGATTTACTTTTTATTTTTACCAATTTTGATTTCTGCGCAGGGGCAATATTCAAATGTGCAAATACCACTTGCCAGCGGGTCTTATCCTTACAGCGGTTGTGAACCGTCAATTGACATCGATCCAAACAACCCGAATAACATTGCTGTAGGATCTATTTTAGATGGCTATCATTATTCTGAGGATTCTGGTGAAACTTGGAAAGCCAAAAGACTTAAAAGCCCTTACGGGGTATATGGTGACCCTGTGCTCAAATTCAATAGTAAAGGGAATGTTTTTTATTTCCACTTGTCATCTTACAGCAAAACAACGCACTTAGATAGGATTGTTTGTCAGCGTGCCGATGACGTAAAAGGAGGCTTTAATAAAGGCTCCTATTCAAAACCGAATGGAAGTAAGGTTCAAGACAAACATTGGATTGTAGTTGATCCAAAAACAGATGAGATATATATGACCTGGACGCAGTTTGATGCCTACAACTCATCTGAACCTCAAGATAGCTCATTTATTCATTTTTCAAAGTCATCTGATGATGGCGATACATGGACAGAACCTGTTCGCATTTCGATTAAAGGAGGAGACTGCTTGGATGGAGATAATACTGTCGAAGGAGCGATGCCAGCATTGGGTGAAGATGGAATGCTTTATGTTGTTTGGTCAGGTCCACATGGCCTCATGCTCAGAAGTTCAGCAGACCGAGGACAGACATGGAACCTAACAGAGCAAATGCTATTTAAACATGAAGGAGGATGGACAATTGATGTCCCTGATTTTTACCGAAGTAATGGTTTGCCGGTCTTTATTAGTGACCATAATACCGATTCTCCATATTATGGGAATCTCTATTTGAATTGGGCCATTGAGGATGAGGAAACGGGAAGAACATCGGTTCTTTTCTCAAGATCTGAGGACAATGGAGAAAGCTGGTCCTCACCTGTTCAGGTCCACGAGGATAGTTCGAAGTACAATCATTTTTTGACCTGGATGACAGTAGATCCATCAAATGGGAATCTTCATTTTGTCTATTACCGAAAATCACGCAAGTCTAAGACGACAGATGTGGTATGGGCGAGTAGTAAAAATGGAGGAGAATCTTTTGCTGAAGAGGTAATTTCTGAGCAATCCTTCGAGCCTTCGGGAACGGTATTTTTTGGAGATTATTTAAATATCGCTGCAGTAGATAATGTTGTTCGTCCCGTCTGGCCCAGAATGGATAATGGTAAGATTACCCTGTGGACTGCGCTAATAAATTTCGAGTGATTGAATCTGAATTAAACAGTTGGAGTTTTTTATTAGGTAATGAGTTTCAAAAACCTTATTTCCAATTACTTAAAAATAAATTAAACACATATTTTACTAGCCAAGATTTAAATATATTCCCGGCGGAAGGAGAGGTTTTTAACGCGTTTAAGCTGTGTGATTTTAATCAGGTGAAGGTCGTCATATTAGGTCAGGATCCTTATCCGACTGAGGGTCATGCACACGGTTTGTCTTTTTCAGTAAGGGAAGACATCAAACCTTTCCCGAAAAGCTTGAATAATATTTTTAAGGCGCTCTCAAATGATTTGAATCAGCCGCCTCCAGTTCACGGAGATTTGACGCATTGGGCAAAGCAAGGGGTCTTACTTTTGAATACTGTTTTGACAGTTGAAGAGGGGAGGCCTGATAGTCATAAAGGAATCGGATGGGAGCAATTCACAAATGCGGTTATTCAAAAAACTTCTAGTGAAAAACAGCACTTAGTTTTTCTATTGTGGGGTGCTAAGGCACAAGCCAAAAGAGTTCTTATTGATCATTCCAAACATTTAGTTTTAGAGTCAGTGCATCCATCTCCGTTATCAGCTTACCGTGGTTTCTATGATTGCAAGCACTTTAGTAAGACAAATGATTATCTGAATAAGAATAATATTTCAACCATAAAATGGTAAGTTTTCCTTTTTATATTTGCAACGCATGAAGATTGCAAATGATTTATACTTGAGAGCATCTCTTGGAGACAATATTGAGCGTTACCCTGTGTGGTTAATGCGTCAAGCGGGACGAATATTACCCGAATATCGGGCAGTTCGAGCCAGTGTCTCTGGATTTAAAGAGCTGGCTGAGACGCCAGAGCTTGCTGCTGAGGTAACGGTTCAGCCCGTTGACCTTCTTGACGTTGATGCTGCGATTATCTTCTCTGATATTTTGGTTGTTCCAGACGCAATGGGGCTTCCTTATCAAATGATAGAGAAAAAAGGACCTTGGTTTGAAAATACCATTCGCGATGAAGCCAATCTGAAGATACTCGATCAAAACATTGATGTTGAAGACCGCTTATCCTACGTATTGCGGGCATTGTCAATCACGAAAAAAGAATTAAATGGTCGTGTACCACTCATTGGTTTTGCAGGAGCTCCGTGGACTATTTTGTGCTATATGGTGGAAGGTTCAGGATCTAAAACCTTTTCTGAAACAAGAAAATTACTCTATACCAAACCCAAGTTGGCACATGAATTGCTACAGAGGATAACAGATGTTACCATTACTTATCTTAGGGCGCAATTGAAACATGGTGCTGATGCACTTCAGCTTTTTGACTCGTGGGCAGGTATATTGGGACATAAGCAATATCAAGAATTTGGGATGCAGTACATACAACAGATAGTCAATGCCATTGAGGGCCCATTTACGGTCTTTTCCAAGGGTGCATACAGTGCTCTGCCAGCGCTAATGGACCTATCTTGTACAACCATTGGTTTGGACTGGAACATGAGCATTGAAAAAGCGAGGGCACTTGCGGGTGAACGAAAAACGCTTCAAGGTAATTTAGATCCTTGTGTGTTGTATGGCTCTGAAGCATCGATAGAAAGAGAAACGCTTGAGCTTTTGAACACTTTTAAAAGTCAGAGACATATTGTAAATTTGGGCCACGGCGTTTATCCGGATATCAAACCAGAACATGTAAAAGCATTTATTAAAACTGTTAAAAACTATGAAATTTAATTTAACCATACTCACGACCTGCACACTCGCATTATGTTTTACAACAATTACGGCGCAGAAAAAAGGAAAGCGTGGGAAATCAGCATCCTCCGAGATACTTAATATGACTTTTGAGAAGCTCCAAGAGGATGAATCAATTACAGAACTTGGTGCGATTTCTATTTTAGACAATGGTGTGAGCTCTCCAACAGAAAATGCAGCAGATCTTTTTCAGAAAGGTGCCGGTAAAGAATTTGGTGTACCAAACAATGTCTTTGGAAGTGAAATGACCTCGGAAACAGGCGGTTCAGTTTATGCAGGATTTGTGGCCTATCGACCAGGAAGAGAATCTTCTCTAAGAAGTTACATCACAATTCCATTTTTAAGAGGTAAAGGGAATGTTTCATTATCAAAGGGATTAAAGTACTGTATTCAGTTTGACGTTTCGCTTGCTGAGTCGTCAAAATTTGCTTGTAATAACATTGGTGCTTATTTGACAAAAGAGGCTCCGACTACTCCTTCAGGAATTATAAATGCATCAGAAAATTTAATCAGAGGTAAGCACAATCGTATACATCAAGGTTTCTTTGGTTGGGATAAAATATGCCAAATCTATACGGCAAAGGGTGATGAAAAGTTTATCACAATTGGGAATTTTGATGCGAATTCGGCCACTAAATTTTTGACAGTTAAAAAACCAAAGACCTCCGATGTTGAAGCACTAAAACATGCGTATTATTATGTGGATAACGTGACCGTCAAACTTATCGACAGCGAAGAGGAATGTCAATGTATTGCAACGAATCAGATGGCCAATACCGAAGAATATTCAACGCTTGTCTATGCCAAGGCAGCAAACATAGATGAAAACATGAGTTTAGAAGAGCAAATTGCTGCGCATGTTGCCTATTTTGGATTTGGTAAAAAAGACTTTACGGCGGGCTCAAAAGAGGCGCTTAAATTTGTTGCAGGGCAGCTCAAAGCGAATCCCCAATTGACGGTGCTCATATCTGGTCACGCGGATGCACAAGAAGAACAGCTTGGGGCGAGTAAAGAAGAATTCAAGGATATGGGAATGGTCCGTGCAAAATATGCGGAAAGATACTTCATGGCGCAGGGAATAGACCCCTCACGAATTACGGTAAAATCGATGGGTGCAGAGCAGAGTAGTAAAGAAATAGCAGATGTCGATGAGGATGAGTTAAAGGCTGCTAAGAATCGGAGGGTAGAGTTTACTTTAGACTGACCTTAGTTTTTCCATTTCTTTATACAAAAGCTGTGTGGGTAAACCCATGACATTCGTGTAACTTCCTTCTATTTTAGAAACACCGATATGTCCAATCCATTCCTGAATACCATATGAACCTGCCTTATCAAATGGTTGGTACTCATTTATGTAGTACTCAATTTCGCCTTCGTTAAGGGTTTTAAACTCAATGCTTGTTGAGTCTTTAAATTCAATGGTTTTATCTCCGTAAACCATACAAACTGCACTGATTACCTCATGTCTTTTTCCGGATAAACTTCTTAAGGTATTTTTTGCTTCATTTTTGCTTTCTGGCTTGCCTAAAACTTCATTATTCAAAATTACAGTAGTATCACAGCAAATGAGTAGTTGACGCGGGCCAAGTTTATTTTTTAGGAATTGCGCTTTGAGCTTTGCCAAAACAGATGCGACGTCTTCCGGAGGAGTTGAAGGATCATAAACTTCTTCAACATCAGAGATTAGAATTCTAAAATCAAATCCCATTTGTTTCAAAAGCTCTTTTCTTCGCGGTGATGCAGATCCTAAAATAATTTCCATAATCTAAAAATATAAGGTGCTCAAGCCGATAGCCATACTCAACTTCAATAGGGAATCGCAGTATTTGATAAATAGATCCTTTTGATACATTAGCATCAAAATAAGAATATTGATCATTAAAGCAATGGTCAGTGTCGAAAATCCACTCCAACTCATGTTTAATTGAAGTCTTTCAAGAATCATGTAGAATAAGCCAATTTCTGCAAGAAGAATCAATCCGATAAGCTTCTGCGTATTTTTAATTCCAAATTTCATAGGTATTGATACCGCACCAATAGCCCTATCTCCCTCAATATCCGATGTGTCTTTCCATATTTCTCTTGCCAGGTTTTGTAACAATGCGAATACTGTCAGAATGACGATAAATTCGAAGTAAAATGAATCGTACCATATTTGGTCATTTTCTTTTGTATATATTTTTAGTTCTGCACCAAATGAATAAAAGCTTGTTGTATAAATCGGAATAAATGCGGTTAATGACGCGATGAGTATGTTGCCCACAACAAATATTCTTTTTAGATAAAAGCTGTAGAACCATAGAAATAGAATGCATAAGCTATGCACGCTGAAATACCAATATGTCTCGTAAACAAAAGAGAGGTAGAATCCAATGCTTAGCCCAATAAAGTTTATGGCTAAGTATATTTTGATGCCTAATCCTCTGCTCAGATGTTTTGTGAAAATTACTTTATTGGGTTTATTGATTTTATCTGCTGTGAGGTCATAGTAATCGTTAATGATATTTCCCGCCGCAGCAATAAATATGGTTGCTGTAACCAAGAGCGAAAAATGTAATAAATCAATTTTGAATATTGGTTCAACCTTACCTAAATAAAAGTAAACACCGACCATTGTTGCTGATATGATCAATAAATTTATTGGTCTCGATAAGCGAATAATAGACATTAAAGCGTTTCCCGCCATACGGTTCTTCTATTTTTTTGATGAGCAGCCTCTTTATCTTCAGACTTAGGTATTTTTTCAATTTGTTCTGGGGTGATTATCGGCATGGAAGATCCATATCCTTCAAAAGTCATTCGCTCAGGGGATACTCCTTGTGCTATTAAGAATTTAAAAACAGCACGTGCCCTTGCTTTTGATAGGTTTAAATTAGCTTCTTCATTCCCTCTCGAGTCGGTGTGTCCACCGAGTTCAATTTTTATGCTGACATTCTTTTTCAAGTATTCTGCAAATAGATTTAGCTCAATGCGCGATTCTTTGCGCAGTGTAGATTTGTTTAGATCAAAAAATACATTTTTGAAAATGTGTTCATTTGTTAAAGCATTTGTGTTTTTTGAGAATGCGATTGGTTTCGTTAAAGGTATATCGACATGGTAGCTATCGCTTACTTTGTTATTGGATAAATCAAAATTTAAGGAATACGGATGATATCCTTTATGGCTTACTGAAATAACGTAGTTGCGGTCTAAAGGAAGAGGCACCATAAAAGTCCCTGTTGCCTCATCTGCCTCAGATACAATAATCTCTTGTCCATTTGAAACATCAAATAGCTCAAATTTACCCGGGAGTGGCGCTTTACTTTCTTTATCGAAAACAAACCCATCAAAATATAATGTGCGTATTGCTCTTGACTCTTCAGGAAGTACGAATGAATATATATCTAGGTCGCCGAATCCTCCTTCTCTGTCAGATGCGAAATACGCAATATCTCCCTCTGCCGATACCATCAATGAGTTCTCATCATATTTTGTATTGATCGGATAACCTAAGTTTTCAGGCACAGACCATTTTCCATTTACATCTTTACGGGTAACGTAGAGGTCGCTGCCACCCATTCCTGGGTGCCCTTTAGAAGCGAAATAAAGCGTTCTTCCATCCGGATGTATATGTACAGATTCTTCTGTGTTTGGGGTATTGATATAATCAGGAAGTGCCTCGGCCGGACCCCATGAACCATCTTTTTGAAGTTCTGAAACATAGATGTCACTGTTATTGGTTCGGTCTCCCTTTCTTCCTCGGACAAAATATAATTTTTTACCGTCAGCAGATAGCGAAGGTTGAGATTCCCAATTACTTGAATTTACATAACCTGGAAGGTTAATCGGACCGTACCATTTTTTTCCTATTTTTTTTGCGTAAAAAAGGTCACAGCTTCCTCTACCTTGTCTTTTTGGTCCATAGTAACCAGTTTGGTCTGCGCATGCTACAAAGACAAGGTTTCTCCCATCTGCAGATAAGGTAGGTGCACCTTCATTTTTTGAAGTATTGATATTACGCGGCATTGGTTTAGCATCACTCCAATTTCCAGAGGTGTTTTTATTTGAAATAAAGAAATCTTCTTGTTCTTTGAAATCAACATTTTTGATTTCTAAAAGTCTCGTAAATAGAAGCGTTTGTCCGTCCACAGTGAGCGCAGGGTAATATTCTGGGCGTGCGGTGTTGATTTCGGGACCTAAATTTACAGGATTAAAATCTTTCGGATTGGCAAGAGCGTGGATGGCAAATTCAGCACTTCGTCTCATTAAGTAGACTTGCGCGCGAAGTCTTTTACTTGCGTTTGGATTTTTTATGAAAAGATCACAATACCTCAATGCATCAGGATAGTTTCCGAGTGCCAAGTGTAAATTTGCTAAGTAACAAAATGTGGCTCCTGAGCTACTATGCAGAGGGTTCAAATTAAGCGCAATTTCATACTGTTTAATTGCCGCGGGATAGTTATTGTCAAATTCATAAAATTCAGCCATCAAAAGTTGTGCTTCCCAAAATGAAGGTGCTTTCCCAACAGCTTGCTTTAAGAGCTTTATTCCTTCTTGATAATTTGGTTTTCCTGTATTTTCATCTGCGAACTGACTTGGAGCATTCCGTGCTTTTTCAAATAGTTTTATTGCTTTTTTGCTTTTGGTTGAATAATTCATTTGAACTTGAGCACAAGCATTCAATAAGCTACCTGCAATCAAAATAAGGAGGATATAAATTCTCATATGTTGCAATTAGGGAATATTCATGAATTTATGCGTTTGTAACGAAATCCTCCAGCCTTTGTTACTTTTTACAAAATCTACAATAGCTCCAATAAGTTCTTCTTTCTTAGACCATTCAGGTTGTATATACAGCAGGCATTTTGAATTGACTTTTGCTGCGTGTTTCAATGCCCATCTAAAGTCAGATTTGTGGTAAATAACAATTTTGAGCTCGTCTGCTTTTTCGTAGGCTTCAGAACATGGTTTTTTAAATTTTTTAGGTGAAAAGGTGTACCAATCTACAGGCGCATCTAGTTTATAGCACCCTGAAGTTTCGATGGCGACCGAGCGATTAATATCCTTCAACTTTCGAACCAATGGAGTCAATTTATACATTGCGGGTTCTCCGCCTGTAAGTACAACCCATTCACTTTCATTTTTAACACTGAGCTTTTGAAGTGTTGAAATATTTTGAAGTGGATGATTCTCTGCTTCCCAGCTTTCTTTCACATCGCACCAAGAACATCCCACGTCACAGCCGCCAGTCCTAATGAAGAAGGCTGGTTTACCTGAGTGGTAACCTTCGCCTTGAATCGTCAAGAAGCTTTCCATAATTGGTAATTCCTGGGCCATGCACTTTAATTTATGATAAAGTTACACAATTGATTTTGGATATTATATCTAAGAAAGACATCATCGAATATCATTCTTTACCTAGCTTTTACAAATGTCATTCCATTAAACTATTTAGTTATATTTGGTAGAACCTAAATATGACATATGAAAAAAATCTATACTTCTTTTTTTGCAATTCTTTTTAGTCTTGCAGCTTTCGGTCAACAAATTGACAATGGCTCCATGGAGGATTGGGATAATCTGGGTAGCAATAATGAAGAGCCTTCCAATTGGAATAGTTTCATGACCGCATCAGGAGGCTTATCCTTATTTGCGTCGAAACAAGTGGAGCAGTCTACCGATATCCGTTCAGGAGCTTCTGGTTTGTACAGCGCGCGTGTGTTTTCAAAAAGTACCATTGGCATTATAGCTAATGGAAACTTGACTTTGGGGAGAATCAATATGGGTAGCAGCACTCCGAGTAGTACTAGCAATTATAATTACACTGAAACGAGTAATTCTGATTTTTCTCAGCAATTGAATGCAAGCCCCGATTCGATTGTTTTTTGGGTAAAGTACAATAATAGTAGCAGTTCCGATCTTGCCCGCATTAAGGCGATTATTCACGATGATTATGATTATGTCGATCCGATGACCGCTGAGTCTGAAATGCATGTAGTAGCCGATGCTGCCTTGAATTTTGAATCAACTGACGGTTCTTGGGTACGTAAATCTATCGCTTTTGATTACGTTGGTCCTGCAACCACACCGGAATATATCCTTGTTACATTTACGACGAATATGATTCCTGGTGGCGGGAGTGATGGTGATGAAATTTTCATTGATGATGTCGAATTGATTTACAGTACCTCGGGAATTTCGCACGAGCAGAAGAGTTACTGGATTTCTTACAATGAATCTGGGTTGGTCTTTTCAAATGATTTCAATACAGATGATATTTTTTGTGTGTTTTCAACTGCTGGTAAGCAGATATACAGAGGAACATGTAAAGAACTTTCCAGTGCGTTTCTGCGACCAGGAATGTATCTGATTACAAACAATAATGGTAGCTTCAAGGTTGTTGCGCATTGATTAATTTGATGAGGTACACGGTTTTTGGGCTTTTCTTGAGTTTGTCTAGTGTTTTTCTAGCGCAATCTTCTTCAACTGTAAAAGGTACAGTGCGAGACGAGCAAGGAGAACCTTTGTTGGGTGCATCGGTCATCTACCGTTCTGACGTTACAAAAGGAACTATAGCAGATGAAAACGGTGTTTTTTTCCTAGAGGTACCTCAAGGCAAATGCAAGTTGATTTGTCGCTATACTGGAATGAAATCTGATACGATTTCTTTCATGTTAAAACCTGGCGAGCAAAAAGTGGTTGATTTCACTTTATTTTCATATATCAAAGAATTCAAGCAGGTTGATGTTAAAGTTGGAAAGTTTGATAAGCCGATAGAAGAACAGACCGTTACAATGATTGTGTTGAAGCCGGAGCTGATCGAAAATAAAAACACAAGAAGTATTGAAACTGCTCTTGACCAAACTCCGGGATTAAATATTTTGGATGGTGAACCTCAAATAAGAGGGGGGAGCGGATTCACTTTCGGTGTAGGTTCTAAAGTGGCTGTCATTGTTGATGATATGCCTATGCTTTCCGGTGATGCCGGGAGGCCTGAATGGGGTTTTATACCGGTCGAGAATATCAGCCAGATAGAGGTCGTTAAGGGCGCTGCATCCGTTTTATCTGGTAGCTCTGCCTTATCAGGGTCTGTCAACATAAGAACCGCCTATCCAACCTCCAAGCCTAAGACCAAAATAAACATTTATAATGGCTTATATTCAGCTCCAAATCAACCTAATGCAAATTGGGGTGAGAAAGCGCCCATTATTTTAGGGGCTAATTTTCTGCATTCTCAAATGTTTGGAAACTTAGATGTTGTGATTGGAGGTAACTTGAATTATGATCACGGTTATATAGGTCCGCCAATCACAGATTCAATTGTGGCAACCATATCTCCTGATACAATTTCTAATTTCACAGAGGATGATTTGATTTCGAAGCGTGCACGCTTTAACTTTAATTTGCGCTACAGATCAAAAAAATTTAAAGGCCTTAATTATGGTCTAAATGGTAATTTTATGGTTATGCATACAGCAATGCCTTTGGCATGGTTAAATGACTCTTCGGGTCTTTTTAGGGCATATCCAGGTGCAATATTCCTGCAAGATCAATTCATTTTTAATTTGGACCCATTTGTACACTTCTTTACCCAAAGTAACGGTAAACACTATTTGCGAGGACGAATATTGCGGGTGGATAACGAGATGAGTGCAAATCAATCCAATAATGCAACGACATATTATGGGGATTACATGTTTAAAAAAAAGTACAAGGAATTTAAAAATCTAGAATTCGTCGGAGGTTTGACTTCAACTTATACGAACTCTTATGCAAATATTTACACGGGTTCCGGTACACCCAACAATAAAATGCTGAATATTTCAGCCTATTCTCAAATGGAAACAAAGCTTAAAAATATTCTTAATCTATCTGCTGGCGGACGTTTAGAGTATTTTCAATTAAATGACTCGACCACAGCATTAAAACCAATTTTTAGAGCTGGTTCTAGCCTTAAGCTTTATCAAGAAACCTATTTGCGGGCATCTTATGGGCAGGGTTATCGTTTTCCAACAATTACGGAAAGATTTATTAGAACTGGTGTCGGTAATTTCGGTGTTTTTCCAAACCCTGGACTCCTTCCCGAAAGCAGTTGGAATGCTGAAGTTGGAATTAAACAAGGATTAAAGTTTGGTGGTCTTCTTGGATACCTTGATATTGCCGGTTTTTGGCAAGAATATCAGAATACTATTGAATACATGTTTGGAATATGGGATGAATTTACTTCTCCTCAAACCATGTCCTCAGGAGCTGGTTTTATGTTTTTAAATACCGGAGATTCCCGAGTATTGGGTATCGATGCTTCTTTCACTGGATTTGCAGAGCTTAAGAATAATAGTAAAATGACATTTTTAATGGGATACAATTATATTGTACCCAAGACACTTTCTCCAGACTTTGTGTATGCTTCAGATTTTAACCAAGTTGAATTTAGCTATAATTCAACGTCATTGGATGCCACTAATGGTATTTTGAAGTATCGATTTTTACACAACGTCAAATTAGATTGTGAGTACACCTGGAGGGATAAATTTTCCGTTGGTGCGAGTGCCAAATATTTTTCTAAGATTGTAAACATGGATGCTGTTATTAGGGATTTTGAGGAGACGACTCAGTCATACTGGTTTCTTCAAAACCTTCAATATATGGACTTTTATAATTCGCATCGATTTGGTAATTGGATATTTGATACACGAATATCCTTCAATTTTAGCGAATCTCACAAGCTAGCATTGATTGGCACAAATATTCTAAACAGGACTTATTCTTTACGTCCTCTCAAAATAGAGCCACCGAGAACAATAACTATTCAGTACACCTATAAGTTGGAAGGTAGAGGGAAATAGCTTATTTCCTAAGTTCCAGTCTCAATAAGTTTAAGGCGCTCAACACAGTCATTCTGATATTTCGTTCTCTGTGCTTCGAAAATTGCATTTTTTTCGTTGTTGTACCATCTTTTGTTGCAATAGCAATCCAAACCATTCCAACAGGTTTTGTTTCCGTACCTCCGCCGGGTCCTGCAATTCCGGTAGTTGAAATACAGATATCTGCACCCAATATGTTCCTGCCATTTTCAGCCATTTGAATGGCTACAGGCTCGCTCACTGCACCTTCTTTTTGGATCAGGTCAGCGGGGACATTGGCAAGACTTGTTTTGATTTTATATGAATAGGTGAGGAGTGCTCCCTCATAATAGGCTGATGCGCCGGGGATACTACTGATTTGACTTGCTAGCATACCTGCTGTACAGCTTTCAACAGTTCCAATGGTAAGTTTTTTATCAATCAATTGTTGGCCAATAATTTGTGGTAAAGTATCACGGTCATATCCAAAGAAATGGTTAGGGATTAAGTTTTCTAGCTCTGCAAATAGTGTATCGATCATCGCAGCATCATCACTTCCTTTTGCTGAAGAAATTCTGAGTTTCACAATTCCTGAAGAAGGAAGGTATGCTAGAGATAGTCCATTTTTATAAATTTGGTCTTCCCATTCTTGTATTTTTTCTGCTAAAAATGATTCACCTATACCCTGGGTAAGTGCTGTTTTGTAATACATCGACTTAAGCTTAAAACGTTTCTTTAGTTTCGGAATGGCCTGCTCTGTCATAATACCGCGCATCTCATAAGGAACACCTGGTAGGCTGATAAAAATTTTATTGTTTTTTTCAAACCACATCCCCGCCGCGGTACCGTAGTCATTTTCTAAAATTGTGCAATCCACCGGAAGCTCGGCTTGTTTATAATTTGAATCAAGCATCGGTCGATTTCGTTGGCTGAAAAAAGATTCAATTTTGTCCAGAGTGTGTTTGTCTTGTTTCAACTTACTTCCAAAGTATTCAGCTAAAGTATATTTTGTAATGTCATCTTTTGTTGGTCCTAGGCCTCCGGTAATAATGATACAGTCTGTATCGTCATAAATGGCATTTAGACTAGCAATGATCTCTTTTTTTTTGTCACTGATCGCCACCGTTTTGATGATTTCAGCTCCTGATTTTGAGAGTGTCTCGCCCAACCAAGACGCATTTGTGTTGACCGTTTGTCCGATGAGTAATTCATCACCTATAGAGATTAATTCAACTTTCATTTCTTTTTAAATTTTGCAATGGATTCGATGTGTCCTGTATGTGGGAATTGGTCTACTAAGCTATATTTTTCTAGCTTAAAACCAACATCTGAAAGCGTTGAAGCGTCTCTTGCCTGCGTTGATGGATTACAAGAGATATAGACTATTTTTTTCGCTTCAAGTTCAATTACTTTTTTGAGTGTCTTGGGTGCTATTCCGGCACGAGGAGGGTCAAGAATAATCGTATCAATTTTTCCTTGATATTGGGGGTTGAATTTTAAAAATTTCCCTACGTCCGAAGCAATAAACGTTGTGTTTTTAATACCATTATCAATTGCATTTTTTTTTGCATCCTCAATAGCCTCATGAACAATGTCTACACCAATTATGGAAACATCTGGATTTCTTTTTGCCAACAATTGCGAAATGGTACCCGTTCCACAGAATAAATCCAATACTACCCTATCCGAACTTATTTCTTCTTCAAAAACATAGTCTAATGTCTTATTATACAATAGTTCAGCGCATTTTGGATTGGTTTGAAAAAAGCTTTCCATGCGCATTTGAAAATTGAGTCCAAGTAGGTTTTCTTGAATAATGTCTTTCCCAAAAAGAACTTTGCTCTGGCCATTCTCTATTTTTGCTCGGTCAGCAACGTTGTCATTCACAGTATGTAGTAATCCTGCAATACGGTCACCCATGAGCTCTTGAACGAAGCTTGAAAACGCCTGTAAATTGAATTTATTCAACCCTTCTGAGGCTGTAATGAGATTGACCAACAATTGATTAGCGGCAAATGATTTCCTAACCACTATATGTCTAAAAAAACCAGTTTTTTTGGGTGGATGCCAAGCTTTTAATCCTGTGCTCTTTAAGTATTTTCGTATTTCTTTGAGCTTGTCTTCCCATTCTTGGTCAAAAAGCCCTGAAGCTTTATTTAGGCTTTCTACTTTCCACCAGGTACCTCTTCTTTTAAATCCTAAAGCGAATGCATCATCTTTTTCTGAATCTGTCTCGAGGCAATGCTCAATCGATGAAAAACTATATTCCATTTTATTTCGGTAGAAAAAATGTTCTGGTGCTGAAATAAAAGCATCAAAAACCTCTCTAATTTCCTGAATACCCGATAATCTCCGGAACGTTTCTAAGGTAGAATCTTGTTTGAGCCGTTCTTGTTCTTTTACTGGTACAAATATATATGGCGCTCCTGATATTTCTTGATAGTTATTTATTTTTTCAAATGGCGAGCGTTCTAGTATGTCTAAAAGTTTGGCTTCGTAGTGTTTTTTCTTTTTGGCAGAAATCATCACTTTTACTTTTTGGCCAGGATAGGTGTTGGGTACGAAGACAATCCCTCTTTGGTTGTCAGATGAAATTTTAGCTATTCCTTTCCCTCCGAAGGCGAAATCTGTGATTTCAAGTTCTACTCTTTCTCCTCTTTTAAACATTTTAAATCATTCCGCGAATGATACCTTTATCAGCGGCATCAATAAAATCTAATATTTCATTACGAATGTCACTTTCGGGTATTTGCTCTTTGATCGCATCTATACCTTTTGAGATGTTGCTATTTTGAATGTATAGAATTCGATAAAGGTCCTCAATTTGTCTCACGGTTTCATCCGAAAAACCTCTTCTGCGCAGACCAACCGAGTTCACACCTGCAAAGGTCAAAGGCTCTCGTGCTGCTTTTACATATGGTGGAATGTTTTTTCGAATCAGGGATGCACCACCAACAAACGTATGTTTTCCTATATGCGTAAATTGTTGCGCAGCAACTTTCCCTTCTAATATTGCATAATCATCAATTTGAACATGACCAGATAAGCCAGTATAGCTAGCCAAAATAACATGGTCTCCAATAGTACAATCATGAGCTATGTGCACGTAGGTCATCAACAAGCAATGAGAACCTATCTTTGTAGCTAGTTTGTCATTGGTCCCCCTGTGAATGGTCACACATTCTCTAATAACTGTATGGTCGCCTATTTCTACGATTGTATATTCACCGCTAAATTTTAAATCTTGCGGTATGACTCCGATAACAGCTCCAGGAAAGATTTCACAGTTTTTTCCAATTCTCGTACCAGGATAAAGTACAGCATTAGAGTGAATTTTAGTGCCTTCGCCAATAATAACATCTTCATGAATATGTGCAAATGGTTCGATAACCACTCCACTATTTAGCTGCGCTTTTGGATGTACAGATGCTAGAGGGCTTATGTTCATTATGCTTCTTTGTCTTTTATTACTTGGGCTAGCATTTCTGCCTCAGCAACAACCTTCCCATTTACATAGGCTGTTCCTGCCATTTCAACAAGTCCCCTTCGAATGGCAGACATGAGCTTAAGCTCAAAAACAACTGAATCGCCTGGAAGTACTTTTTGTTTGAATTTTACATTATTAATTTTCATAAAATACGTGGAGTAGAGGTGAGGATCTTCTACTTTACTTAAGGCAAAAATTCCACCGACTTGCGCCATCGCCTCAACCTGTAAAACTCCTGGAAAGACTGGGTTTCCAGGAAAATGACCTGTAAATACAGGTTCATTCATCGTGATGTTTTTTACACCCCAAATGGAGTCCTCTGTGATTTCCATAATTTTGTCTACCATTAAGAATGGGAATCGGTGTGGGAGCATTTTTTCGATATCATTTATATCATATAATGCAGGTTGGCTTAAATCAAATATCTTTCCCTTTTGTTGCTGTTTTTTTATCTGTTCTTTTAAAACTTTTGCAAATCGAACGTTTCCTGAGTGACCTGGTCTCGCCGCAAGGATATGGGCTTTAATGGGTCTGCCGATAAGTGCTAAATCACCCACAATATCTAATAATTTGTGTCTTGCCGGTTCATTTTCGTACTGAAGCTTGGTGCTATTAAGCACACCGATTCCTTCGACACTAACCTTTAAGTCTTCTTTACCTAAAAGCTTGGCAAGTTTGGTTAGCTCATCTTGGGAAATAGTCGGACGTTCAACCAATACAATTGCATTGTCGAGATCTCCGCCCTTTATGAGGTTGTTTTTTGCCAAATATTCAAGCTCTCTGAGAAAAACAAATGTTCTACATTTTGCGATTTCCTTATTAAATTCACCAATATGATACATGCTCGCATGCTGTGTTCCTAGCGCAGGAGATTGGTAATCTACCATGACTGTTAGTCTATAGTTGACATCAGGTATGGCAAGGAATTCAATTCCATTTTCTTCATCTTCCCAGGGAATATTTTCGGTTAACTCAAAATATACTCTTTCGGCATCTTGCTCCTCATATCCGACCGCTTCGATTGCTTCTACAAATTTTAGGGCACTTCCATCCATAATCGGAATTTCAGGTCCATCAACCGTGATTAGTGCATTGTCTACTTGACAGCCATAAATAGCAGCTAATACATGTTCTGTTGTATGAACTCGTGCATCATTTTGTTCAAGTGTTGTTCCTCTTTCAGTAGATATTACACGGTCCACATCTGCTTTGATTGTAGGTTTTCCTTCAAGGTCTATTCTTTGAAATTTATACCCATGATTTGCAGGTGCAGGATGAATTTCAAGGTTCGCAATAACTCCAGTGTGGAGTCCTATACCTTTCATTTTAACAACTCCTTTGAGTGTTCTTTGCTTTTCCGACATCGATTTATACTTTGGTTAATGCTTCTATTTTCTCTTCTAATTCTTGAACTCTTTTCAGCAGTCCAGGAAGCTTTCTAAAGCCAAAGTAGGATTTTTTAAAGTCATCCAATGGAATGCCCGGTGAACCCATTAAGGTTTGTGCTTTCTTCACACTCGATGGAATTCCGGATTGAGCTACAATTTTTGTTTGGTCGGCTATTTTGATATGTCCGCTAATTCCAGCTTGGCCGCCAATGAGAACATTTTTACCTATTTTGGTTGAGCCTGCAATACCTACTTGCGCTGCCATTGCGGAATTTTCATTGACGTCTACATTGTGCGCAATTTGACAAAGATTGTCTATTTTCACCCCTTTTCTAATAAACGTAGAGCCCATAGTCGCACGGTCTACTGACACATTTGACCCAAGTTCAACATCATCTTCAATAACTACATTTCCGATTTGAGGAATCTTTTGAAATTTCCCCTTTTCGTCTGGAGCAAAACCAAAACCATCAGATCCAATAACACTTCCAGAATGAATTATACAATTTGAACCTATTTTACAGTCATGATAAACATTTACATTGGGATAGATTTTTGTGCTTTTTCCAACGACTGCATTTTCTCCGATGTAACAATTCGGGTAAATCACAACATCATCCGAAATCTTTGCGTTTTTTCCGATATAAGTAAAGGAACCTATATGCACATTTTTTCCGATGCTTGCAGTCTCATCAATATGAGTTTGTTTCTCTATTCCTGGCTCTTTTTTGTACAGATTACCGTAAAGTTCAAGCAGTTTAGCAAAGCAGGAATAGGCATCGTCAACCTTTATAAGGGTTAGTGTACCGGGAAGAGTTTTACTTGGCTCGAAGGCTTTATTTACAATACATATTGACGATTCGGTTGTATATATGTATTCCTCGTATTTGGGATTAGATAGGAAACTCAATGTTCCCTGTCTTCCTTCTTCAATCTTAGACAAATCGTTTACTGTAATATCCGCGTTTCCTTGAATTTCTCCATTAAGAATACCGGCAATTTGATCAGCTGAAAATTCCATGTTTCAAATGTATAAAAAGTGAGGTGTTTATTTGCATGATTTCTTAAATAAATGCTAACATTTGAGGTAGTATTTCAAGCCGCATAAGAAACCTCTACTAAACAAAAAAGGTCAATTCAATCCGTCTATTTTTTTATTTAAGACATTGATCGTTGTCAAATGCAAATTCGTAGATTCTCGCTTTCTCTTTAAAGTAAGTAGCGAAAAATTTTACTTCCTCACCTTGATCTGTCCTAAACACCATTGCATAAGTCGGTTTGGGTTTTTTGGTCAGGTCTGTTTCGGAAATATCAATTCGCCCATTTTTTAGAAAAAGCGAAAGTAAAGTACTATCCTCTGCAATACCTAACGCTTTTCTTTGGCAAATAGTATGTGCACTTGAATCAGAATAGAAAAGATTTTTTTTCGACGGAAAATGAACTGGCTTACCTAAGCCTTTTTTGGTTGGCTTCGTATTTTTTGCTGAAAATTGATTTGGTATAAGCTCACAGGTCAAGGCGTTCTTATGAATTATTATCTGACAGACAAAATTATCCTTTGAATCTGTTGGTCCCTCTATGTGGTATATTTGCGGGTTGCTTGCCTTTTCACTCTTTTTAAATAGTACATCTGCCTTGTTCAGATAGCGGCTTAATTCCTCCTCTTTGATAGTAAGATTT
The DNA here is from genome assembly GCA_913051935.1 of uncultured Flavobacteriales bacterium. Lineage (GTDB taxonomy): Bacteria > Bacteroidota > Bacteroidia > Flavobacteriales_D > Crocinitomicaceae > UBA952. Next base: position 19,033 of record CAJXCU010000034.1, read on the forward strand.
TTTAAAATTTTTAGGTTACTTTCTGAGATATAGACAACTCTATCCATAACCATCTCTCTCACTCTGTTCTCAGGTAACCAACTGCAACCTCTGTTTTCGAAGAAAAAGAAAACGAAGATTAGGCCAATTCCAAACCCTAAACCGTAATACAAAAGTCTCCTGTACAAATTAGTCATGGATACATTTATGGAATGTTCTCGAAAGTTTTGCTCACCTTTCAGACGCAGCTTCTGAATTCGCAGAGCGAAAAATGAAGAAAGTGTTATAGTAAAGCCTCTAATTTCGCTTCTAAAGTTGCTTTTGGAACGGCTCCTACCGACTTGTCAACTACTTCTCCATTTTTGATAAATAAAACAGTAGGGATGCTTCGAACACCAAATTGCGCAGATACATTGGCATTAAGATCCACGTTCACCTTTCCGACAAGCGCTTTTCCTTCGTAGTCTTTGGACATTTCACTGATAAGTGGACCAATCATTCGACAAGGACCACACCATTCTGCCCAAAAATCAACCACAACTGGTTTGTTTGATTTGAGCACCAATTCATCAAAGTTCGCATCTGTTATTTCTAAAGCCATAATGTTTGTTTTGTCTTTTAAGTAGTCACAAAATTAATTTAAATATTTTATGCAGCCACATTTTAATTCATTCAATTCAAGTTAAGAGTTCTTTTTTTAAGTATTTCGAAGTGTAGGAGGTTTTCTGTGCTTTTTGAACCATTTGTTTTGGCGTTCCGCTGAAGATAATATTCCCACCCATAGCGCCTCCCTCAGGACCAATATCTATTACCTGATCTGCCATTTTAATAATGTCGAGATTGTGCTCGATGACCAATACCGTGTTTCCCTCGTCAACAAGTGCATTTAATACAGAGAGCAGCTGTTTGATATCCTCAAAATGCAGACCTGTGGAAGGTTCGTCAAGAATATAAATGGTTTTACCTGTAGATTTTTTGGAAAGTTCGCTGGCGAGTTTTATTCTTTGTGCTTCTCCACCTGATAAGGTTGTAGATGACTGGCCGAGCTTTATATAACCGAGTCCAACACGTTTCAAAGTACCAATTTTTTGACGAATTTTTGGATAAGGTTCAAAGAATTCATACGCTTGTTCGATTGTCATATTGAGTACATCCGAAATTGATTTTCCTTTGTATTTAATCTGAAGCGTTTCTGAATTGTATCGCTTCCCATTACAAGTTTCACATTCCACATGAACGTCTGGAAGAAAATTCATCTCAATAAGCTTCATTCCCCCTCCGTTGCAAGTTTCGCATTTCCCACCTGAAACATTGAAGGAAAACCTACCAGGTTTATAACCTCGGATCAATGATTCGGGAAGACTCGCAAACAATTGCCGAATTTCATCGAATATTTTGGTATACGTTGCTGGGTTTGATCTTGGTGTTCTGCCTATTGGATTTTGGTCTATTTCCACGACCTTATCAACGTATTTTAATCCTTTTATTTTTTTATAGGGTAGTGGTTTTCGGACACCATTGTAGATGTGCTCGAACAATATAGGCACAAGCGTTTGATTGATTAAAGTTGATTTTCCACTTCCACTAACGCCAGTAATACAGATTAATGTACCAAGCTTTAGTTTTAGATCAATATTTTTTAGGTTATTGCCGGATGCACCAATTAGTTCCAATATTTTTCCATTTCCTGGCCTACGTTTTTTTGGTACTTTGATTTGTTTTTCTCCGCTCAGGTATTGCGCTGTTAGGGAGTTCGATTTTAGCATTGAGGCATAAGTTCCTTTGCTCACGATTGAACCTCCGTGAACTCCTGCTTTTGGGCCAATATCTACGATGAAGTCAGCAGATTCCATTATTTCTTTATCATGTTCAACAACAATTACCGAATTGCCATTTTTTTTCAGTTTCTGTAATGACTGAATAAGTTTTTTATTGTCTCTTTGGTGCAGTCCAATGGAAGGCTCATCGAAAATATAGCATACGTTGATTAGTTCTGTCCCAATTTGCGTTGCCAATCGAATTCGTTGGGCTTCACCTCCAGATAATGATTTTGAAGGTCTATTAAGGCTTAGGTACCCAAGGCCTACATCAAGAATAAAATTAAGGCGTACATTGATTTCTTTAAGTAACTCTTTTGCAATTGTTTTTTGCTTCTGGTCAAGGCTAGATTCAATATTTTGGAGCCAAATTTTTAGCTCATCTAATCCCCAATTACTTATCTCTGCGATACTTTTTCCATCAATACGGAAGAATCCAGCTTCCTTTTTCAGTCGTGAACCATTACAATTTTTGCATGTTTCATTTGTGGTGTATCCTTGAGCCCACCGCTGAATTTTTTTAGAACTACTAAAGGCGTGTCTTTTGAGAAATGGAAGAATTCCTTCGAATGAATTTCGATCTTCGTCAATGGCATCAAAAGATTGTGCGCCGTTCAAAAGGAGCGAAAGTGTTTGTTCATTTAACGCCGAAATCGGCATAGTTATATCAAAATCAGTTGTTTGAAGTATCCTTTCTATTTCTTGAAAAATCCAATTTTTCTTATATTTCCCTAGTGGTTCTATTCCTCCCACTTTAATGCTTTTGCTTGCATCTGGAATTACTTTTTTTAGATCTGCGATTTTCACTGTACCGATACCCGCACATTTCGGACAGGCACCGTAAGGAGAATTAAAGGAGAACAAATTGGGTTCGGGGTCAGGGTAGCTTATACCGGTCGTGGGGCAAATAAATTTCCTACTAAATTTTCGTACTTTTTTCGTTTGGTAATTAAAGATTACCAAGAAGTCATCACCTATATCAAAAGCAGTATTCACCGACTTTTGAATGCGACTTAAATCAACGTCTTTCACTGCAAATCGATCGATTACAACTTCAATATCATGGACCTTGTAGCGGTCTAATTTCATACCGGGCGAAATATCTGTGATTTGTCCGTCTACACGAACTTTGGTGTAACCTATTTTAGAAATTTGTTCAAAAAGTTCTCGGTAGTGACCTTTTCGCGACCTCACTTTAGAAGCCAAAACAGCAACTTTTTCATCCTGATATGTTGTTTTGAGTAATTCAGATAGCTGTTCCTCAGAATATTTTACCATTCTTTCACCGGTTTCAAATGAATAGGCTGTTGATACCCTTGAGTATAGCAATCGAAAAAAGTCATACAACTCCGTGATGGTTCCTACAGTAGATCTTGGAGATTTAGAAACTGTTTTTTGCTCTATAGATATGACGGGGGAGAGGCCCTCTATCTTATCTACATCGGGACGTTCCATTCCTCCAATAAATTGTCGTGCATATGATGAAAATGTCTCAATGTAACGTCTTTGCCCTTCAGCGAACAATGTATCGAATGCCAACGATGACTTCCCACTTCCGCTGAGCCCTGTAAAAACGACAAGCTCATTTCTTGGTACGGTTAAATCAATATTCTTTAGATTATGTTCTTTGGCACCGTATATTTCAATATTTTTATTTGACACGAAGTGAAATTTTGTTTACTACAAAAGAAACAGAATTCTTTCAATCTTTGTTCTATTTATACGGATGTAGATAAAAATATGTTAGCTGGAGCTCTTGTATTTTATGGTATTGCGATAAAGCATACCAAACACAATTACAAAATAAAGGAGGAATAAAATTGTCGCGTCTAGAAAACGCATATGCACCAGATAGATAATGCCCACGGATAGTATAAAGGATCCAAAACCGATGACACTAAAAATCATCCATACCTGTCGGTCTTTAAACCCAGCGTAAACTAAATGATGAGTTGTATGGTCTTTGCCACCTACCATTGGAGATTTTCCTGCCTTGAGTCTATTGATGACTACCGTTAGTGTATCTGCAGCTGCAGGAGTTAGCGCTGTAAGCGCCAAAATGAGGCTTACCCACGAATGTGTTTGGGTAATGGAACCTAAATTCCATAAAAATTTAATCGTAAAGAAAGCGACAAATAGCCCAATGAACTGACTTCCAGCGTCCCCCATGAACATTTTTGACGGATTGATATTGTATCTCAAAAACCCAAGTATCGAACCAATGACGGCAACCATAATATACATCCAATACATTTGACTGGAGTCTCCTACAAGCATTGCGGATACTAGACAAGAGAGAAGGGCAAACAAAACCGTGGTTGCAGTGATGCCATCCATATTATCAAGCATGTTTAAGGAGTTCATCAAAATAATTACCCATATGATTGTAATGAAGCTATCAATAAGCATATGATGAAATAAGTCAATGGTAGTTCCGGATAGGACTAAAAACAAGCCACATGATATCTGAATAAATAATTTGAAAATTGGCTTTGTATCATACGCGTCATCTGCAAGTCCCATTGAAAAGGCTAAACTTGCAGAAAAGAATAATCCAATAAATTCAATGTTTCCAAATATATTGATGTCTGGCTCGAGCATCAAATATAAAAATGTAGCAAAGAGGAAACCAAGAAACAAACCAATTCCACCCAACGAGGGTTTAGACTGGTTACTCCATCTGATGGTAACATCATTTTTATTTCTAATTCCCAAACTTTGTGAAAATCGCAGTAGCAGTTTGTTACAGATCAAAGAGATAACTATTCCTCCAGTAATGAATATGAATAAGTTGATATAATTGATCATAACTATTTAAATGGAGAATCAAAATTTTCAAAAGGCTGACCCAGTTTATCTTTATCTGAGAGGAGTGGAGAAGTAATGCCCCAGTCTATGTTCAACAAAGGATCGTTCCATAAGAGATTCATTTCGTGATTTTTTGAATAAGCAGATGTACATTTGTAAGAAAATATAGTGTTATCCTCTAAGGTAAAAAATCCATGTGCAAAACCTTCTGGAATCCATAGCTGAAGTCTATTTTGATCATTTAGTTCGACTTTATAATATTGTCCGTAAGTAGGGGAGTTTAATCTAATATCAACAACCACATCTAGTATGCTTCCTTTAAAAACTTGAATTAATTTAGCTTGAGCCATCGGTGGTCTCTGAAAATGTAATCCCCGAAGGACATTTTTTTTGGAAACAGATATATTATCTTGAAAAAAAATTGTTTTAACACCAATAAGTTTATTTATGCGATTAGTGTTGTAAGATTCGAAAAAGTCTCCTCTATGATCCGTAAATATTTTGGGTTTTATTAAAATTAAACCTTCCAATGCTATTTCTTTTTCCACCATTTTGAAAATATTTTTTTTCTTAATTTTTGGAATTTAGTTTCTTCAATTTCATCGTCTGTATAATATCCATCC
>CAJXCU010000035.1 GCA_913051935.1 uncultured Flavobacteriales bacterium
TAGGTGATTTGAACAATGTATATGGCAACATGCTTAAGGCAATGAAGTCGTAATCTTTAATTAATAAATTAAGAACGATAGAATATGGCAGGAGGCAAGGAAACCCCAAGACAAAAAATGATCGGTATGATGTATTTGGTACTCACCGCACTATTGGCGTTGAATGTATCTAAATCAATACTTGATGCATTTATTAACATTGAAGCAAATATCCAGACAGGAAATATCACGGAGGTACAACGAGGTGATGAAAAAAAATCTGATGTAGCATCGAAGAAAACCAACGATGAAGGCGGCGAAAACAAGACAGCTGTGGGTATATACACCGTTATGGAGAAAATCGACAAAGCAACCTCCGAAAAAATAGCCCTTATTGATCGAATCAAGCTTTTAATTTTTCAGGCCTGTGCAGAAGACTTGAGTCCAACAGCTGAGAAACCAATCTGTATTAAAGATAGAGCAGAGTGGAAGTTGGACTTCGCCAATATAACGAAGCCTGGGCTTTCAAAGAATAGTGAGCCCATCAAACCCATTAAAATGAATTTAAATCATGTTGCAAAGAAAGATGCATACGATGAGCAAATGCTAATTATGGGTATTAACGAGAACATAATGGCCCCAAACACTAAAGCCCCAGGTTTTGCAGTTTGGCCGGCAATGGAGAAGTTTCGTACTGAAATATGTGATTTGATTGTTGATGCTTCCTCTGCGATTGATGAAGATGGCAAAAAATATGCCTTCAAAGATCCAAAGATTAAAAAATTTAAAGATCTTGCTGACCTTGATAAACAATTAACTAAAGCTCTAGATGCATCAGATGTAAAGCAAGATGACAAGGGAATCATAAGAAGTTTATATAAAGGGTTGACTAAAAATGAAATGCAAGATGATCCTCATGAGGAGGGTAAGAAACGACACTGGGTGGGTGGAACATTTGATCATGCACCTTCCGTTGCAGCCATTGCAGCGTTGTCAAGTTTGCAAAGCGAAATACTTACGGCAAGAGCCGATGCAATGTCATACCTTTCATCAAAAGTAGGGGGCGGTAACTATGCTTTTAATAAAGTGACCTCTTTAGCGATAGCAGCTCCTTCAGTGAGTGGTGGAGCAACGGACACCTTGAGAGTAATGATGGCTGCCTTTGATTCTGAGAAGCAACCAGTCGTAACTCCAGATGATGGTAAGGGTAAATTGGTGGAAACGAAAGGAGGACAGGCTTACATTGCCTACACTGCTCCATCAGGCGGAGAAATTGAGCTTACAGGTACCATAGCCATTAAAGATAAATTTGGCAATTTGAAACCTGCACAGTATTCTACCGTAGTAAAGGTTGTGGAAAAAGGTGGTTCTATAGCATTACCAGAGGTTTCTGTCTTTTATACAGATTGGCCCAATAAAGTAACTTATTCAGCGGCTGGTGTAGTTTCTACCTCGGTTTCTTGCCGAGGTTGTTCGAAATCAACAAAGAATAAGTCATGGAAAGATGCTGATGGGATTTCCTACAAAGGAGATTGGTTATATGTAAATCGAGGAACCAGAAGTGTAACAGTGACATTACAAGGAAAAGATAATAACGGAAATAATGTAAAATTTGGCGATTACAAGTATCCAGTCAAAAAATTCCCGAAGCCTGAGGTTAAAACGAAGTCTATGGCCAAATCTAGAGGAGGGTTTTTAGATGTAGGATTGGGTGATGCGTTTAACTTTAAAGGAATTAAGTATAAAGTAACTGGTGGAGAAATTCTCGGAAAAGGGTTTTCTGGAGATAGGCTGAAGCCAGCAAATTTAGCGAAGGCTCGACCAGGTCAGAAAATTGGTATCGTTCTTTTTACTAAAAGAACGGATACTGGTAAGAAAGACATTATTGATGGTGTCCTCGAGATAAAATAGAAATATTATGAAAAGTACTTCTTTAACAATCGTATTTAGTATTATAATTGGTGTTGCTACCTTCGGTCAAGATGTGCCACCCCGAGGCCCATATAATACCTTGAAAGGTGGAATAACCGATGGTGTTGTGATCAAAGATGAAGTACCTATTCGAAGTGCAGTGCCATATGAGCATGTGCGCTATGCTGATTATGTTTGGGCCAAAAGAGTATTCTCTAGGATCGATGCTCGAGAAAAATTGAATCATGAAATATTTTTTCCTTTTGATGAATTTGATTCTCAATTTAAGCCGCCTTTAAACGAGGCAGAGGTTGACGGTTCATATTGGATAAAACATCAGGAGAGATGGTCACTTTGGACGATTATTCTAAGACATATTATGTTGGGTGATCTTCCAGTATATCGTGTTTCAACAAGTGTCACCTACAATCCGGCTCAAATTGTCGAGGACGGTTATCAGTTTAAATATCCTATTGAGCGAGTTTCGGGTAGTGAGGACTATTTTATAAACGAAGAGTATCAAAATTCTATCAATGAGGTTGTAGCTGCATTAGGTCAGGGGCCTGTAATCGAAGTAAATATAGATGGAACTGATGAGAAGCTTCAAAACGACCCTGAAATAACGCAATCGTCTCCAGGACAAACATTTGAAGTTTGGTTTGATTCAATTGTTAACCTCAGCTTTGATCCAACTCGTTCAGATATGCTAACATTCGATAAAGCAGATCTCGAGATACGTTGGAACAAATCAGTAGCCAACGGTGGTTCTGGATTGATGCGTGAGGATGGACCAATATCTTTTCAGTCGTCAGAAGGAATTACGGCATACAATATAAAAGAAGATTGGTTTTTTGACAAAGAGCGTTCTGTTTTAGACAAAAGAATCATTGCTATCGCACCTGTTTGTAAGTATACTAAGACAGAGCCCAAACAGCATAAAGAACTACGTGGCAATATGGTTGTTTTCCGTGATGGGGTCGAATCCTTCTACAGTCAAGAAAGTAGTGAGTTTGCTCCTTTAGAAAACGAATCAACAATCCAGCTTGAAATGTTTTGGCTGTATTTTCCTGATTTAAGAAATGTCATGGTTAATTATTATACCTATAACGACAGAAGCGATGCACAATGGATGACTTTTGATGATTTATTTTGGAAACGTAAGTATAACGCCCAGATTTATAGAACGTCTGATAAGTTCGATCGTGAAATTGAAGACTACCGATTTGGTGTAGATGCATTGTATGAAGCTGAAAAGGTGAAAGGTGAAATACGCAAATGGGAACATGACGTGTGGAACTATTAAAATATTTTAATATTGATAAAAACCCCTAAGTATTCTTAGGGGTTTTTTTATTTTTGTCCCATGAAAACGATTGGTGATCGTATTAGTTTTGAAGATTCTAAAGCCAAAACAACGGTGGTCATTGTACCTGAGAAAAATTTATTTGTGAATGCTTTAATGGGCGCTTGGTTGGGCATGTGGTATTGCATTGGAGGTACAGTGATTTGGTCTTTAATTCAGCTTTCACTCACTGAACAAGAAAGAATCATACTTTATATATTTCTGATTTTTTGGGTGTATTATGCTTTTCGAATTTCAAAGGCATATTTATGGTTAATTTTTGGTAAGGAGCTTTTAAAACTTGATCGCGATGGATTTCATATAAAGAATTCATTTTTCTCCTACGGAAAGCTGAGAACCTATTACTTTTCAAATATCAAAGATTTTCAATTTGATATTCCTGAAAATAGAACCATTCGTGCGGTTTGGGAATCATCGCCTTGGGTTAGCGGAGGCGAACGTTTTGAATTTGAATATTTTGGTAAGCACAAGAAATTTGGAAGAAAACTAAATCTGAAAGAAAGTAAACTTTTATTTGACCTAATAAAGGCAAAGATTAAAACTTATAGTAAATAAAGAATTATGTACGGTAAATTAAAAGATCATTTAACAGCAGAGCTAGCACAAATCGAAAGTAACGGCTTATTAAAAAAAGAGCGAGTTATAACTTCTCCTCAAGGATCGGAGGTGAAAATTGATTCAGGTGAGGACGTTGTCATCATGTGTGCAAATAATTATTTGGGGCTATCTTCTCATCCGGAGGTAATTCAAGCCTCTAAGGATGCGCTTGATTCTCATGGTTACGGAATGAGCTCAGTAAGATTTATATGTGGGACACAAGACCTTCATAAGCGTCTTGAACATAAAATCGCAGAGTTTTACGGCACCGAGGATACCATACTCTATGCGGCAGCATTCGATGCCAATGGTGGTTTATTTGAGCCTCTTTTTGGCAAGGAAGATGCTATTATTTCTGATGAATTGAACCATGCATCTATAATCGATGGTGTAAGGCTATGTAAGGCACATCGTTATCGCTACAAGCATTCAGATATGGTAGATCTGGAGACCCAACTTATCGCTGCACAAGAACAACGATTTAGAATCATCGTAACTGATGGTGTATTTTCTATGGACGGTGACATTGCAAAAATGGATGCAATCTGTGATTTAGCTGATAAGTATGATGCCTTGGTGATGACTGATGAATGTCATTCGGCAGGTTTTATAGGAGAAACAGGTCGCGGAGTTCCTGAATACTGTGGTGTTTTAGATCGAGTAGATATTATTACGGGAACGCTAGGAAAAGCGCTCGGTGGTGCAATGGGAGGGTATACAACTGGCAAAAAAGAGGTGATTGAGATGCTTCGTCAAAAATCACGCCCATATTTATTTTCCAATTCTTTAGCGCCATCGATTGTTGGAGCATCATTAAAAGTATTTGAATTGTTGAGTGGATCTACACGGTTGCGCGATCAGTTAGAAGCAAATACAAAGTATTTTAAAGACAAAATAATAGCAGCTGGCTTCGATATCAAAAAAGGAGATTCTCCGATTGTACCGATTATGCTTTACGATGCCGCCTTGTCGCAAAAGTTTGCTGACGGGCTTTTAAAAGAAGGGATTTATGCAATTGGCTTCTTCTATCCTGTTGTTGCAAAAGGTGCCGCGAGAATTAGAACTCAGATTTCTGCAGCACATTCAAAAGAGGAGCTCGACCGCGCAATTAAGGCCTTCATAAAAGTGGGAAAAGAACTTGATGTAATTTGATGAATTTTTTATTTTTGCTTGTCTAAACAAAATGAAACCTAACTTTACCAAATATCTTTCTCTCATTTGTCTCTTGCTATTTTCGGTTCAAGTTGTTCTTCTTTATGCGAATAATGCTGTACTTTCAAACTTAAGTACAGCGTCTATGCCTACATTATTTATGTACGAACCTAACAAGGAAGTCCATAACCCTATTGAATCGAGCACAGATAATCCTGAACAAGAAGAAAAAGAGGAAAGTCAGGAAAGTGAGGAAAGTGAGGAAAATGAGGAAACCGAGGAACTTGAGGTTTCATCGAGCAATGTAGCGAATCAAAAAGAATGTCTTCAATTCTCCGATATGAATTATTATTACTTGTTTAGACCATCTGACGGTATAAATCAAGAACATTACTGCCCTCCCGAATGTAAAATTTATAGAATAGACCATTATCTTTTTTAAATTTTATAATAAACTCATGAATAGAAATTTCTTTAAACATTGGCAACAGGACATACCTGCGAGTATTGTTGTCTTTTTTGTAGCAGTTCCCCTTTGTTTGGGTATTGCTTTGGCAAGTGGTGCGCCACTTTTCTCAGGATTAATCGCAGGTATAATAGGTGGTATTGTTGTGGGAGCGATAAGCGATTCGTCTCTTGGTGTTAGCGGACCCGCAGCTGGATTAGCAATTATTGTTTTAAACGCAATTCAAGATCTTGGTGCATTTGAAACTTTCTTGGTCGCTGTAATCATTGGGGGGTTTGTGCAACTTGTTTTAGGCCTGGCCAGAGGTGGAGTGATTGGATTCTACTTCCCATCCTCTGTCATCAAGGGCATGCTCGCAGCCATTGGGATTATCATTTTTATCAAACAAATCCCTCATGCTTTTGGATACGATGCAGACTACGAGGGAGATTTATCTTTTCAGCAAGTAGATGGTCAGAATACCTTCTCCGAATTGATTAATATGTTTGACTATGTTTCCCCAAGTTCAATGCTTGTGGCTGCTGTCTCTTTATTTATTCTGCTTTTATGGGACTTAGTTTTAGTCAAAAAGAGTAAAATATTTAAAATTATTCCAGGTCCTTTGGTGGCTGTTGTATTTGGTATCTTGTATCAGGTCTTTTCCTCAAAATTTTTCCCAGAAATGGGGATTAAGGGCGAGCATCTTGTAAGCGTTCCTACATCGTCAAATATGGGAGAATTCCTGTCAAATTTTACGACTCCTGATTTTACCCAGATTACAAATGCAAATGTATGGATAACCGGTGTTACAATTGCAGTAGTCGCTAGTTTGGAAACTTTGCTTTGTGTTGATGCTACTGATAAATTGGACCCAGATAAAGGGACTACAAATACAAATAGAGAGCTGCTGGCTCAGGGAACAGGAAATATGTTGTCTGGACTCATTGGAGGTCTTCCAATTACGCAGGTAATTGTTCGAAGTTCGGCAAATATCCAGTCTGGTGGTAAAACAAAAATATCAGCGATTTTACATGGGTTTTTCATCTTAACTTGCGTGGGACTCATTCCTTTTGTGCTGAACCTCATTCCATTAGCTGTATTGGCAAGTATTTTATTTATTGTTGGTTTTAAACTCGCTAAACCTTCGCTCTTCAAGTCGATGTACAAATTGGGTTGGCAGCGTTTTGTTCCTTTTTTAGTTACTATTCTAGGAGTTGTATTTATTGATTTATTGAAAGGGATTTCATTGGGGATGCTTGTGGCAATTATAACGATTATACCAGCAAAATTAGGTGCCGCATTCTCCATTATTGATGAGACCCAAGGAGGAATCAAGAAATTAAAGATGGTTTTTGCAGAAAAGATTACTTTTTTTAACAAGCGCTCGGTGTATAATTCTCTAGAGAAAATTGAGCACGGTACAGAACTGGTGATTGATATGAAAGAATCTTCCTACATCGATACGGATGTTTCGGAAATGATAGATGAGTTCATTGAAAAAGCAGCAGAAAGAGACATCAAGGTTTCTTTGTTGAAATAGCGAGATCACTTTTAAAAAATTAAAAGGAGCTTAACGGCTCCTTTTTTGTCTTCTGAAAGTATTTTAAATAAGCTACAGAACTAACTTTATAAGTCGTAGACGGATACATATATTTACTGCTCCATTATTTCTTATATTTAATCAACTGTTTTAAGAATGACTACTATGAAAATTTCTTTACTTGGACTACTTTGTTTTTTGAGCGTGTTTGTCTCAATGAATTTAAGTGCTCAGATAACTGTATCGGGAAAGCTTCTTGATGATTATACTTCTAATCCTATTGATGGTGCTAAAATTAAAGTAAAGGGACTGAATGCTGGGGCATTTACCGATGAAAAGGGGGGCTTTACCATTTCTTTGCAAGGTGACCTACCTATTGTTTTAATTAGCTCTTTTTTGGGTTATTCGGACGTGGAGACAGTTGTTTCATCAGTTACAGAGCCCCTCGTGATTAGATTGAAAACCGATAGAACCCTGAACCTTGAGGAAGTAAATGTGCGAAGCTTTGCCACAGATAAAGAAAAAGAATCTGCACTTTCAATTGAGACAATGTCACTCGCAGAAATTCAAGAAACACCCTCAACTGACTTCTATGAGGGCTTGAGTCACATGAAAGGAGTTGATTTAACCTCCGCAAGTCTTGGTTTTAAGGTTGTGAATACTAGGGGGTTTAATAGTACCTCTCCGGTGAGAACCCTTCAAATCATAGATGGTGTAGATAATGCTTCCCCTGGATTAAATTTTGCCTTAGGAAACTTTCTGGGAGCTTCCGAATTAGACCTGATGAAAGTCGAAGTTGTTTCGGGTGCGAGCTCTGCCTTTTATGGACCGAATGCATTTAACGGAGTCATCAGTATGTATACCAAAAGCCCATTTAAATTTCAGGGTTTTAGCGCCTCTGTCAAAGGTGGAGAAAGAATGCTGAATGAATATGCATTGAGATATGCCAAGGCATTTCAGAATAAAGATGGAAAGGATAAATTTGCATTCAAGCTTAACTTTTCATACCTGTCTGCCGATGATTGGGTTGCCGATAACGCCAATTCCGTTGCAGGTTTGGACACGGACGAGAACAACCCTGGGGGGTATGATGCAGTCAATCGATACGGAGATGAAAACCTCTCACCGAATATTAATAATGCTTTAGATGTTCAATCAAAGTGGATGACGCCAGGCCTTAGGAGGTGGCACAGAACAGGTTATTGGGAGCAGGATATTGTGGATTATGATACAGAAAACTTTAAGGCTTCCGCAGCACTTCACTATTTGTTTACGGAAGATATCGAGCTTATTTTAGCATCCAATTTTGGAACAGGGACAACAGTATATCAAGGGGACAATAGATTCAGCTTGAAGGATATTCTTTTTGTACAGAACCGATTAGAGCTAAGGAAAAAGGATGATTTTTTCATAAGGGCATATGCCACAAATGAGGATGCTGGAAATTCCTACGATGCTGTACTAACGGCATTCTTAATGCAAGATGCAGCAAGTGATGATTGGGATTGGTACAATCGTTATCGAGGTTACTGGACAGGTAATATTACGGACCAGGTTAGAGACTTAGATCCTAATGTCATTTGGGAACCTACACTGGGATCAACTTTAGATATTGAAGCGATTGATTCAGTTGTTGATGCTAATGCTGAACAGATGGCGATATGGCATGACGAGGCTGAGGCTTTTGCCAATCAAGAGCATGGTGATCTTGGGGGAGCGTTGGCCTATTTTGAGCCTGGAACTGACCGATTTGACTCACTACTGAATGATATTACTTCCAAATCATCATTTTTGGAAGGGGGGTCAAGAATTCAAGATAAGTCGGCCTTGTATCATTTGCATGGTGAAAAGATTTTTGACTCTGAGTTTGCCAAATTCACGGTGGGTGCCAATGGAAGAATATATACTCCAAAATCGGAGGGTGCATTATTTAGCGATACGGGTGGAGTAACAATTGTCAATAGAGAATTCGGTGTCTATGGCGGCTTAGAAAAAAGGTTCAAAGACGAGGAATGGATTTTAAAAGCCTCAATGCGACTTGACAAAAATGAAAATTTTGATTTCTTACCTTCTCCTGCATTATCTTTAATATGGCAACCTAATAAGGAACACTCTTTAAGAGCTACATTTACCTCTGCTATTCGAAATCCAACCCTTCTGAATCAGTATATGTACTACAACGTTGGTCGTGCAAAGCTTGTAGGGAATATTAGTGGATATGATTCTCTGGTGACGATTGAGTCTTTAAGGGATTATTATTACACGCAGAACCCTGACACCTTGTCTTATTTCAACTTAGATCCCATTGCACCCGAAGAGGTCAAGTCTGTGGAGATAGGTTATCGTGGGGTTCTATTTAAAAATCTCTACGTCGATATGAACTATTATTTTAATTCGTATACCAATTTTATTGGGTTTACTACAGGAGCAGATATCACGATTTTACAAAGTGGTTTTGTTGTGAATGATGTTTATCGGATTGCCACAAACTCCAGAGAAACGATTACCACACAAGGGGCGACTGTTGGTCTAAATTACTATTTAGGTGATCATTATGCCATAAACGGTAATTATTCTTGGAATGTCCTAAATAAAGAATCAGATGACCCGATTATTCCTGCATACAATACTCCGGAGCACAAGTTTAATATCGGTTTTAGGGGGAGGGATTTGGCGATAAATAAGTTCGATGGTTTAGGATTTAACATCAATTATAAATGGATTGAAGGCTTCATTTTTGAGGGTTCACCGCAATTTACAGGTAGTGTTCCAACTTATGGTTTATTGGATGCTCAAATCAATAAACGAATCGATAAAGCAAATCTAACAATCAAAATTGGAGCCTCTAATTTGCTCAACAATCAAGTTCTACAGGTATATGGAGGCCCTTTTGTCGGTCGAATGATTTACACCTCTCTATCCTTTGATTGGAAAGATAAAAACAATAAATAAGCTGATTTTATCTAATATTCTTTATCTTAGACCAACTAAAAAATTAACACATGAAAAAAATACTTCTACCCTTTTTAAGCTGTATGGCTATTCTTGGGAGCACATTTGCCCAAGTAAGATACATTGATGAAGTCTTTCCCGACGTAACGGTTCAGACAAACATCGAGTATGGAATGAACTATTCTGTAATTGCTGCAAGTAACGGACTTCCTTATGTTCCAACGGGAGCTGACCTTACTGGAGATGGAGTTGCTGATATCCCTGCGCTTGAATTTGACTTTTATGAGCCAACAGGCGATACGGAAACGGAAAGACCTTTGGTTATTGTTTTACATACCGGAACTTTTGCGCCAATCATTTATAACGGAAATCCGACAGGTATGCGTCAAGATGCAGCGACAACAATGATGTGTCAAAGCTACGCCCGAAGAGGATATGTAGTGGCAAATCTAGAATACCGTTTGGGATGGAATCCAGGTGCAGAAACACCAGCGGAAAGAGGTGCAAGTCTTATGAAGGCGGTTTATCGTGCCATTCAGGATACCAAGGGCGCTGTAAGATTCTTTAAAAAGGACGTTACTGAAAATGGTAATACATATGGGATTGATACTTCGCGAATTATCCTATCTGGACAAGGTTCAGGTGGTTGGGTAGCCTTAGGTTATGCCACAGTTGATAAATATGCAGAAATCACACTTCCGAAGTTTTTGGATGTAGATGAAATTACCGGGGATGTAACAGCCTTAATTGATACCGCAGAAATAGGTGATTGGGATGGATATGGTGGAGCATTTAATAACGTAAACCACCCAGGTTACTCGAATGATGTCCATATGGTTTGTAGTATGGGTGGAGGAATTGGTGATTTAAGCTGGTTAGAAGCTGGAGATATTCCAATGTGTGCAGTTCATTGTCCTACAGACCCAGTAGCTATTTACACGACGGGTGATGTTGCAGTTACGGGTGCAGGACTGATTACAACCGACATCAGTGGCTCGTATGATGTTATGGCCAAAGCAAATATGCTTGGAAATAACGATGTGCTGGCATCGGTTAATGCCGGTAGTGATGTATATACGCTCGGTGCTCAGGCCGCTAGTGCATCAGCAGAAGGAATGATGGATTTTGGCGGTACCGCTGTAGGTGCTCCTGTAGACAATGCCTATCCTTTTGTTACAGCCAATCCATTTGAGGCTTCTCCATGGGATCTTTGGGACGAGCCTACTGTCGAGAACATTGCATTAAGTCTTGGTTTTGAAGCCGGATATGGTATCGCAATTAGTCAAAATGCTCTAGGTCAAAACCCTGATATGAGCATTGAAAAATCAATGGCCTATGTAGATACCACCATGGGGTATTTTTGTAGACGAATTGTTCGAGCAACGAATCTTGATGGATTGAATAGTCTTGATGAAATAGCTGTAGATAATGCACTTGAGGTGTATCCAAATCCAGCATCATCTGTATTGGTATTCAGAGCCAAAGAAGGCAATATTCAATCGATTGCAATACATTCAGCATTAGGTGAATTGGTTCAGTCAGAGTCGAATATTTCAACAAATATGGTTTCTTACAATAATCTAAACTTGAAAGCAGGTCTTTATTTCTGTTCAGTAGAAATTGAAGGTCAAGTATTCAATCAAAAAGTGATTATTAAATAGAATTTCGAAATAATACATTGAAAGCGCTCCACAATGGAGCGCTTTTTTTATGCATTTTTTTCGGCGCTGTAACATTTAAATGGTTTTAACTGTAATAATTAAAACTACTCTTATGAAAGCATTCTTCCTCCTACTGTTGATTTTGGTCCCATATTTTTGTGCTGCTCAAAAGATCAATCATGAAGTGAGTATCTCTCCAATTTCCATCTATATGGGTACAGGGAGATATAGTGGCAATACCTTTTATGCCCATGGTTTTAAATATAAAATGACACACAAAAAGAATGCGATTTCTATTGGTAGCCATGGTACACTTTTTAATAAGCTAGATGGTCGAAAAAAAGGGCGAAATCCTAATGACTGTCTACACATTCCCTTTTTAAATTCTAGCTCTATTTCATTCGGCCGTATGATTGCGGACTTTGACAAATATCCGGAAAGGCGCAACCAATTGTACCTTACTGGGGGGTATCAGTTTTTTCAATTTGGTGCCCACATTGGAGATTACTGGCACATTGATTCAATTAACAATGGAGGTGTGACGGTTTTGGGTGGGTTTAGAACACATTCCCTTTCTATTGGCTTAGAATGGTTAAACACGAAAAAAATTTCTTCAAAAGATCAAAAATCATTAGAAGCAAAAAATAAATTTACATACGAGTACATTCATGGATTGGTAATGAATTTAGTAGGGTATAATCGATTCGATTCATATTCAGAGCGAACTGAAATCCCTAATATATATAGCTTTAAGCGAAATGGTTTTCGCTTCAGTTTCTTACACGAACGAGGTCTTTCCAAACACCTAGGTGTTTTTGCAGAATTTGAGTTTTTGTATGTTCCTTTTATAGATTATTTTCCAAATCCAGAAATATTTATTCCAAGAGGAGGTGAAAGTATAAAACCATGGTTTGTTGGGCTTAAAACGGGGATAAGCCTTTTCTAAATTATTTTCAGCCAATAAACCCTTGTTTTTCAAGCTCTTTTTCCATGATTGGAATAAATAGAAATGGAAAATAGGAAAGTATGAGCATCGCCGGGTATCCATAGGGTAGCATTGGACTTTCTTCACGTGATTCGAGTACCTGATAGGGTTTAGCACCCATGAAATGGTGATCTGAGTGCCTTGTTAATTCGAATAGTAAAATTCTACCTAAAAGATGATCTGAATTCCAGGAATGAATTACTTTGACATTTTCATAAGTCCCGTTCTCTCTTCGTTTCCTCCTGAGCCCGTAGTGTGAAAAATAATTTTGTGCTTCCAAAATGGATATGCCGAAAATAGCCGCCATAAAATATAGGCCGGCGACTTCTGTTCCAAAGAAAAAATAAATCAGCAGTATGAAGGACCAAGGAATAATTGTGAAAAGGATCATAGGGTTTAAAAAAGGGCTTCTACCCATTCTTCTTGATTTTTCTGCCTCTAATCTCCAGGTTTTAAAATAACCTCCAATTTGTGATCTTATGGCAAATAGGTAAAAGATATCTCCTTTTTTTGCTGAGGTTAGATCATTTGGTGTTGCAACATCTCTGTGGTGGCCACTATTGTGATAGGTCATGAAGTGATTTTGAAAGGAGGTTGTAAGTAAGACATGCGCCATAAATAATTTAAATGGCTCACCTATTTTATGACCTAACTCGTGGCCGCCGTTGATGCCGTTTACACCAAGAACGGTCCCCATCATCAATACATAAGCGATTAAATCTGCAGAGCCGATATCGGGATTCGATACAGCAAGTAGAAAGATATAGATCACATATAAATGCAGCGGGACAAGTAAATAAAGGACAAGATCATAAAACCAATCGCTTTTGGCAAGCTTTTTTTCCGCCTTGTTCAGATTATATGAATCCTTCGGTAAAAGAATCTCCACTAGGGGTACAATAAGATACAAAGTAACAATGCCAAAGTAGGCCGTGATTCCTGAACTGTTAAGGCTTATCAATGCCAAAAAAGGCGTAAAATATACCCCAAAATACTTTAGCTTACCCATAAAATTTGAGTTGTACCTAAAGTTATGAAAAAAAAGAATATTTTTTCACTTTGTTAAGAGCAGTAGCCCCACCAGGAATCGAACCTGGATCTAAAGTTTAGGAAACTTCTATTCTATCCATTGAACTATGGGGCCAAAATGTAAAGGTATTTATATTCTATAGAAACTCTCGAAGAATCTCCCAAGTTTTAGAGGCTGCCTCATTCCAATCATAATTGCGGGCTTTTATTCGGCCATTTTCTATAAGTTTTTCTCTTTTCGACGAATTGTTTACAATTTCTTCCATGCTATTTGCCATATGAACAATATCAAATGGGTCGAAATAAATGGCGGCATCACCAGCTACCTCTGGAAGGCAGGTTCTATCACTAGAAAGGATAGGGACATCACATTTCATTGCTTCAACGAGAGGGATACCGAAACCTTCAAAATAAGGCGGGTAGGCTAGTGCAAAAGCACTTGCCATGAGCTTTGTTAAAATTTCCTTTTGGACATGTCCTGTAAAAAAAACGTTTTCTTCAATTGCCTCAGGTACGTTTAAGGATTGTTTTCGCCACATATTACTACCCACAATAAGTAGCTGATATTCTTGATTTTTTTTACGAAATAGCTCGAAGGCCTGTAAAAGGCGTTCAACATTTTTTCTTGGATGTATAGAACCAACAAAAATAAAATAAGGTTTCCCTTTTGTGTATGATTTTTGGTACTCCTCTTTCTCTTCCCTTGAAACAGGTCTATACGCATTGGATACACCATTGTACACGACACTTATTTTTTTTTGATCAATGCCATAGCAATTAGCGATGTCATTTTTTGAATATTCCGATACGGTAATAATTTGTTTTGCCTTGTGCGCATATCTCGGATAATAACGCCGATAATACCAGCTCACCCATTTTGGAGAATCCTCGGGGTAATGTTCAAAATTCAGGTCATGAATCGTGGTAACCTGCGGTATTTTTGCACGCAAGTCACAAATACCGTCAGGGGACCAAAATAAATCGATATCATAGCGTTTTAGTACAGCATGAAGGGGATATCGAGTCCAAAATAAAGTTAGAAATGGATGTCTTGTGGGCGGATTAAGTTTAACCGGAATGCAGTTTTTTGCAAAAACAAAAGAATCATCAAAATCGCGGTCGAAAATTAGATAAAAAGTATGCTCTTTTTGATTTTCACAAATCTTTTTTGTGATTTCATAGGTGTAGTTTCCAAAACCCTCGAGCTTTCCCTTTAAAAGATGTCTACAATTTATGGCTATGTTCAAATCTAAAACTGATGGATGTAATTGCTCTTTTTTTCCTGTCCTATTGTTGTTTCAGGTCCGTGACCACAGTATACGATGGTATCTTCAGGAAGCTTAAACATGGTTTCAAAAATAGACTTTTTTAGCGTATTTATATCTCCTCCGGGTAAATCTACCCGTCCAAAACTTCCATTAAAGAGGACATCACCATTTATAACGAATTTGTTATGCTCGTTATAAAAAACCACATGACCTGGGGCATGGCCAGGCGTAAAAAAAACTTTAAATGAAATATCTTCAAATGAAATTTCAGAACCATGTTCAAGAAATACATCAGGCTCGGGAGATTCTTTATAATTCTGAAAACCGTATAATGTGGCATAGTTTTTAACAGAATGCAGTGTAATCAAGTCATCCTTATGAATGTAGAAAGGTATTTTATATCTATCCTTAACGGCAAAATTTCCCAGTATGTGATCAATATGTGCATGCGTATTGAGCAGAGCTAAAGGATTTAATTCATTATCTTCAATAAAATTAAAAAGCGCCTCTTCTTCAACCGCGGAATAGCATCCTGGGTCAATGACAACACAATTTTTATTCGGAGAAACGATTACATAGGTATTCTCTTGAAAACCATTGAATTGAAATGAAACAACTTTTAAATTCATAAAATTAACGCTTACCTAATGACGTTAACGTGTCCAGTCAATTGATATTGTTTATTTGCGAAATCAGTATAGGTCAGTTTCCAAATATAGGTTCCATCTTGGCATTTTTTCCCATTGAAAGTTCCATCCCAAGTCTGACTAGCATCTGTCATTGTGTGGATCAATTCACCCCATCTATTGAAAATGAGACATTCCATTTCTTGTATGTTCCCACCTGAAACCTGAAAGGTCTCATTTAACCCATTATTGTCAGGTGTAAAAGTATTTGGAACATATACAACTGCATCATAATAAATGTGTATAAATTCATCTGATTTACATCCATTTACATCAGTAAAGGTTACTTTGTAGGTGATTTCTTGGTCAGGCGTGGCGATAGGATTATCGCAATGGATACAGCTCAAGTATTCAGCAGGAGACCAGATGAAACTTCCAACCTGATCTGAGTACGCATTTAGCTGAATTTGATCTCCGTAAAAAGCAAGAACATCATTAGATGTTTCAAAGGCAGGGTAAGGGAAAAGCTCAACAAGAACATAAGCTGTATCTCGACATTCGTTTTCATCTATTCCTATCACTGTATATTCTGTCGTTCCGATGGGTACAACAGTGGCTTGATTTTCATATTGATTGACTACTGTGCTTGATGGCAACCACTGATAAAACACAGCTCCATCCGCCCAAAGGTAGGCCTCTTCTCTCGGACAAATGATAGTGTCATTGCCTGCGGAAATTTCAATTTCAATTACGTTTGCATAAATTGAATCCATGACCATTCCACAAGCATTTCCAACTTCTACATAAAACCATTGATTACTTATCGGACCTAGAACTGCAACGGGTCCATCGCTGCTCAGAAGATAAGGATCTGCAACCCATTCGTAAGTTTCTCCACCACCAGCAATTACTGCTTCTTGCGCACCAAGACATACCTCTACTTCATCATCTAGGCTTGAGATAGGTGGTTCAAAATAGACTGCTATGCTCGTTGTATCGTAATTCACACAGCCATCGTCGGTGGTTAGTGTTGCGATATAAGTGATTGAGGTATCAGGAGTGGAAATTGGATTAAATGAGGTCGGGTCATTTAAATAGAGTGGAGGGCTCCATGATACAGATCCTTCTCCTATGACTTCAAGGTTGACATTTTCTCCCAAACAAATACTGGCATCTTCAGAAATAGATATACTGTTGTCAAAAACTTCTATGGTAACTTGCAGTGTTTGCGATCCACAGGTGTCGGAAATTGAAACTGTGAATGTTGTTGTTTCTTCAATTGTTGCAATCGGAGAGGCTGAGTTGGGGTCATCTAAAAGGTCCGCAGGTTCCCATTGATAAATTGCACCACCAAAAGCTTCGAGGCCATAGCTTTCACCGGGGCAAATGGGTGAGGATGGATCGACAACACCACCTTCAAAAGCGCCAATATTTAGGAAAAGTGACACAGAATCTGAACTAAAACAGCCTGAGGTATCGTAAACAATGAGCTGGACCTCATAAGTTCCTGGTTCTGTGTATTGATAAATTGGCTCTTCTTCTGTTGATGTTCCACCGTCACCAAAGGTCCATAAATATGCATTTCCATTTTCACTGTTATTTTGGAAGAAAACCGATTGTGGAATGCAAATTAGTGGAGCAGGTTGCGCCGCTGCTGCCTCTATTGTACTTAATTCAAATTTGAAGGTCGCCAAATTGCAATTGTCAGCTTCGTTTATTTCGGCATATGCGCCGGGAGTTGTTGTGAACCCGTTTTCATTTCCACCACAGGCCCCACAAACTGCGTGGTAAATTCGTCCTGATTTATCAAATCGACTAGTTCCGCCATCGACATGATTCGAACTACTGTTTAATCCTCCCATAAAAGTTGCATATTTCAGCGTAGATGCATTTTGGTCTAAAACTGCGATATAAAAATTATTTCCATTGGTTTCACTTTGGTGAGCATCAAGTGTTGTAATAAAGCCATTCGTGGAGGAGGTGGGGACATCGGGCTGATTTATTGAACCTCCCCAACCTGCCAGGTATATATCGTAGCAGTCAGAAACTAAAAATGCAGTAGGAGATATTTCAACATTTCCCGTACCTGCTCCGATCATTGTTGTCCATTCAATATTGGCTAAGGATGCATCATATTTTCTGACAAATTGCCCAGAGTTTGGGGAGCCGAAACAACCTGGTGAAATGGGCCAGTTTGTTTCTGTTTGACCATAGACGTATATGTTATTGTCTATATCGTATTGTACAAAGTAGGTCTGATCGTATTCTGCAAAACCCATGTAGGTTCCTGAGATTAAGCTCCCTGTGCTATTATTGAATTTTGCGACATAGCCATCAGATATTCCACCATTGAAGGTGAGGTCATTTCCTTGATTGAACAAACCATTAGAATTTGTTCCTCCAGCTATGCATAGTTCCCCCAATTCATCATTTACTTGAATTGAGTTTCCTGACTCTAAACCAATCCCACCAAAATAGGTACTCCATAACAACTGGTCGAGGCTTGGAGGCATCTTGAATAGGACGGCATCTTGTGTTCCATTAAGAGATGCTTGTTGTGGATTATTTAATGGAAAGTCTGTTGAATAGGTTGTACTTGCTACGTATACATTGTTATTTTCGTCGAGCATGATTTCCCCTCGAAATTGGTCTCCATAATTGTAATGGAGTTGGTCCAAATTTAAGCCATCATTTCCAGTTCCGCCGAGATATGTAGATGCGAGAAGATTGTCACCGGCTGCACTCAGACGCGCTACATATATATCTGAGCCCATGAAGCTAATAATGTTTTCTGTAACCGACGTTCCACCATTAAAAATATTATCGTAAGAAGCCCCAGCCATAGGAAAGTCGGTAGAACCCGTAACGCCATATATAAATAATTCTCCGTTGTCCGCACACACCAGACTATGCGGTGTTTCATTACCGCTACCACCGATGTAGGTTGAATACAACAATGCTGTCCCTTGCGCATTAAATTTTGTGATCCCAATGTCTGTTGCGATTCCACCCTGTCCCCCCTGATATGAAATATCAAAAGCACCGTTGGTAACAGGGTAGTCGATTCCCATTACAATGCCTCCACCAAATAGGTTCCCGTATGGATCAGGAGTAGCCGTAAATCCCCAATTATCAGATTCAGAACCAGAAAAGGTGGAGAATGTTAAACTAGGGTCAATATAAAGTGATTTTGAGTGGTCATATCCATCGGGAAGGTAAAACGAAATTTCTTCACCGATTTTTTGATAGTTTATTTTGATTTTTGATTTATGACCGGATTCATCAACCTCATATGCCAGTGGAGCCGATTGCTCAATCGTTCCAAATCGATTTACTATGGTCAGCACACCATTTTTAATGAATACCTCATTTGCACCTTCAAAATTCCATTTGATTTCTGAGACATCAGCGTCCGGTGAGATTAGGAAGTTATAGCTTAATTGACCGTTTTCTCCTTTGTAAATTAAGTCGATATTCTCATAAAAGCCTCTGTAGTGAACTTCGTTGTATGAGTATATCTTCCTTTTCCATTTTGAGGAATCTTGTCCAATGAAATAGTTTTTGAAGTCTTGAGAGGGATTATAATTTTGTTTTTTTGCATTGATATTTGCGCCGATAAACTTTTGGTGTATCACATGAATCCGCTGAATTTCTTTGTGTTCGTGGTCATGTGAATGGTGGTGCTCGTGTCCTTCTCCATGGTTCATATAATCCGTTAGCATGAAACACATACCGTCTTTTTGAAGATATAGTTTGCCCAAACTAAGGTCCGTAGCATAGTGTATACGATTATCCCATTGCCCTGTGTTTGGGGTCATCCAAATTTTTTGCGCAAAGAGTGGCAGCGCGAAAAAAATAGCCATGAATAGGGAGAAGAGTCTCATTTAGTCCAAGTTACAACGAATAATTCGCTTTCCTATTATAAACAACTCGTCGCTAGATTAGTTGCCTCTGTGATTTGGGTTGTTCGAAAGGAGGGTTGTATGTTCAGTCGCTTTTTTGTTTCTTTGTATGCTTCACGATACCAAAACTATACCAAACTAAACTATATGAAATCCATCCTAGCATTACTTTTAATATTAGCTATAACTCCCTTTATTTCTGCTCAAAAATATTCACGCATCAAAGTATTGGCAAATGATCAAGAACTAAGACAGATTGCGAATCTAGGAGTGGCCGTCGATCACGGAATTCGTAAGAAGAACACCTTCATTATAACTGATCTGTCTGAATATGAAATAGACATACTGAATGAGTATGGTTATCCCTATGAAATTGAAATTGACGATGTAAAAGAGTTCTATAAGGAGCGTTTGAGTAAGCCCTCTCAATACCCATATGAGAAAAATGAAGATTGTGCAGGTGGCAATGGTGGATCTGGGTCGTTTGTGCCTGCCATACCGTCTAATTTTAATCTTGGCTCTCAAGGTGGATATTTAACATACAATGAGATGCTTGCAGAACTTGATGCAATGTATGCACAGTTCCCTAATATTATCAGCCAAAGGTCACCTATATCTAATTTCAATACCTACGAGGGTCGCCCTATTTTTCATGCCACCATTTCTGATAACCCTAATTCAAATGAAGCAGGTGAGACAAATGTTTTATACACTGCAATTCATCATGCTAGAGAGCCGATGAGCTTAATGGAAACGATTTTTTACATGTGGTATTTGTTAGAAAATTATGGAATCGATGATGAGGTAACTTACTTGGTGGACCATACAAGAATGTTTTTTGTCCCATGCCTAAACCCTGACGGGTACATCTACAATGAGGAAGAAGATCCAAATGGCGGAGGTATGTGGAGGAAGAATCGCCGAGACCACCCAAATAGTAATAATTTTGGTGTCGATCTAAATCGGAACTATTCATACGGATGGGGTACGACTGGAATTAGTTTTAATACCAATAGCGACGTTTATTGTGGTTCTGGACCATTTTCGGAACCCGAGACACAGGCCTTACGTTGGTTGGTTGAAAATTACAATTTTGAAACGGCATTCAATGCGCATAGTTATTCTCCTGCCATTTTATTTCCTATCGGGACGACAGACGAGGAGTTTGCAGCGCATCATGATTATTTTCAGGACTACACCAATCACATGTGTGAGTTCAATGGGTATCCCGCATTTAAGAGTTCAGGACTCTATCCTGCATCGGGTGACTCAGACGATTACATGTACAAAGATGACGTAGGTTCAGGAGAAAAAGACACAATATTTGCGCATACACCAGAGGTGGGTTCTGCGTTTTGGCCTGGTTCGAATGATATTAATCCAACCTGTCAGGATATGGTTTTTCCTAATTTAGTTTTAGCACATGTCTCAAGAAATTATGTAGTAGTAAAGGATACAGATCCAGCTATCATTGCAACCTTATCAGGTACGTTTGATCATTCTGCGAAGCGCTACGGTAGAGAGTCTGGGCCAGTCACTGTTTCAATAGAACCTCTCTTGAATATTAGCACTGTAGGCAGTGCTTTGGTATATAATCTAAATACTTCAGAAGTTCAAAATGGAACGATTTCGTATGCCCTCAATTCGAACATTCAGTTTGGTGATGAGGTAAAGTATATTTTGAAGACGGACAATGGTTTGTGGATTAAAAAAGATACCATTACGAAAACATATGGGGCAATAACTTTACAAGCTATAGAGGATGCGACAGATCCTGTCAATTGGTCTGGTAATTGGGCCACAACAACCTCGACTTATGTCTCCCCTTCAAAGTCATTTACAGATTCACCGAATGGGAACTATTCGAACAACCAAACCCGAAATTTATATTACAACCCTGATATCGATTTAACCAATGCTATTTCTGCTAAAGTAACTTTCTATGCCAAGTGGGATATTGAGGCAAATTATGACTATGTTCAATTTCAAGTGTCAACCAATGGAGGAAATTCTTGGATTGGGCAATGCGGATTATATACGGTTCCCGGAACGGATAATAATGGAAGTGTTCAACCAGATGGTGATCCAGTATACGAAGGCGTCATGTCAGATTGGGTATTAGAAGATATTAACCTGAGTGACTACTTGGGGCAAGTCATAAATGTACGTTTCCGATTGCGCTCGGATGGAGGAGTTACTGAGGATGGATATTATTTTGACGATTTTAAAGTCTTTTACAGTGAGGCACCTCAAGGGACAGCTCCGGAAGCGTCTTTCTCACCTTCTTCCTATGAAGTCTGTTTAGGCTCCTCCATTTCTTTCAACGATTTTTCCTCCCAACAACCGACAGGGTGGTTGTGGGACTTTGGCGATGGGTCATCTTCGACAGACCAAAATCCGATACATACTTTTACAGATTCCGGACCTTTCATCGTGACACTCACTGTCTCGAATGAATTTGGTTCGAATTCAACGATTCAAACGATTTTAGTCAATGAGCCGCCAGTGGTTGAATTGACTACAAGTGATTCTGATAATATCGTTTGTGTGAGTGATGGGTTTGTTCAGCTCTCGGGAACTCCTTCTGGGGTGCAGTTTTTTGGACCAGGTGTTACCGGTGTTACATTTAATCCGCAAGCCGCTGGCTCTGGAAATCACCTCATTTCTGCAATTTATACAGATGAAAACGGTTGCTCAGGTGAAAGTTCTTTGGAAATTGTTGTTGAACCATGTGCATCACTGTCAGATTTTTCATTTTATGATATAAAACTTTATCCAAATCCAAATGAGGGTTTATTGTTTATAGAAGGAATGGAAAAGGGGACTCTTTTTGAAGTTTTAAATATGCAAGGGCAAACTGTTTATGTCTCTCAAATTGAAGGTCAAACGCATGCCTTAGATTTATCCTTTACCGCCAAGGGTGTTTATGTGCTGCAGGCGCGTATTGATGGTGTGTTGTGCAGGTTGAAGTTTACAAAGTATTAAAATTCATACTTTCGTGTGCCAATAGGCGAGACCTATGAACAATGCTTGAAAGGGCAATCGAACAATCGCGGTAGTCTGACTTATGTCGAGAGCTTGCTGAGCCACCTCATTTTGTGCAAGGTATATATTGGCAGGAAATACGGCGATCAATAGCGCTATAAGCCCCCATCCAGCAACTTTCCTATATTTTTTAAACACAAGCATTCCTCCTAAAAGGATTTCAAAAACGCCACTTAAATATACTGCCTCAAGGTGCAATGGAAGGTAATCTGGCATAATCGCTAAAAAGAAATCGGGATCGATAAAATGTTGAATACCAACATAGATGTATGCAGCACTCATAAAATAAATTGTCATTTTCTTGAATCGGTCCATTGTAGTGTGGGGTCTATTTTTATACTAAATTATTGATATTCTTACCTTTTTTTTCTTGAGCCGCTGGTTGTTTAGTCTGTTACATAGTTCAGAAGCCTTTGAGGCAATAACTGCAACGAATGCACAGTCATTTTTTAGCTCTATAACCCCCAATTCACTCCCATGAATATTGCCTTTTTTTATAAAAAGTCCTGCGATATCGCCTTTTGATATTTTATCCCTTCGTCCTCCGGAGATATAAATTGTTTTCCATTTGTTTTCTGGAATATTCACCCCTTTAGAAACTTTGCTAGTTTTTATGTTTCGCGCATATTCTGGTATTTTATCATTTTTACCTTTGATGCAAAAAGCGGCTCCGTCTAAATTCATTCTGGCGGTGCGTCCATTTCGGTGCGTGAATTCCTCCTCGCGTTGGGGCATTTCATAGTGAATGATATAATCTAGACCTGGAATGTCAATTCCTCTGGCAGCTAAATCTGTCGCCAACAAAATACGTTGACTAGAGTTTCTAAATTGAATCAGACTTCTCTCTCTATCTATTTGCTCCATGCCTCCGAAAAAACAAGTGTGCTCCACCTGGTTTTCTTCTAGGAATTGAGAAACTCCATCCAAAGTATTCTTAAAATTACAAAATACAATACCTCTTTTGCTTCCAAGGGATTGAAGCAACTCAATTAGCGTGTCAAGGGTATTTGTCGTGGAATTTATCCATGATAAATCAAGAGATAGTTTCTTTTTTTGTAGAAAATCAAGACAAACAGGGTTTTGGAATTCCATAAACTGTGGCACCTGCTCTTTATGTGTTGCAGACGTTAGTATTTTTCTTTCCAAAGAGCTTAGGGCGGATACAATCTCCTTCATCTCTTTTTCAAAACCAATCTCCAAAGACTTATCAAATTCATCAATAACAAGGCTTTTGATATCGTGTAATGTAATTCGATCTCTTCTAATGTGATCTGCTACCCTGCCAGGGGTACCGACTAAAATACTCGGTGCATGTGTCAATTCTATTTTTTCTTTAGCACCTGACCTTCCGCCGTAAACGGCATTTACTTTAAAACCTGTTCCCATATCTCTTATAACTTGCTCTATTTGAATGGCAAGTTCTCTTGCCGGCACAAGAATCATAAGCTGTGTTTGCGACGAATGTGGATCGAGCATTTTTATAAGCGGTAGAAGAAACGCGAGTGTTTTGCCTGTCCCCGTTGGGGATAGTATTAGGATTTCTTTTGAGGAATTTATTGCCTCTATTGTCTTTTTTTGCATAGGATTGAGTTTCTCAATTCCCATTTTTTGCAAAATTTCTTCCTGATTTTTTATTTGATCGCTCATGACAAAAGGCTCCTTAAAGAAAGTACAAGTTAAGTAAATGATAAGTGCCGTTAAAACGGCACTTTCAATTCAGTCGGGATGAGTGGA
>CAJXCU010000036.1 GCA_913051935.1 uncultured Flavobacteriales bacterium
TACCCAATGAGATATCTTTTACATGGTTTTAATACCTTGGGGTTGATGCGAAAAAAATTAAAATTAATATTACTATACTTTCTGTTTTTAGGAAACACATTTGCTCAAGACATTCAAGCTACGCATCAAATTAATTGCGATACAGCGCATTTTCATCTTAAGGACTATATTGATTCAATAAAGTTTTACGAAATGCAAATGGGTACGAAAAAAAACCTCAGCACCCTTGACGAAAGACTAAAGCTTGCCTTTTACGTAGCGCTATCTCGTTACCCCGAGCTTCATCATACAAGGATCATCTTGAAACACAAACCAATCAATAGCACGATGCAGGCTCAGCCAAGTCCCGAGTTTATATTTAAGCGAAAAAATAAAAGAGGGTATAGAATATTCGTGAATAACAACCCCCTCCGAACAGGAATAGACTACAAAGAGCTTAGCTTTAATGGATTGGTAGGATGGATTGGACATGAATTTGCCCATCTAATTGATTACAATACCATGAAAAATAGAGCACTACTTGGTTTCATCGTAGGGTATGTATTCAATAAAAGAAAAATGCGCCGAACCGAGAGAAATGCGGATCGGGAAACCATCAAACGTGGACTAGGCATTCAGCTTCTAGATGGAGTGAACTTTTTTGAAAAAAACAATAAAGTCTCAAAAAAATACCGCAAGAGAAAGCAAAAAAATTATCTTTCTGAAGCCGAAATCATGCTTGATATTAAACGAAACTGTGCTCCTTAATACAGAATAAGCAAAATAAATTAAATCATGAAGTATCTCATTCTTATCCTATATTTTATCCCGACAATATTCATATGTCAAGAGCTCACCGGCTCAACTAATCTCGACATCACAAAAGCTTGGTCCCAGGAGCCACAAGGATGGACCTACCAGATGAATATTTTTATACCCGAAGAAACAAGTCCTGAAAATGGATTTCCGATATGTATATTATTACATGGCAATGGTGGGGTAGCAACTGAATTCATCAATGAATTTTCACAGCACATCTCCTGTCATATTTTAATTGCACCTGCCGGCTACATGAACAGCTGGAATATCTGTAGTGAGGAAAGCGATGCACCTGATATGGAAATGCTTGACGAACTAATTGCGTCATTAAGTTCATATACAAACGTAAATTCATCGGAAATCCGATTACTTGGTTATTCGAATGGTGCGGCACTTGCCAATCGTGTTTTGGTTGAAAATAATAATCCAAATATCGATAAGATATGTTCAGTTGTTTCCCAGTTATCTGAAATGCAAGCACGTAATGGCAACTTTTACGGACCTTCAGGAGAAACAGAGGCGTCAATGACCTTTTGTGGCTACAACACACAACAAAACCCTCTCGTTGGAAGGGGTTATTTAAACATTTGCAATACCAACGACCCGATAATCCCCTACAATGGTGGACCAGCAGTAGGTGCTGTCTTTATACCTTCAAAAGTTGCTATTTATGAAATTGCAAAGAGCCAGGGTTATTCTGGCACAATCATTGACGGAGATGGACAAGAAATAAATTCATCAGGTATTTTCGAGTACAATTACCTCTCTGGTCAAGTCGTTCACCTCAGGGGAGATGCGGGTCACGGTCTGAACGAAACGCAAGTTGAGCTTATTTCAGACTTTTTCGTATATGACTGCAGTTCCAATGGAATAACAGATCAATCTGAAGTAAAAATTAGTATTTACCCTAACCCTGTGGGTGAAACCTTATCGATTCATGGAATTTTGATGCCCACTGACGTTGAAATTTTCGATACTAAAGGAAAATCTATGTTGAAAGAAGAAAATAGCTCAGGAAAGATAAATATCAGTGCGCTAAAAGTTGGTATATATTATGTCCATATCCATTATAACACCAAATTGGTCATAAAAGAGTTCATAAAGAGTTAAACATGATTTTACACCCGCCTGTGTAACTTTTGAAGGGCTTTATTTGTAATAAAAGAAAAGCTCTTATGAAACTTCTCGCAACATTCTCCGTGACCTTTCTGATGCTCCCCATATTTGGTCAGCATATTTACGGATCACTATCTGGAGGTATTCAAAACATAATTCCTATTGACGAAATAAATGCACCAATGGTCAACACCATTTACAATATGACTCAAGTCAATTACAGCACTATACAACCCAAAAAATCATTTAGACATCTCTATTCTGCTGATATAAATTTTGGTCATATGATTCATAAAAATTTTGGTTATGAACTTAGCGCCTCGTATCTACGTCCTACTAATTATTACCGTGAATTATTTGTTTATAATAATTCAACTGGAGAGGCCTCTGAATTACCTACATATGTCAAAGATAGACATAGTGGTCATTTATTGCGGTTCAATCCAAAGGTAGTATTGAATACTGACTTTGACAAAATATCAATTTATATGAAAATGGGATTCTTAGCCGCAATGGGTAAACTTCAATACCATCAACACACTACAACCGATGCTCCTAGTTTTACTGACGCACAAACATCGATGATCTACGAATATGAAGGAAATATCTCCTTTGGATTTAATGGCTGCATTGGAGCAACGAAAAAACTGAACGACAATATTGCGCTATTCATTGAACTTACTGCTGCTCATCAAAATTTCAGTCCCACATTCGGTCAAAAAACACACCATACCAATGAGGGAGCCGATATGATGACTTCTGGAACAAGACCCTATTATGACGAAATAATATACGGTGATGAATTTGAAACAAGTTGGACACCCACTGAATCGAACAGTAATCCACAAAAATTTTATTCACGAAATTACTCGCTATCGGGATACGGCATTACCATAGGAATGATGTTCACACTATGGGAAAAATAGACGTGAATATAGAATCATCGTCTTTCGTAAAGAGAAATCTTGGGATATATTTGAAAACATAAACACCTCATGTTCACATTTATTCAAAAAATACTTTAGATTTACAATATGGAATGGTATATGAAAAACCGTTGGTGGATTTGGAGCTTAATGGCCGTTTATTTGGCCTACAGAATCTATCTATCCGTTGTCTACTCTACCTAGTGTCGAACTACCACACGTTTTTTAAGCATCCCCTTCGCCCCTTCTCCAAAAAGTATATACATGCCATTTGATAACTGAGATACATCGATTACCTGAGGTGATGTATTTACATCGATAGAAATCATCAGTCTTCCATCCATATTAAACAACATTAAGGATTCAAACCCAACGCTCTCCGGCCACATCACAACGAATTGATCCTGCGCTGGATTAGGATAACACCACCAGTCACTTTGAAGCTCCTGAATACTTGCATCGTTGTAATAAACGAAAGGTGCCGTCAAGAAATCACATCCAAGACTATCGTATACATAAGCCACATAATCTCCGTTCTCGTCAGGTTGATGGTCATAGGTGGTCGCTCCATTAATCTCTATACCATCTAGATACCATTGCACGCCATAACCTTGCGGTAAATTCGGTACGTACAGGTTTTCCGCTGCATCTATCTCAATGTCAAAACTCAATGTGGTATCACAATAAATAACAAATACAGAGTCGGAAGTTGAACTACAACCCAGTGGACTGTATGCTGTAACATAATAATAACCAGTTTGGTCTATGGATTCAACAGAATCCGTATGCCCTGTCCAAAAAACACTGTCAATGGACCATTGTAAAATGTACTGTGAAGAATCTGTTGCGATTGTGTAGGCCGATGAATCATAGACAATATTCGGAATACCTGGTGCCGCACCTACAACAATTGTATCTAAGCTCTGAACAGAAGGGACAGGGAAAATTTGTTGATAGTCAATGTTATAAGCAACATCTGAATAAGAACCGGCTCCGCAGCTAGAGCAACTCGAAAAATTCATAATGTGACTTCCACAATTGTCATCTCCCCCGTAGGTAATCTCTGCTGTATTGGTTTGAGCTGCAGTTTCATCAGCATCCATCACCTTAATCTTATATTGCTTTGCAGGATCCATATTAATATTTACAGACCAAGTTATAGGCCCGTCGTTATTGTATTCATAGTTGGATTGGTATATTAAGTTGCCATCCTCTAAAAGTTGAAAATAGGGATCGGGATTATTTCCATTGAGTAGCTCCCATCCCCACGGTTCACCTAACCAATTCTCACCAACATTCAGTATCGTCACCTCAGTAAGGGTATAATTATCAAGTGTATCCATATTGCTATATCCCGAATACTGAACTGGATAACTACCCGATTGTGTATATGTTTGAATTCCTGGATTTTCATCATTAGTGGTGACACCATTTCCAAAGTCCCATTCATAATATAGTAATCCCGGGTTGTTGTTCGTAAAATCAACCTGAAGTGGTAAGCAACCAATCTGTGGATTAGAATTGAATCCTGAGTTACCGATTGCGGGGGTCTGAATTTCAAGTGTAATAAAGAAAGGTACCGGGATATTATCAATATTTGCTCCCGAAGCAGTCACATCAACTAGAATACTGACCTCTACCTCATAAACTCCCGCAAGAATAGGTGTGCCATATACATTGATACAACCATATACATTGTTCTGAGGATTGTAATTACATCCATTTGCGGCATTATTACAAACCCAACTAAGCCCAACCGGTAAGGCAATGCTAACGATTTCAAAGTTATTAATAGTAGCCCCGCTTGTATCTGTTGGCATTACAAAAGTGATGTCCTCAGAATAAGGCTGACCTGCAAATCCAACTGGAAGAGGATTTGGATAAATTCCAGCGACGGTATAGCTATTGTCTACCGTGCATTGTGCAAGCGAATGTGTATATGTAAAAAGAGAAATAAAAAAGAGGGAGATAATGAATAATGGTCTCATAGTTTGGCTATATACTGACATCTATTTTAGATTCGTTCGTCTAAATATAATGGTATTTATTTTATCGTTTTCAACAATTGTTGATAAGTATAAATTGTAATATGTTGATAAGTAGAATCTTAAATATGAATAACTTCAATTTCGTTTTCTTGCTTTTGCTACACATGTTTCGTTATTTCATATCACCAAACGAGGGATAAAAGGTTTGTCAACGGACAAAATCTTCCCGACGAATTTCGAGCTGATGTATTTAGAAGGGTTATGAACAATGCGAATAAAGTTCATTACTGAGAAGGGTTTACCCTCAGAATTTATACGAAGCATTTGATGCTGTGAAAACATAAATCAAAAGAAAGTTTGTCTAAGGAACATTGCGCAAGTAATCGTTCTACGTGTTGAATGAAGCTTGAAAACCAGTCGCATGAGAATCAAGAGGCATTAGACAAAGTGATCTAAAGCAATGAAACCCTGGGGTTTAAAAGCTGAGATGATTGGAAGTTTAGAAGTACTATTTTAAGTTTTCGGGCAAAAAATATTACAGAAACCTTACAACAGTAGTTTGGCGATACATGTTGTTCGCAACTGAATTGAAAGCGGTTTGCAATCCATTACGGAATGCAAGTCGCTTTACTGTTTTATGGACTTTACTTTTTCTTAAATACCTTTAGAGTTCTGTTCTCAAGTTTTAAGTAGTATATGTTTGGGCTGAGCTTCGAAAGGTCAATTTTAGGATTCATTTCATTGATTTCACCATCGAAAACAAGTTTACCATCTACACCGAAAAGTGAATACTGAATTGGGTATTCTATCACTCCATTTATCATGATGAGATCGGCAGAAGGGTTCGGATAAACTGAAATTTGCTCTGACTCAAATTGATATAGCGATGCCGATGGGCTACAATCTACGACCGACGACAAATAATTGAATCGTGTCTGAATGAAAGACTTTAAACCATATATGGCTCCTCCTGGTCCAGGTCCTGAATTCAAATTGGATTCAATATTGGTATCAAAATCATTGTTGCTATACATTTTGTTGTTGTCTGCATAGACGTATTGCTGAATCAAAGACTTATAGTCGTTGATAATTGGATTCAGATAAGTTGGATTAAATACAGTATTTAATAGCAGGCAAATCTCTGAGGTATATTGACTCATGAATAAGTCATTCTCAAATACACGCTCTAATAAAGGTCGCTGCCCCTGAAAGAAGTCAATGGGCAAGTTGGTCATGGGTGTTTGAACACCAAAAGCATAAGACCCGAAGGTTTCATTGGCATCCCATTTGATCCACTCCCACTGGTCTGTGGACATATTGTGATAGAGGTAATAATTTCTTGCAGACAAGGTGTATGTATCGAGATTGCTAAATAAACTATTGAATGCAACAGAACTCAAAAATGGACCTAAATCCAAACGTGAGGGTAAACCTGATTCAAATTCTGCATCCGATGAGCTATTCAAGAAATAAATAAAATCAATGAGATCATACCAGTCGTTGTCATCTTCGTTGGACTTTAACTCATAGGAGAATTCATATAAGGATTGATCTAATCCCAGATAGACTAAACTAGCTTCTCCATCTCCAAAGTCAAAATTTGAGCCTGCTTTAAAAAGATTTCCGTCGTCATCCCCGATTCGCCAATCTAAAAACTGGTCATCAATCTGCTCAATCATCGTGTAAAAGCCCCAAGCTTCACCATTATATGTTACACTGGCATAATTTGCCCTAGGTGCAGGGACACCTCTTTCTCTGCACAGATCAAAAAACAGCTTTTCACGCATAAAGGTTGGGTCTTTGAATCCATTGCTGAAATTTAGTTTTTTCAATCCGTCATAGTTTTGACCAGATATAAACCTATTGAAGTCGATTTTGAAAGACTTTTTATCACCAGGATGCATGCCACTTGAATTGCCCTTCAACCGGATACCCACGCTGTCGAAAGTATAAGTTCCCGTAACATCTGTTAAAGTCAAGCTTGCAGGAATATAAACAGACCCATTGACATCCATATTATCATAATTATATTCTAATTGTTGCCAAAAGTCATTTTGCGGAAAATCAAGTTCTATAGATACTATCTGATCGGTAGAAAATAGATTTGCACCTTCAATTTGGGAGAAGATATTTCCGATAAAAAAAAAAGAGGGTATAAGAAAAAGTAATTTGAATGTTTTCATTTGAGATTGAATTCGAAATTTATGGTTAATACAAAAAACGTCTATTTATCGATGCAAGTGCGTGTCTCCTTTAAAATTTATTCACAATCTTGAAAGACGCGAACCTTTATAAAAAGAATTAACCTTGGTGCACCTCTTCAATTACCGGAGTTACAGCTTTTAGCACCTCAAAAGCGGCCGCTGCCATTCTATTTTCGGTATCTAAGGTGGGATTTACCTCAACAACCTCAAAGCACGCTGTTTTGCCTGTTCGGATGAATGTACTGATAATTTCAACAACCTCATCTATATCAAACCCCCTTGGAACAGGAGTTCCCGTTCCTCTCGATATCCGGTCACAATCGAGACTATCGACATCAAAAGAGATATAAATCACATCGCATGAAGATAGTTTTTCAACGGCTTCTTCTAAGCAAATACTTATTCCCCTGTAGCGAATTTCATCGACTGTGTAATTCTTAATATCATGTGCTTTCATACACGCATCCTCAGGGGCTTCAGTATCTCTAACCCCAAAGTAAATGAGCTCAGAAGCTTCAAGTTTCTTACCGGTAATCCCAACATTTTTTAGATTCGCCCAGTGTGCTTCAGTTTCCTCGGGAACTTCATTTATCTGATGTTCCTTGTTGTCAATAGATAACCCTGCGGCAAGTGGCATTCCATGAACATTTCCAGAAGGAGAAGTATAAGGTGAATGCAAATCGGCATGTGCATCCACCCAAATCACACCTAATTTTTTGTTCTTGTTTGCCGCTTTTACACCGCTCATTGTTCCCAAGGCCGACGAATGGTCACCTGACAAAACAATAGGATACAAATCATCTGTAATGTTTCTACAAACATGTTCACTCAAGCGATCACAAACATTCACAACACTGCCAATTCGCTTGGCAAAACTATTTTTAACTTTATTATAAATTGATTCGTTTTCTGTTTCAATATCCTCATAACTGTATCGAGCGAAATAATTATGGTTTTGATTTATGGCCGCAATTTCTATTGCATCTATACCTAAATCTGCACCTCGGGTGCCTGCACCTATATCAGACCTATTTTTTAATAATTTTATTTCTTTCATCACGATATCTTAAGTTTCTTTATATTCAATCGATTAGCGCCGAAACTAATGAAATTTTATCAACAAATAATATAATTCCATTTTAATTGAGGTTTTTTAATGTATTGTATTTAGGGTGAATTGCTTTGTTTTGTACCTTTCTCATCAAGTAGCATTATTTTCATAAATCAGATTTAAAATATGTACCTATCACCTGTTTTTAGTAAAACGTCAATGCTGATTTTGACTCAGCTTTTATTTACTACTGCAATATTAGGGCAATCACCGTCATCATTTTCGGGTGAATTAATCTACACGATAACGAAAATTGACGAAAACAAAATGCAAAGCGGATTTGGAAATGACCATTCAAATGCAGAAGAAAAATTAATCATCTACACCAAAGACTCTCTAGTAAAACGCGTGTATTTTAATTCTGAAAATGGGATTCAAGAAAGTATTGAGCACTTAACATATGGTAAGAAAATTTTACTACTCAATATTGATACAATGAACTATGCTGTTCAAGTGCCAACAAATAAAAAAAACCAGACTGATGATCTAGATAGCACCTATAGTCTATCTAAAAAATGCTTCCCAAAAGTTTATTTTGCCGGTATAAAAGGTAAACCGATGTTGCTGTCCCATCCGATGCTAAGCAATAAGCTATACATATGGTACAGCAAAAAAATACATCTGAAATACAATTCAGTATACGCACAGCTACCTGGGCTTCCATTAAAATACTATGTTGCCTCCCAAAAAGGCCTTTACTTATACGAACTAGAGTCATTCAAGCGTTATGACCCTCCACTTTCTTTATTTCAAATACCTATTGGATACGAGATCCTTTCACTTGAAGATTTTCTCAATCTTCTTGAAAACCATGAGTAACAAAAGACAACTACTGAGTTTATAATGAACACTTGAGTGTTCAAATATATGGAGCAAAAGCCCAAATTCTGAGAGGCTTAAGGTTATATTCGTAAAACAGTACAAAACGAATGGAGGAAAACGAATTCATACCCGTAGACAATACGAAAACAAAAAAACGTCCTGCTAAAAAATCTAGTAAGTCAAAAAAATCTAGTAAGCGTAAAAATGGCACCTCCCTATTTGCCAAAATAGACGGACAAAAAATAGCAACTGTTTTAGGTTCATTTTTCCTCTTATTTTCTGTTTTTCTATTTCTTGCCTGCGTTTCCTATTTTTTCACCTGGCAGGTCGATCAAGATAAAATCTTGAGCTCCTCTTTCTTTGAATTTATATTCAATCAACCGGACGTTGAGGTTCAGAATTGGCTTGGGAAATTTGGTGCATGGATGGCGCATCTAATGATTTATAATCTTTTTGGCGTTACCTCCATTGGCATCAGTTTTCTTATGTTTTTATTTGGCTTCAAAATTCTATTCAAAAAATCATTATTGGCAGGAGGGAAATCATTTTCAATAACTATAGCTTTTATGCTGTGGGGCTCAATATTCCTAGCATTCTTCTCAGCAGACATTCATATGCTTGGAGGAACTTTTGGTTTTTATGCCAATAATTGGCTCATTCAAACGCTCGGAACAATTGGAACAATTGGCTTAGATATCGTATTACTGTATATTATAATTACACTAATATTCAAGCCGGACTATAAAGCCATTTTCAATTACTTATTCCCAAAGAAAGAAAAAACAGAAGGCAATATAACTAACGAGAAAGACCTTTCTGAGGAGGATAACATGATTGTAATTAACCCTATAACCGATGAGGAGATTAAGGAAGATGTAGTATCGGAAACTGTAGATTTTACTGATGAGCAAAAAACAGAAGTATCGTTAGAACAAAACGAACCCACTATTGAAAACGACCCATTAGAAGTCCAGGAAAAAAACGAAAATACAACCGATCAAAGTGGAAATACTCAACCGGCATCAGATGACGAGTTTGAAATTGAAATTGCCGAAGAAGAGGCAATGGTTGATGAAAGCGAGCTTGGAGAACAAACATTGGCAGAAAAGTTAGTTGAAGAGCATGGCGAGTTTGATCCAAAAGCGGACCTAGAAGGTTACCTTCTTCCCTCTGTGGAGCTTCTGAAAGATTATGGTTCTGGAAGTGTTTCGGTGAATAAGGAAGAGCTAGAAACCAACAAGGATAAAATTATTGAAACCCTGTCAAATTATAAGATTGACATCGCCAAAATAAAAGCGACTGTTGGACCTACCGTAACGCTCTACGAAATCGTTCCTGCACCAGGGGTTCGGATCTCAAAAATAAAAAATCTTGAAGATGATATTGCTCTAAGTCTGAGCGCTCT
Organism: uncultured Flavobacteriales bacterium; assembly: GCA_913051935.1. Classification (GTDB taxonomy): domain Bacteria; phylum Bacteroidota; class Bacteroidia; order Flavobacteriales_D; family Crocinitomicaceae; genus UBA952. The sequence goes on from CAJXCU010000036.1 coordinate 10,371, forward strand.
AGGTATTAGAATTATTGCACCTATTCCGGGAAAAGGAACGATTGGTATAGAGGTTCCTAATTCTAGCCCGGATATGGTCAGTATGCGTTCATTAATTGCATCTGAGAAATTTCAGAATCACGACGGTCAGCTTTCAATAGTGATGGGCAAAACAATAACCAATGAAACATTTGTGTTTGATCTGACGAAAATGCCTCACCTACTTGTAGCAGGTGCTACAGGACAGGGTAAATCGGTTGGACTCAACGCAATTTTAATATCTATTCTGTACAGAAAACATCCTTCACAGGTCAAATTTGTACTTGTGGATCCCAAAAAAGTAGAGCTTACACTTTACAATAAAATTGAAAGGCATTTCCTCGCCAAGCTTCCAGGGGAAGAAGAAGCAATTATTACAGATACCTCGAAAGTTGTCAATACACTGAATTCACTATGTATTGAAATGGATGAACGATATGAATTACTAAAAGACGCACAGGTTAGAACAATAAAAGAGTACAACGAAAAATTTATAAAGAGGAAATTAAATCCTGAAAAAGGGCATAAATACCTCCCTTATATTGTGGTATTAATCGATGAGTTTGCAGATCTCATTATGACCGCAGGAAAAGAAGTTGAGCACCCTATTGCACGAATCGCGCAGCTTGCTAGGGCAATAGGAATACACCTCATAGTAGCAACACAACGGCCTTCTGTGAACGTAATCACCGGTATGATCAAAGCAAATTTCCCAGCGCGTATCGCATTTAGAGTGCTGTCTAAAATAGATTCTCGAACAATTCTAGATGGCTCTGGGGCAGACCAGCTTATTGGTAGAGGAGATATGCTGATCTCGACAGGACAAGAAATGATCCGACTACAATGTGGATTTGTCGACACACCCGAGGTTGAAGAGATTTGCAGCTTCATTGGAGACCAAAGAGCGTATCCCGATGCCCTTATCCTACCCGAATATGTACCTGAAGGAAGCGAAAGCAAAGGTGATATGGATATGGATGAAATGGATGCAATGTTTGTGGATGCGGCCCGTATTGTCGTCATCAACCAGCAAGGTTCAGCAAGTCTTTTACAGCGAAAATTAAAATTAGGATACAACAGAGCAGGTCGCATCGTAGACCAGCTAGAATCATTAGGAATTATAGGCCCATTCCAGGGAAGCAAAGCAAGGGATGTGCTCTACGCTGATGTAGATTCTTTAGAGGAATATTTGAAAGTAAAAGGATTGCTATAGACTAGTCAATATTTAGCGGCATTGAGTAATGTTTGAGGTGAGGAATGATGTACTCAGAGTAATTAGAATTGGCCAACACTAAAAAGTAATCCTCCCTTAAAAAAGTCCTGTCTTGTAATTTCTCAATCACCCCGTGAGCCCAACGTTTTCTTTCTTGAGACGAAGCAATATTCAAATTCACATCGTAAGGTGCTATTTTTTCCTCGAGCTCAAGCAAGCCGTATTTGCCTGACAAAATATAAATTTGGCTTGCGCCCCAGGATTCTGCGTAGTCCATCCAAGATTTGAAATCGGAAGAGACATACATCTCCGCTACGGCACAGGGCACCGATTTTTTTTCTTTAACACATGCAATTAGAGCTATTTTTTTGCTAGTCATTGCCAAAATATAAAGCATTTGCCACCAACAGCTTGCCATTCTCCCAAAACCCTCTAAAAAGCGGATTATCGCAGAAGTAAATCAGCTCACCTTTACCGAAATTTTCAACGCCAAGAATCATAGCTTTATCCTGATTTTCCTTTGCCTTAAAACCGACAAAGCCTGAAACTTGCTCGGCATTTTCTGGAAGCGAAAGAATGGTCTTCCCATTTTTTAAGCTAAAGTTTGATGCTGATTGTCTTAACGAGTAATATCCTGAATAGCCGAAAGTTAGTGGGCTAGACTTAGCAAGAAGGTCGCATTCATAAATAGCCCCAGTTATCAGGCCACTGAGCTCCTCTCTCTCAGTAGCTGAATAATCAATTTCAAGATCTCTTACCGAAATATCAAAATCGGCAACAAAATTATAGGCAGCATCCCCAAAAACAAGCAAGCGACCACCATTCTCTATCCACTGCTTGAGCTGTTCTAGCTCATCAGCAGAAAGTTCTCCTGCGGGAAGAACGATGATATCAAGTTCGTCGATCCTATTTAGCTCAGATAAACGAAACATACGAAAAGGCAGGGCCAATTCTTTTTCAAAGAAATGCCATATTTCACCTGTATTCAATGGTGATAAATCTCCACCGGAAAGCACGCCTACCTTTGGAAGGTATATTTCATTGTATGAAGAAGAACCAAAGTCCTTCCCTTTTGATACATATCCGGAAGCTACAGGATAGATATCAATCCATGAATCTTCTGCAGCACGCTGCAGAATCTCATCAAAATCATTGATGTCCTTATTGATTCCTCTTGGAATGACAAGTGTGCCAACAGGGAAAACCTCATCCTCAATCTGAAATTCCTTTTCAGCAACCTTAACAGTAATGTTCTGTGAGAGAATCGATTGTAAAAAAGAAGCTGAATTCATCGAATTCCATTTACACAAATACGCGTAGCAGTTCGGCATAGAACTCCTATTAAAACTTTGAAACCAATTTTTATCCATTTCAAGAGCTCCATTAAATCCATGTGCATCTATACCATATGCAAAGGGCAACGACCAAGCAGTAATATCGTAGGTCAAAGAATCAGAAAGATAGGTCTTAGGTTCGAAGAGAACCTCAACCATCGGCCCCTTCAGCTGACTCGTCGAAACCACGAGATCGCCTTTGTTGTAGGTCAAATTTTGTTCTATTTGCTTCCTAAAAGACCAGGCCTTGACCCTACCCTCTTTTGCAATCTGACCAAATTCAATGTCATGGGCGCGCAACAAGTTTGAAATCTTTTGTAGCTTGTCATTGTCTCCACGAAGAATGTAATGCGCGTACTTGTATTTTTTATCCACGCCAAAAGAGTTATAATTTTCAATAAGCTCATTTTTGTTTTGAAGGCTCACCTCTACAGTTGAAAGCCCAGTTGTAACATGATGATCAATACGGTCTTTTAAGGTCAATGTATCTCCGAGGTTTGTACGCACACTCCTTCCCGCTCTGCCACTACCCGCTTGTTCATAGGTCATTCCAATTGCACCGTTATACATGGGATAGGTATCGCCGTAGCTTGGATAAAGTAAATCGAATATTTCCTTCGAGAAATATAGCCAGCCGGCGCTGTCAAAATACTTAGCATGGTTCTTTCCGATGCGCTCCTGAAATTCCCTTTGCCAATCTGTGATCATCTCGTGAAAGGGTTCAGCTGCAGGGGGAAAGTAGTAAGGTTCATTATATCCTTGCTCATGAAAATCAACATGCACATGCGGTAGCCATTTGTTGTAAATCTTCATTCGCTGCTGGCTTTCCACTTGCGTAAGCCATGCCCAATCTCGATTAAGGTCAAACAAGTAGTGATTAAACCGACCCCCGGGCCACGGTTCTTTGTGTTCAATGGATGAAGGATCTGTATTTTGAGTAATCGCGGCATATTGCTTAAAAAAATTCACATAACGGTCCCTTCCATCTGGATTGAGACAAGGGTCAATAATTACAATGGACTCTTTCAACCAATCTTTATGTTCTGTTAACAATTTATATGCCGTTTGAATAGACGATTCAGTGGCTGAGCTTTCGTTTCCATGCACATTATAGCTTAACCAAATAATAGGCAATTTCGAATTATTACCTCGCAGACGGTGCATATTTCGTACTTCATCTAATCGGCTGATATTTTCAGCGCTTCCCATGAAAAATAACATTAATTTTCGACCTTCGTTGGTCTCGCCGTACTCTAGTATTTTGCTCTCAGTCTCAAAAGCTTTATGGAGCTTCTCATAAAAAGAAATTACTTCGTGATGCCTCGTAAATTCGACGCCTATTTCATGACCTAAAAGAGATTTTAAGGTGGGTGTTTCTTGCGCAAAAACATTTGAAACAAGAAATAATAGGATAAATAAAATCGTTCTTTTCATGATAATTTTTTTTTAAAAATAATAAATATACCCCGTCGCGACTTAAGCATCGAGTTGTTGCATCTCAACAAGTTTGGCATAAACACCCTTATTTGACATCAACTCCTTATGCCTTCCTGATTCTGCAATTATACCGTTTTCAAGGACCAGTATCATATCTGCCTCTTTAATCGTTGAGAGCCTGTGGGCAATTACAATTGAAGTTCGATCCTTCATCAAAAGTTCTAAAGCCTCCTGAACCAACTTTTCAGAAACAGAATCAAGTGCGGATGTTGCTTCGTCAAGAATCAGAATGGTTGGATTTTTTAATATAGCCCGAGCAATTGCAATGCGTTGTTTTTGTCCGCCTGAGAGCTGTATTCCACGGTCACCCACTTCAGTCTCTAAACCATCCGGGAAGGCTTCAATAAATCCCCAAGCATTTGCCTTTGATGCCGCATCTATGACCTCTTTTTTTGAAGCATTTGGATTTCCAAATTGAATATTCTCATATATACTTCCTGAAAATAAAAGCACATCTTGAGGCACATAGGCCATATTCTGACGTAAATAATTTAAATCGTAATCCTCAATAGGCCTATTACTCATTTGAATCAATCCATTAGAGGCTGAATAGAAATTTAATATTAAACTGGCGATTGTCGTTTTTCCCGATCCACTTGAACCCACCAAGGCTACTCGATCTTTTTGACGAATATTAAAAGATATATCCCGCAAGACCTCTACATCCTCCCTTTGGGAATATCTAAAATTAACATGGCTAAAAGAAATCGACCCATCGATACCTTTTAAGACATCACCTGACTTTATTTGGGTCTCTTCTTGGTCGTTCAGAATGGCCATCAAATTTTCAATAGCACCTTTTGTCTTTTGAATATTTGCATATAAATCTGGAAGCGAACCCACACTCGCCCCCATCATTATTGTAAAAAGTACAAATTGATAAAAACCCTCGTTTGAAAGCTCGGGTTGCGCACCTTGCGTCATTAATAAGCCCTGCCAAACAATAAAAACAATGGCTCCAAACAGACAAAATATGATAAAAGAAACAAAAAGACCACGCCAAATACCGCTCTTCACGTTTAGGTTTCTAATTTCTTTTGTTTTCTTACCGTAATTTGAAATAGAAAACTGCTCAAAAGTAAACGCTTTGACATTAGAAATACCAGACAATGTCTCCTCTATAATCGAATTGGACTTAGCTGCATAATCTTGAGCTTGCTTACTCAAATTACGAATAAACCTTCCAAAAACAACAGCCAAAACAGCCATAACTGGAACGGTTCCGAGCATTATTAAGGCCAACTTCCAGGAAATCATAAATAAAAAGGCGACTCCGCCTAATATAATGATGACCTGACGGAAAAACTCGGCAATGGTCGTGCGCAATGTTTCTTGAATTTGAGTAATGTCAGAAGAAACGCGACTGGTAAGCTCTCCAACCTTATTGATATCAAAAAAATTCATAGGCATGAATACCATTTTTTTGAAGGCTGCGTTGCGAATATCTCGTAAAGTGTTTTCTGTAACATTGTTGAAAATAACAACACGAACAAACGAAAATAAGGCCTGAAAGGCAAATAAAATAAATAAGGCAATTGCAACATCAGTGGCATTTTCAAATGTCAAAAGCTGAAGACTATCTTTAGATTCGGCTACATTGATATTTGTAGAACCCAAAAGTTTTCCCATTAAATAAGGAAAGATCAAGCCAGCGGAGGACGAAAGAAAAAGAAAAATCCATCCAAAAAGATACCACCACAGATATGGACGTATAAAAGTTAGCAATGAAATTGTTGATTGAAACCTTTGTTTTTCTTCCATACAGCATTGTCCCAAAATGGGGTCTGAATTTTCAACTACAAAAATAATGGTTTCATCGAGTATTCTTTTTTTTTAATTTTTTTTCTTACTTACATTTGTATTCTATAAAAAAAAACTATCTTTGCAGTCCTCAAATAAACATTAATTTGAACTTTAAGAAATGAAAAGAACGTTTCAACCTTCGTTAAGAAAAAGAAGAAATAAGCATGGTTTCAGAAGCCGAATGTCCACGAAAAACGGGAGACGTGTTCTGGCCGCGCGAAGAAAAAAAGGAAGAAAGAAATTGAGTGTTTCGTCGGAAACGCTTGCTAAAAGATAGTTTAATACCTTCAAACCTACTGAAAAGCCCTCGTGTGAGGGCTTTTTTTTTGGATAGATTCAAAATCTTCTATAAATATTTAAATATCATTTCAAAAAAAAGTCCTCGGGAGAGGACTTTTCATTTTTAAATATTTTACTAGAATACTTTTAAACCAATACTTTTGGTGCTGCTGCAAGAATAGCAGGATCTGTTTCGGCTTTAAATGTTTCAAAGTTTTCAACAAACTTAGAGGCAAGTTTTGATGCGGTATCGTCATATGCAGTAGGATCTGCCCATGTCTGTTTAGGATTTAATATCTCATCTGGAACATTGGGACAGCTCGTTGGATATGCTAAATCGAAGACAGCCAAGGTATCAAAAGAATTTTCATCTAGTTGCCCCTCTAATGCAGCAGTAATCATTGCCCGCGTATAGGATAATTTAATACGACTTCCAATGCCATAGCTACCACCAGACCAACCCGTATTTACTAGCCATACTTTGGTGTCAGAGTTGGAAAGCTTCTCACCTAATAACTTTGCGTATTTGGCTGGGTGTAATGGTAAAAATGCAGCACCAAAACAAGCTGAAAAAGTCGTTGTTGGCTCTGTTATACCCACCTCGGTTCCTGCCACTTTAGCTGTGTAACCGGACATAAAGTGGTACATTGCTTGCTCGGTAGTCAATCTAGAAATTGGAGGTATAACGCCAAATGCATCTGCTGTCAAAAAGAAAATGTTTTTTGGCGCACTGCCTTTTGAGGGTAAAACTACGTTGTCTATATGGTGAATAGGATAAGAAACACGAGTATTCTCGGTTATCGAACCGTCGGTATAATCAGGAGTTGAACTTTCATTTTCAAAACCAATATTTTCCAACAAGGCACCAAATTTAACGGCATCAAAAATCTGGGGCTCTTTCTCACGGGAGAGGTCTATTGTTTTCGCATAGCATCCCCCTTCAAAATTAAAAACCGTTTCATTACTCCAGCCGTGCTCATCGTCGCCGATTAAAGCTCTCTGGGGGTCAGAAGATAAGGTGGTTTTGCCTGTTCCCGATAAACCGAAAAATATGGCTGTGTCACCTTCTTTTCCAATATTTGCCGAGCAATGCATCGATAGTACATTTCTGTCATGAGGTAAAATAAAGTTAAGTACAGAAAAGATGCCTTTTTTAATTTCACCGGTATAGCCAGTACCACCAATTAAAATCATTTTTTTAGAAAAATTCAAAACAGCAAAGTTATGCTGTCTTGTCCCGTCAATTTCAGGATCCGCATAAAAACCCGGAGCACATACGATATGCCAATCCGGTAAGAAATTTTCTAATTCATGATTTTCAGGACGTAAAAACATATTGTAGGCGAACATGTTTGACCATGGGAGCTCTGTAATTACCCTGATGTTCATTCTAAAATCATCATCCGCACAAGCATAAGCATCTCGCACATACAAATCTCGTCCTGAAAGATAAGCTTGCATACGCTCATATATTGTATCAAAGTGCGCTTCGCTTATTCCTTTGTTTATTCCGCCCCACCAAACAGAATCCTTGGTGATGTCATCCTCTACTATAAATCTGTCTTGTGGTGAGCGACCGGTGAATTCACCAGTATCTATTGCCAAAGCCCCTGTATCTGAAAGAAGACCTTGTCCCTGAAGTATTGTATCTTCTACTAACTCCGCAGGTGTTAAATTCCAAAATTGGTTACCTGTATTTTTCAGACCGATTGAACTTGCAAGATCTGAGGTGGAACCAAAATTCCCGAATAAATCCATAAAATTTGTTTTAAGCCTAAGCTTATATTTCTATTACAAAATTAGTGTTCACAAGCTTAAAACAAAGCGAAATACAATCTATTTTACTAACAATAAGGTTTTGTAGTGTTCGTAAATTATTTACTTAATAACCTAATTATTTTGTATATTCAGTTAGTGTCAATTTTACACATTATAAGTGGCATAGGTTTTGATTTGCTTAGATTAAGATAAATGAAGAAAGTACAAACAAGAATGTACCGACCTATCAGAATAGATTTACAGTAACCTTGTTGAGAACTATAAAATGATATTCACCATTTGAGAAAGAAAAATTTTTAGTTTCGTCCAGAATTGACACGCATGAAATACACCCTCCTTTTTGTTCTTTTTATCTTGTGCCTTTTGCCTTCTGCAAATGCTCAAATTTCAAATGAGTCTGAAAAAGACTCTTTGCTTTATATTTTCCAAAATAATGATGATTTACTACCACTTGATAAACTTAATCGAACTGTTTTTAGAACCGCTCATGGAATAAACCCCTTAGGCTTTGGCGACATGCTCAATAAATTCACAAATGTCCCTGTAATCTCAAAGGATAGCAGCTCCTTTTTTAAATGCCGCATACCAAATGATGTACATATCGTTTCTTTTATGGCTCCTGAAAATGACTCTATTGCTTCATTGGCCCTAGCTAACTTTTTTCAGAGTCTCCAAAAACTTCCGAATGAAAAAGTAATCGCAATTGTATTCGGTATAAAAAATTATTATAACCCCAAGCACATTACAGGATTACCCTTTTCAAATTGCACCTCAATTTTGTACTGTAATGATACCAGTATATATGCCCAGAAAGAGGCTGCACAATTAATTATGGGTGCAAGAAAGAACAGTCCACCAAATACCATTAGTCCAGGAATAAAATACATTCTGGGAGTTCAACAAATAGAACAAAAAGAAATTGAAACCAATGGTAGGTTACGCTATACAGAGGCATCATCAGTTGGGATTACTGAGGAAAATCTAAACGGGATTGACAGTATTGCTTTAAATGGAATCTCGGAGGGAGCTTTTCCAGGATGTCAGGTTTTGGTTTCAATCAAGGGCAACATTATTTATCAAAAAAGTTTTGGACACCACACCTACGAATCAGATGCAAATACAGTCAAAAACAATGATGTATATGACATCGCCTCTATCACAAAAATTGCAGGAAGCACACTTCTAGCGATGTATCTAGAGCATTTCAATCTATTCAATGTAGACGATACCCTTGGCAAGTATATTCCGGAACTCACAGGAAATACGGATTATCAAAAAATTATAATTCGTGAAATGATGGCTCACCAGGCAGGATTAAAATCTTGGATTCCGTTCTACATCAAAACACTTCAGGACGGAGAATTAAATTCTCAAATTTACAGGTCTCGCAAAGACTCGGTATTCTCCTTAGAAGTAGCAGAAAATATTTTTATTGACAAGGACTATACGAAATACATGTATGACAAAATACTTAGTACCTCTTTAGGTCAGAAAAAATATAAGTATTCGGATTTATGCTACTATTTTACGCAAAAAGTATTCGAATCAATCATAGAAGAAGGACAAGATGTATTCTTACATAGAGCGATATACGAACCCATGGGGCTTCAGAATATCCGATATCATCCCTTGAAGTATTTTAAAAAAGAACGAATTGTACCTACAGAACATGACCATAAATTCAGAAAACAGCTGATTCATGGATACGTTCACGACCCAGGAGCTGCCATGCTTGGTGGTGTAGGTGGACATGCCGGTATTTTTAGTAATGCAGCCGACTTAGCATCGATTATGCAGCTCTTTCTTCAAAATGGAAGCTATGCTGGAAATGAATTTTTCACAGAATCAATCCGTAAGAAATTCACAAAAAAGCAATACGAAAATAACCGAAGAGCGATTGGTTTTGATCGACCAAGAGAAAATGGCGGTGGGACCTGTGATAAATTAGCCTCACAAAGCAGCTTTGGTCACTCAGGATTCACGGGAGCCCTTGCTTGGGCCGACCCAAGAGACGAGGTTATATTTATTTTCTTATCCAATCGAGTTCATCCGGATCAAGAAAATTGGAAGATTAGAGATATGAATATCCGGACGGATATGCAGCAAGTGGTTTACAAAGCATTGAATCGTTAATCCTTATATCGATTTAATCCCATTAGCTTCAAAATAAACCTAGGAAGCGATTTACCAGGCTTTCTGTTTTTCAGATGGATGTACCAACCTAACTTTTTAAGAATCGGTACCTTATGTGTTTCTACAAATTCTATCAACGTCCCATCAGGATCCTCTACATATGAAAAGCGACCTCCTGCCTCACCCATATCAAAAGTATCAGAGCTATCAACAGTGAAAGGGAATCCTTTTTCTTCACATTCTTGCTTTAAGGCATCCATTCCTTGAACATCAAAGCATAAGTGAATAAAGCCCCAATCACCCCAGAACCTATTCTCAAATATTTTACGACAATCATTGCGGTCCATGGACTGAACCAATTCGATGGTAGAATCACCTAATAGAGGTGCAAATGGTCCGGTTCTTTTCTCACGATGCTTGAGTAAAACACGTCTGAATACCCCTGAGCCTGATGAAAAGAATTTCAGGTCCTCGAAATGACCAGTTTTATCATAAACAACCTCATCATAATTTAAAATATCTCGATATAAATTCATTGATTTGTCGATATCAGAAACACCGATGATTGAACCATAAACTCCACCACAATGAGAAGGATGATTTGTTTTTGAAAACCAATTTGATGCCTCAATAACCTCAAAAATATTTCCATTGGGGCCTTTTACATAAAAGTGGTCTTTATTATTTTCTGTTCTCGAAATATTAGAAAGTTCCTTCACTCCATTTTTAAGCATGTTTTGGTGCGTTGCGTTGACATCTCGAGATTTTATTTTACACGCAATCATACCATAATCACCAAGCTGCAATTCAAATGCAGCCTTTTCTGTTGTACGAGAGGTAAATTGCCAAATTTCAAAACCACCACCGCCATCCATGCTCAGGGCCAACGTTGCCGTTCTAGACTGAACTACACCGCCAGTATAATCAATCATCAAAGGAGCTTCAGCAGCCTCCTCAAAAATCCGAACATCTACTCCGAAATTTTTTCTGTACCAAGCCCATGCACCCTGAACATCGGGCACACCTATACCCATTTGTTGAATCCCACAAATTCTTTTCTTCATCTTACTTCATTTAACGTATTGCGCGTTCATTAAAAATAACATATCCATAGCTCACTTGAAAGGAGAGCGGCTCTTTTTGTTTCGGGAAATAATTTAAAGTTGCCCGAATCGGACCTACCAGACTGTGAAATATGATTGAGGTGGATGTCAAAAACTCGGCATCACTTATTGGTTTTGCATATTGATAAGAAACATTACCAACCTTCGAAAGGGTAAGTATAGGTTGATATATATACCCGTCTACCCGAAAATCAACTTTAGGATTGAATGAAAAAATAAAATTCAAACCAGCTCCCAAAAATTGAGGGGACCTAAATTCTGGCAAAAAAAATGTTTTTGTATCTGGAATTAAATCAAAACTCGGACTAGACAATAAGGAGGCCGTATAATTTGCAAACAAGGTTTGGCTACTCCATACCCCTTTTCCGCTTACCCCCAGGTGAAAAAGCTTTTCATCAATCGGAAAAATTTGAAATTCACTACTAAATGTTAACCACTTGTGACTATTAGAAATGGTATCTTTAAATAGCGACGTTGAGCCTGGGTAAGAAGTTTCTCTCCCGGAAACATAGCGCGCAGAGAAACTAAAACAACTTCCGGAACTGGAAAATTGCCTTCGATTTAAAGTATTATGCTTAAATGCATAAGACAAAGAATTACCCTCAAACCTTGTAAAATCAGCCGTATCAGCATTGGTAAAATCATCAATCTGATAATAATCGTCTTCTAAACCAAAAACTCTGTAGTCTAATTGAGAATACGAGTTGTTTCTCCATGTTGATTTTAAAGAAAGACCACCATACATCTCAAATTGGACCAAAAAAGACGGGCGGACATCCTCAAAAAAGGTGGCAAAGCTTCTAAAGAAATCCCATCTATTCATCGTATAATAACCCGAAATCGAAATGGGAATCGTAGAAGGTAAACTAAGTTCAAAATTTGTATTAATAGACCCATAAAATTTACCGAAGTAAGATTCAGCATGAACGGTAAATGCACTTTTACCCATATTTTGATACCCCAACCCCAAATAGCCCGTATTTACAGGCCGGGATGAAAAATGACCACCAACATCGACAGTAAACTCTTTCGCTTTATTGATTTTCAGATTTAAATGGTAAGTCGAGTCACTTTTCATGGAAAGATTCGGATACATATACCATATAGACGGTGTAGCACTCAACCTAAAATACCGTTTCTCAAATAGATCTTCTGGGAGTACCTCTGTTTTCTTCTTTCGCATCAAGCTTCTACTCGCAAAGAGTACCTCTTTTGACTTTCCATTATGGGTCTCGATAGATGAGATCTTTAGCTCGGGCAAACTTTCTCTAAAATTATTTCGTTTTACAAACAAAAGTTTAGAATCCACTTTTCTTCCGATTCGCTCTGAAATTGCCTCAATTTGCTCCAGGGTTTTTTTATAGCCCTCCTCAATCGCTTCCTTTGCGCGTTCAAATTCAAAAACGCCAATATCTGTCTTGGCTTCAATAACAATCCCATCACTGCAAGCCAAATCATAATTAGTGGGCGTAGTAAGCATGGATCGCAGCACACCAAACATATCTCGTTCATCAGGTAGCTCCATGTTACTCGAAACATTACTTCCAATAATAAAATCTGGACTAAAATCATCACACATCACATTAGAGGGAAAATTGTTATACATCCCTCCATCAAAATAGATGACTCCGCCAATCTTAATGGGGTTGACATACAGGGGATAAGTCATTGATGCCCGTACAGCTTCATTTAGGTTTCCTCTTGAAAAGGTAACGCTATTCTTGCCATGAACATCAGATGCGACGCAACGAAAAGGAACAAATAACTGATCGAAATTATGTCCAACTGATGCACTGGTATGTCCCATGACCTTGAGCATTTCGAAATCCAATAAGGTTGGAGTTACAAAATTTAATGGAATCGACTTTCTGATTATACTGTCCTTTGCAAGCGAAAAGCCTAAAGTTGATGCATCATATTCCTTTTCACGAATTAAGAAGTGATTCTCTGGTCGAATACCTCCCTTGGACATGAGCAAGAAATCTTCTGAAAGTATAAATTGTTCAATCTCCTTTGGGCTGTAGCCACATGAATAGAGACTACCAACCAAAGCACCTGCGGATGAACCTGCGATACAATCAATAGGAATATGAAATTCCTCTAACGCTTTTAAGACACCGACATGTGCCAAGGCAGCGGCACCTCCGCCGCTCAATACGAGACCTACTTTCTTTTGGCCGTAGCTGACAGTGTAAATAAATAATACAAAAATTAGGAGGAAACTCGTTTTCAATGTGTTCTTTTGTAGAAGAATTATAAA
>CAJXCU010000037.1 GCA_913051935.1 uncultured Flavobacteriales bacterium
TTGCTTGATTTAGCTTGTGGAAAAGGAAGACACTCTATAACACTCAATTCTAACGGGTTTAAGGTTTTGGGCGTTGATCTATCATCAAAGAGCATCACTCATGCAAAATTGCATGAAAATCCGAATTTATCTTTTGATGTTCACGATATGCGTGAACCAGTTGAAGGAAGAACGTTCGACGCAATATTTAATTTATTTACAAGTTTCGGGTATTTCGATTCTCATAAAGAAAATGAGCTAGTTTGCCGCTCTATGGCACAAATGTTAGCGCCTGGAGGAAGACTCGTTATTGATTTCATGAATGCGAAGAAAGTTGTTAGTGGTCTTGTTCCATTCGAAAAAAAACGAGTAAATGATATTGAATTTAATATTTCCAGAGAATATACGGGGACACATATTATCAAGACCATTGCTTTTGATGACAAAAGTGAAAGCTACCGTTACCAGGAAAAAGTACAGGCAATAGAAAAAGAACAATTTATGGAATTATTGAGTCCTTATTTTGAGGTAGATTTTATATTCGGATCTTTTGATTTAGAAAATTATGCTCCTAGTGAATCAGAACGTTTGATTATTCTTGCAACGCGGAAATAATGAGCTTTATTTTACTTCAGGTTTTTTTGATTTTATCAGTCCTATTAGGTGGGCTTTTGGTTTCTTATTTAAAGGCGAATTATAAAAGGCACACGATCAAATTGACCTTGGCTTTTAGCGGGGGCTTTTTATTGGCAATCGTTTTTTGTCATTTATTGCCAGATTTATATCAGCATGACTTTGAAACCACCGGCCTCTATATTTTAATAGGGTTTTTACTCCAGCTCATTCTAGAATATTTTTCAGGTGGAATTGAACATGGCCACACTGATTCCAAGGCTGGATTGAGTGTTCCTTTAACCTTATTTCTTGCTTTGTCTATTCATTCGATCATTGAAGGATTTCCATTGGGAAATGTTGAGGGAGGTCACGCATCTCATATTGGACATGGTCATGGTTCCTTGTTTTGGGGTATTCTATTTCATCAAATACCTGTGGCAATAGCACTAATGTCTTTATTTGTTGATTCGAATATGGGCATACGCAAGTCATGGCTATTTTTAATATTATTTGCCTTAACAACCCCACTTGGTGCAGTAATCGGTCTTTACGTCAATCCAGAAGACGTAGGGCTCGATGTTCATGTCATTTTAGCCATTGTCGTTGGTATGTTCTTACATATCTCTACAACAATTATTTTTGAAACTTCTGAAAACCATCGGATCAATCTATTAAAGCTTCTGTGTATTCTTGTTGGCGGAGTTTTGGCTATGTTTTTATCTTAGAAATGTTTGGCTTATTTGATTTTAAATTTTAATCATCTTTCTTTAATATACATTATTTCTATGCCTGAAATTTTTCTTTTTTTGTGCAATGGGTTAATATAACCAATACCATAACATTTGAATATCCCCACTTTCCTCATTTTATAATCTTGTCTATTGCTCGTATCCGCCGAAACACTTTTTAGAAATGCTTTAAAAAAACTTTGTGTTGGCTTTTTTGATAGGGGTAAGGTAACTATCTCAATATCTAAGGCCTCCGAACCTTTATCACCATAAAAGCTAATAAAAGAATAATTTGCGGTAATTTTTGCTTCATATTTTTTTGGTGATACTGCAACTTTTTTAGGTTTTGAAACCTTACGCTGTGCAGTTCGTGACTTGGCCCTTTCCTTATTCCACAATCTCACGTATAAATCCTTATCAGATTCCGCCTTTTTTTTTGCTTTTTCTGCGGCATTTTTTTCATTCTGTAATTTGGCATTTTCTCTCTTTAATTCATTGTAATTCGAACCGAGTCTTTTCAATTCATCTCTTATATTATGAATTGTAGACTGTGAATGCTTTATCTCTTTCTTTAACCTCTTTATTTCATCAGAATTATCGGATTTAGGCTTTTGGGTTATGGGCTTGGTAACACTCGGCTTGGCTTGTTTCCTATGTGTAGAATTTATCTCATCATACAGGCCCTTATAGTCTTTAGAAGAGTTCCACCTGCCTTTTTCAGAAATTTTTATAACACGACCTGTTTCTTGTGATTGAAGCCATTCAAACTTTTTGTGCTCAGAGTTAATTTGAATTTGCGTTCCTTTTGACTCAATAAGTATAAAATGATTCTTTTTTTCATCTAAAGAAAAACAATATTCGCCAGCCTTATCTTTATTTGTCTTTGCGATTTTTTCCTTTTTTGCGGTCTTTTTCTTTGGCTTAATGCTTTGGTATAGATTATTGTAGTCTTTGGAAGAATTCCATCTTCCTTTTTCTGAAATTTTTACAATTCGACCAGCCTCTTGCCCCTTCAACCATTCGTATTTTTTATGGCTTTTGTCAATGGTAAGTTCATCTTTTTCAGAGATTAGTGTAAAGACTCCAGTTTTAGCGTCTAACATAATGATATAAGCAGTTGATGATGCCATGTTTCTATTTTATTAGTTGATAGTAAAAATACGCTCAATTCTCATAAAAGCATTGATTTTTAGATTTAATCCTAAGATTAGAATGAGGGGTTAGGGGGCTTGTTGTAGAATCTTTATTTAAATTAAGCAAAGGGGGTTAGAAATAACCGTTTTAGAAAAGTTACTAATATTCCCTAATCCATTCTAAGATTATATTTGATATTTTTGGACACTCGGTGTTATGATATGCATAATGCAAACCACTAATAATCTGAACGTTATAATTATAATTATTAGCCACCTGCAACTTGAGTTGTTGTTTTAAAAATCTTTCAGAAGGTTTTTTTTCCAATGGTTTGGTAGTTATTTTGACACGTTTAGTTTTTTTACTTCTCTTTTTCGAATAAATGTTAATAGCAGATTCAGTAACAGTAAATCTTGCTTCCCATTGTTTTTTTTCTACTTTTTTAGGTTTTGATGGCTTTGGTTTTGAAGTTAGTGACTTGGACTTTTTTAATTGTGTTATTTGATTCTCCAGCAATTCAATTTTTTTATTTCGATTAGAAACCTCTTTTTTTAGTTGATTTATAACGCTTTTATCAAATTTTTTAGCTTTCAACAAACCTCTCCATTCTTTTTCTCGCTTATCTAATTTGTCTTTAAGATGATGAACCGTATCTTTTAAATTAGCTAATTCATTAGTATTTGACTTGGTAGGTTTAGTTTCAATTGATTTAGATTTTTTAACTTTTATTTTGACTGATCTTTCGACCGAACTTTTTTTCTTTGACAGTGAGGAATTTATCTCATCATACAGGCCGTCATAGTCTTTAGAGGAGTTCCACCTGCCTTTTTCAGAAATTTTTATAATACGACCTGTGTCTTGAGATTGCAGCCATTCGAACTTTTTGTGTGCCGAGTTAATTTGAACCTGCGTTCCCTTTGAATCAATAAGTAGAAAATGATTCTTTTTTTCATCGAAAGAAAAACAATATGCTCCGGCTTTATCTTTGTTTGTCTTTGCGATTTTTTGCTTTTTTGGAGCCTTTCTCTTTGGCTTGATGCTTTGGTATAGATTATTGTAGTCTCTGGAAGAATTCCATCTTCCTTTTTCTGAAATTTTTACAATTCGACCAGCCTCTTGCCCCTTCAACCATTCGTATTTTTTATGGCTTTTGTCAATGGTAAGTTCATCTTTTTCAGAGATTAGTGTAAAGACTCCAGTTTTAGCGTCTAACATAATGATATAAGCAGTTGATGATGCCATGTTTCTATTTTATTATTTGAAAATAAAAATACGCTCAATTCTCATAGCAGCATTCAATTTTTTGAGATTTTCGCTAAAGATTTATACGGGAATAAAATGATGCTTGAATTATTTCTCATATTTTTAGGGTTCTTGCTAATCCCACTTGTGTGTTATTCGAGAGAAATTTAGAGTAAGGGCTCTATTGGGGATCAAGTAAAGGAATAAGCGTAGTGACTCTATTTTGTCTCAAGGATTACGGCTTATTTTTTGAACTAAATCAGGTTCGATACCGTTATATCATTAACTTTAAATTGTTACACAAAAAGGCTTGTAAATGAAAGGAAAGCTTGTCAATAATATCCGAAATCAATCAAAACTTTTTGTTATTGCAGGCCCATGTAGTGCAGAGAGTAGAGAACAGATGGATCAAATTGCCCGGTCACTTTCAAGAAGTTCAACCGTAAATCTTTTTCGTGCTGGAATCTGGAAACCAAGAACGCATCCTGATAGTTTTGAAGGTTTGGGTGAAAAAGCACTTCCTTGGCTCGTTGAGGCAGGTAAAGAACATGGCTTACCGACCTGTACTGAGGTTGCCAATAAATCTCATGTCCAGGCGGCCCTTAAGGCTGGAGTAGATGCATTATGGATTGGCGCAAGAACAACCGTAAACCCATTTGCGGTGCAAGAGATTGCAGATGCTTTAAAGGGGACAAATACCTCTATTTTAATTAAAAACCCAATCAATCCTGATCTAGAATTATGGCTAGGTGCTTTTGAGCGATTCAATAACGCTGGTTTACACGATCTTACTGCAGTGCACAGAGGTTTCTCTATGTATAACCATGCCAAGTATAGGAACGTACCAAGTTGGGAGATACCCATTGCCTTTAGTGAAAAACGTCCCGATGTCCCTATGATATGTGATCCAAGTCATATTACCGGAAATCGTGACCTACTTTTAGAGGTAAGTCAGTATGCGATGGATTTGAATTTTGATGGATTGATGATTGAAACGCATCCTAATCCGGAGCTCGCTTGGTCTGACGCAAAACAACAGTTAGATGCAAATGGGCTGTTTGATTTAATTGAAAAATTGGTTTTAAGGCAACCGAATTTTTCACAGGATGTGGCAACGATGATTGATGAAATTAGAGATAAAGTGTCCATTTTAGATGACCAACTCTTTGCCATCCTAAGCGATCGAATGCAGTTAAGTGAAGAGGTTGGTATTTTGAAAAGAGAAAACAATATTACGGTTCTGCAACAAGAGCATTGGAATAAGCTTATTTCTAAGCGATTGACACAGAGTGATGACTATCATCTAACAAATCAGTTTGTCCGAACGCTTATGGATGCGATTCATCAGGAATCTATTCGTCATCAAACGCGAGTAATGAACCCAAAGACAATAAACATTCATGATTCATAAGATAGAGCAAAGTCGTCTGTCTGGGGCACTTTACATACCCGCATCAAAAAGTGATGCGCAACGAGCGATTTTAGCCGCTTCATTGTGCGAAGGTAAATCTGAAATACATAACATAGGTACTTGTGATGATGTGCGTACAATGCTAGCTTGTGTCAAGCAAATTGGTGCAACTGTTTTTGAAAATAAAAATAGCGTTTCCATTACAGGCGTATCTCGTTTTCCTCAAAAAGCCAGTTTTAATTGCGGAGAAAGTGGTTTGACCTTTCGTTTGATCGCTGCTATCTGCTCTGTTAATGAAGGTGTTTATCATCTCGATGGAAAGGGTTCTCTACTCGAACGAAATCATGACTTTATTGATAAGTTTGGTATTGAGCATGGTATTAAAATTCAATCAAAAAATGGAAAGCTCCCCTATATTATTCGTGGGCGATTTAGCGGTAAAACAATTGTAATTGACAGCAGTCAAACTTCCCAATTTTTGTCTGGCTTACTCATGGGGCTGCCCATGCTGAAGCGAGATGTAAAATTAACTGCTGTGAATCTAAAAAGCTCTCCATATGTTGACATGACCATCGATACTTTGCAGAAATTCGGATTAGACATTGGTATTGATCAGGGGTATGTTTTTACAATTAAATCCGATATGAAATATGAACCAACAAGGTATTTCGTAGAAGGAGATTGGAGTGCGGCAAGCTATTGGTTTATTGCTGCGGCTTTAGGACATGAAATAAAAATTAAAGGATTGAACACACAATCTTTACAAGCAGACAGAAGACTCATTGATCTATTTACCGATAATATTTATGACCAAAAAGGTACATACACGCTAGGTAAATGTCCGCTTATTTCTTTTGATTTTGATGCTACAAACTGCCCGGATTTATTTCCTGCATTGGTTTCATATGCTGTATTTTGTGAGGGGGTTTCTAGAATCAAAGGGGTGCACCGATTGCTCAATAAAGAAAGCAATAGGATTCAAACATTGCTGAGCGAATTTACAAAGATTGGTGCAGAACTTAGAGTTGAAGACGATGTCCTATTTGTACGTAAAGGGGAACTTTATTCTAGTTCAGTTCATGCGCACGGGGACCATAGAATTGCCATGTGCTTAGCCATTGTTGGTTTGCAGTTAAAGCATGGTATTGCGATTTCAGATGCGGAGGCTGTCGACAAAAGTTATCCTGATTTCTGGAGAGATTTGGCTGAATTGACAAAAAAAAAGGGGCCTAAGCCCCGTTTTTAATAATCATATGTTTGCCTAGAACGGAAGATCGTCTTTTTCTTCAGCACTGGCCTTTGTCTCAGTCGGGGTCTGCGCATCTAATGACATGTCAGATGGACCTGCTGCAGGGATTCCACCGCCTTGACCCATTTTTTCAATTCTCCATGCATCAAGTGTATTGAAGTACTTAACGACACCGTCTGGACTTGTCCATTCACGTCCCCTGAGGTTGAAAGAAACTTCAACTTGATCCTCTACGGCGTATCCATTGAGCATGTCACATTTGTCCTGAACAGATTGGAACATTACGTCTTGAGGATACATAGATGAGGTATCAGTTACGACAAATTCTCTTTTCTTGAATTTTTCGCTGATTACTTGTGTGTCATTAATGACTTTAATTTTTCCTTGGAATTTGTACATTTTGTTGTTGTATATTTAATTATTAAAAGAAAGAAGCGTCAACCAGGCTTCCTCCAAAAGGTTTTCCTCTAGAAGTAGTTTTGCCTTCTTGTGGATTTCAATTTCTAGCTGTTGGGCGTCGTCTTCCAAAGATAAAAACAATTCACTTAATTCAAGGAGTTTATACTCATTTACATCAGTTTCATTTGGAATAGATTCTATGCCGGCCAATTGACCTAAATTATTAGCTGTCAGTATCTGACTATTCAAAATATCTTGAGGCAATTCATCGTATCCAATGCCGCATGTCGTAATCGGTTTAGGAATCTCAAACATTGAATTTTCTTCTGCACGACAATACCAATTTCCGCCCATTCTTGAAACCAAGTCAATTTTATGCTGGTCGATCATGCCTTTTTCATCAAGTACCTCTTTACAAATATGTATTTTTAGTACTTCACAAATGATTAAATTTCCTGCCCCACCTTGTTCACCAAGCTCTATGACTTGATTTACACGACATTCAAATTGAACAGGTGATTCCTTAATTCGAAATGGTTTGACAAGCTCTGATGCGATTGGTGTCAAACCGCTTTTTACAAACTCATCGATATTTGATGGATAGGGAGAGCTTGCAAGGCTCATCTGATGCACAAGATTATAGTTCACGACATTGATGACTACCTCAGGTAGTTCCTTCACGTTATTGTAAGTGTCTTTCGTTGTGTTGGTCCTTCCAGACCGCGCAGGTGAAAATACAAGAATTGGCGGGTTGGCACTGAAAGCATTAAAAAAACTAAAAGGTGCAAGATTTGAAACTTTATTGCGATCCATTGTTGACGCAAATGCGATAGGTCTTGGTCCAACGGCTCCCAAAAGGTAGCGATGCAGCTGTGGAACTTCTATATTTTTTGGATCTATTGAAATCATAAGTTTTTCCCTTACAAAAGTAATTAGAACTATTCTTTAGAGGCTGAATTTAGGTTTTTTTTATTCACAATTTCCATCCTTTTTTGACCTGCTTAAATCGAATAGATTCGTATTTTAGGCTTATGAATATAAAAGCACTGCTTTCA
The DNA here is from genome assembly GCA_913051935.1 of uncultured Flavobacteriales bacterium. GTDB lineage: Bacteria > Bacteroidota > Bacteroidia > Flavobacteriales_D > Crocinitomicaceae > UBA952. The sequence continues at coordinate 7,813 of CAJXCU010000037.1, forward strand.
ATTATTTTGCTCTGTTTTTTCTGCAAGGAAAATTTTGCTCAAAATAAATTAAATACTTCAGGTCGTAAATCTGGTAAATGGGTATTTAAAGGGAAAGATCATCCAGCCTCGGGGCATGCTGACAATTCGGTGGTTGAAGAAGGAAATTTTATCAATGGTAGGAAGGAGGGCATCTGGCTGCGTTACCATAGGGATGGAAAAACACCAAAGCTTAAGGGTAATTATAGAAACAATAGACCTGAAGGGTTTTATATACGCTACCACAGAAATTCAAAAAAGATGGAGGAGGCTACGTTTATTCAAAATAAGTATAAGGGCAACTGCATCCGCTATTACAATAATGGCAAAGTGGCATACAAAGGAAACTACAACAACAATGGAGAAGAATCGGGCAAGATTCAATATTTCCATAAGAATGGCAATTTGCAACTCGAGTATTCGGCAAAAAATGGTCGTCCTTTTGGCACGGTCAAGCATTATTATCGCAATGGATCTCTGAAGTATGAGGTGAAGTTAGATGATACGGGAAATAAGGAATCTATTATTACCTATGAACCTTCAATTGAAAAGCCGATTGAGATTGAGAAAGATAAATCTTTGATACCTCCTCGGGTTGTTGCACCGAATACAAGAGGTGTTCGATTTGAGGAATTTGGATACAATAAGGTGTATAATAAAAATGATGAGATATGGATGGATGGCACCTTTCGAAATGGCTCTTTATGGGACGGGAAGGTTTATGAATATGATATTGATGGAATCATTATGAAGGTGAAAGTTTACAAAAAGGGTAAATATCATTCTGATGGACAATTTTAATATTCTAATACTTCTTTTACTTTTGTGCAAAATAGAATCAATATGAAAGCATACGTTTTTCCGGGTCAAGGCGCTCAATTTTCCGGAATGGGGAAGGAGCTTTATGAAGCTTCTCCTTTAGCCAAAGAATTATTTTCAAAAGGAAATGACATTTTAGGTTTTGATATTCAAAAAATAATGTTTGAAGGAACCGCTGATGAATTAAAACAGACGAAGGTTACTCAGCCTGCTATATTTCTACACTCTACAATTTTAGCTGCGTGTTTGGGAGATTCATTTTCTCCAGATATGGTTGCCGGTCATTCATTAGGTGAATTTTCTGCTCTGGTAGCCAATCGTTCTTTGAGTTTTGAAGATGGTTTATCTCTAGTTTCAAAACGTGCTTTGGCAATGCAAAAGGCATGTGAAAAAGAACCATCTACTATGGCTGCAATTTTAGGGTTGGAAGATGCCAATGTGGAGGAAATTTGTGCAAGTATTGATGGTATTGTTGTGCCTGCCAATTACAACTGCCCTGGTCAGCTTGTGATTTCAGGATCGATTCCGGCCGTGGAGAAGGCATGTGCTAAGCTGAGTGAGGCAGGAGCGAGACGTGCCATGGTGCTTCCGGTTGGAGGTGCTTTTCACTCACCATTAATGGAGCCAGCGCGAGAAGAATTGGCTGCTGCAATAGAAGCAACAACATTCAATGCACCAATTTGTCCTGTTTATCAGAATGTGAATGCGCAGCCTGTTTCAGATCCACTTGAAATAAAAAAGAATTTAGTATTGCAGCTTACCGGTGCTGTTAAGTGGACTCAAATTATGGAGCGAATTTTAAGTGATGGTGCAAGTCATATAATTGAAGTTGGCCCCGGAAGAGTCCTTCAGGGATTGTTTAAGAAAGTAAATAGAGAGGTGCTGACAGAAGGGGCTAGCATTTAAAATAAAAGTATACGACATCAGTATACGACATTCCATAAAAACAAACCTGCTGCGGGAGCGGAAGCTCCCGTATTTTGTCTCGACTTCGAGGAAATAACCTGTCTGAATTCTTCTACACTCATCTTTTTTAGGCCTACATCAACAAGTGTTCCAACAATTGAACGAACCATGTTCCTTAAAAAGCGATTTGCTGAAATTTCGAAAATTAATCCACCGTCCTTTAAAATAAAATCTGCTTTTGTCACAGCACAAACATGCGTTTTAACATCAGTGTGCTTTTTTGCGAATGCTTCAAAGTCAATCTCACCAATTAATAATTTTGCTGCTTTTTTCATTTGTGTCAGGTCTAATTCTTGAGAAATCCACCATGACTTATTTTCCTTGAATGCATCTTTGTCAAAATGGATGAAATATTTATACGTCCTTTGAATTGCATTGAACCGTGCATGTAGGTCATCTGGAACAGCAAAAATATTATGAACTGCAATCGTTTTGTCAAGCATTATATTAAGCTTGTATTTATGTTGAGCTACATCTATTTGTGTATCAAGATCGGTATGAAAAAAATATTTCTTTGCATGTACCCCGGTATCGGTTCGTCCACAGCCCATTATGGAAACGGGTTTCATCGAGCACAATTTACTTAGGGCACTTTCAATATTTCCCTGTACTGTCGAACCTTTTGCCTGTTTCTGCCAACCTAAAAAGTGGGTTCCATCATATGAAATTTCGAAAAAATAACGCGGCATAGATTGTTATTAAGCCTAGGTATTAATATTTATTTGAGTACAAAAGGAAAATCTGATTCACTTAGGTCAATCTTAAAGATATCGTAGCTAAAATATCCATTGAGGTCATTCACGGCCGACACTGTACCCAGCTTATATTCTGGAAAATACTGAAAATGAGTATCATCGTGCACGGTATTCACCGATGCACCGAGGTTTATAGGTTCACTCCATTTGTTGTTGATAAGTCGACAATAATATACATCATATCCTCCCATGCCATTCAAGCCATCACTACTAAAAAATAGATATTGCCCATCTCCTGTAATAAATGGTGTAGTCTCTCTTCCTGTCGTATTTACTTCAGACAAAGGTTTGGCCTCTTTCCATTGATCATTTATACGTTCAGCCGTGTACAAGTCTGTTAAGGTTTTCTCCGCTTTTCGGTCACTGACGAAAATCATGGTTTGTTTGGTGTTTTCATCTTCATCGTAAGTGGTATCTGAAATAGTTGCAGCGCCTTCGAAATAACTTGTATTGATGGATTCGGATTTTATAGGATCAATGAACCACGATGAGTCTTCTTCGTCCACCTCGAATTCAAATATTTCTGAACTTGTTGTCGATTTTTCAATCGTTGCAGAGGTGTTGATGGTCAACAATCCATAGTCCTCATTTCGTGAAATAAAATTCAAGGCATCAAATCCTTCTGTATTGTAATCTTCCATGTACTCAGTATTTATTACCCAATCTTTTCTCTTATTGTCCCAATCCGCGCGATAAATGTCTTCAAAAAACTTTTGGTCATCATAATTAATATTGTTTCCTGTTGACTCAGGTTGTCTTGCGGTGAAATGTAGTCTTTTTTGGTCGTAAATTAATATAGCGCCATATTCATCATATTTTGAGTTTACAGCTCCAGAAAATGGTTCGCGAATATTTTTTACTCCTTTTTTCATTTCGGAGTTTACAAAGTCACATTGCTGCAGTAAAATATCTAAATCATAATCCTTTGAAATCCGAGGGCCTAATTTATCTTTTGATATTGAGTAAAATAATTTGGCAGAATCAATCAGGTTTACCGTGTGGTATATTCTCCCAATGTAGTAATAATATTCACCATCTTTTCTCTTTGTGATTAACTGTTCTGCTCGTCTGGCATTTTCATGGGCATTGTAATAATCTCTCAAGTAAAATTGAGCAATACTCAACTGAAAGTGAGCCTCTCCTGACTTAGGGTTTTTCAGCTTTGCTCTCTTAAAAGTGAGCATAGCTTCACTTGTGCGACCAGCGTAAAAAAGCTCTTTTCCTTCGCTAATTAATTTTTTTGAGATCAGCTTATCCATAGTTGTTATTTTTTGTCCGGACGCGATCACCGATGTCGATAGAACAATAAGGATCAAAAATAATTTGTGCATGGTCAAGAATTTATATGGTTTTGTTCTGATTGCCTTTCCGTAAAAATATTACTTTTTCCTTACTTTCGGAGCGCCCCTTTGGCTTATCTCTTTTAATCTATCTTTTTGACAAAAAAAAAGGACCAAATGTGGTCCTTTAAGTTATTTTTTTTGAGTGGTTTAAATATCAAATTCTTCTTTGACCTTATCCACATAGCTTAACTCTTCCCAAGGGAATAGCTTAACATCAATATTTTTTACTTGCCCTGATGCATCTTTAAACTTTTTTTGAACGTTCACACAAGGTCTACCCATGTGACCGTAAGCGGCTGTTTCCGAGTAGATGGGCGTTCTAAGATTAAACCTTGTTTCAATTGCAAAAGGCCTCATGTCAAATATATTCTCCAATTTCCTTGCGATTTCTCCGTCCGTCAGACCTATTCTTGACGTGCCATAAGTATCTACATAAAGACCCATAGGTTTTGCGACACCAATCGCATAGGCAACTTGAACCAATATTTCATCGCACAAGCCCGCGGCAACTGCATTTTTCGCGATGTGCCTTGTTGCATATGCTGCTGAACGGTCTACCTTTGAGGGGTCTTTCCCGGAAAATGCACCTCCACCGTGTGCTCCTTTTCCGCCATAAGTATCAACAATAATTTTTCTTCCCGTAAGCCCTGTATCTCCGTGTGGACCTCCAATAACGAATACTCCTGTCGGATTTACATGGTATGTTATTTCATCTGTGAAAAGTGCCTGCGTCTCTTTTGGAAGCAAGGCCTTGACCCTCGGAATCAATATTTCAACCACATCTTTTTTGATCTTGTCAAGCATTTCAGCTTCGCCTGAAAAATCATCATGTTGAGTGGATAGAACAATAGCATCAATACGAATGGGTTTATTGTCATCAGAATATTCAATGGTGACCTGTGACTTAGAATCTGGTCGTAAATAAGTAATTTCTTTGTTTTCTCTTCTTAGTGCAGCAAGTTCCATTAACAATAGATGAGAAATTTCCAAAGGAAGCGGCATAAAACTTTCGGTTTCATTTGTTGCGTATCCGAACATCATCCCTTGGTCCCCGGCACCTTGTTCTTCTTTAACTTCTCGTTCAACGCCCTGATTAATATCTGAAGATTGTTCATGTATTGCGGAAAACACACCGCAGGAGTTTCCATCAAACATGTACTCACTTTTGGTGTAGCCAATTTTGTTAATGACATCTCGAGCTATTTTTTGAACATCGAGATAGGTGTGTGATTTAACTTCTCCAGCTAAAACAACTTGACCTGTGGTGACTAGTGTTTCGCAAGCAACTTTCGAATCAGGATCAAATGCAAGAAAGTTATCAATAAGGGCGTCGGATATTTGGTCTGCAACCTTATCTGGATGCCCCTCAGAAACAGATTCTGATGTAAATAAGTAAGCCATAAGTTTTTATTATTGAGGTGCGAAGGTACTAAAATCAGATGGAAATATTATGGATAAAACTGCTTATTTTCTTCTACCATTTTTCGCAAAAGAGGGTTCGGTCGGTATCTGTCCTCTCCATAATAGTCAAATAGCTCTTGGAGTTGGTTTAGTATTTTATTTAGACCTATTTCGTCTCCCCATTTAAGTAGTCCTTTGGGGTAATTTACGCCCTTTGTCATCGCTAAATCTACATCTTCAATGGAAGCGACTCCCATAAATACGGCATCAATCGCCTCATTGACGAGCAAACATAAAATACGGTTCAAAATTCTTTCACCCAAAGCATCATTTGTTTGGGGTTTGGGATTTAATTTTATGTTTTCGTAATCATAATAACCACGCCCAGATTTTCTTCCAAAGAATCCGGCCTCGGCATAGCGCTTTTGTGTGAGTGATGGTTTGAATCTTGGATCGTAAAAGAATGCTTTGAATACTGATTCTGTTACTGCAAAATTGACATCATTCCCAATGTAGTCCATTAATGTAAATGGCCCCATTCTAAAACCTCCTTTTTCGGTCAGTGCCCAATCTATGGTTACAAAATCAGCTATTCCCTCCTCATAAATGCGCAGTGCCTCCCCGTAAAAAGGCCGTGCTACACGATTCACAATGAAACCGGGCGTATCTTTACATAGAACAACAGTTTTCCCCCATTTAGCAATGAGGTCCTTACAAATTTTGGTGGTTTGCTCAGCAGTCTGAATGGCTGGAATTATTTCTACCAAAGGCATCAAGGGGGCCGGATTAAAGAAATGTATGCCAATAACACGCTCAGATGTTTTCAACGCGGCACCAATAGACGCTATAGACAGCGAGGAGGTATTCGTTGCCAAAATACAATGCTCTGATACGACATCTTCAAGTGAAGCGAAAACTTCGTGCTTGATTTGGATGGACTCAATAATTGCTTCAATCACTAAACCGCAAGGCCATAGCTCGCTAATTTTATTTGTGAACAATACTCTGGTGAGTATATTTTTTCTTTCGTTGTCTGAAATTCTTTCTTTTTCCACCAGCCTATTCAGTACTTTTTCAAGCCCAGATTTCGATTTTTCTAATTGTGCCTCGTTGTGGTCATAAAGAATAACTTGGTGCTTATTTTGGGCGGCAATTTGAGCAATTCCAATCCCCATAGTACCGGCTCCGACTACGCCTATTGTTTCGATCATTTTCCTTTAAATTTTGGTGTTCTTTTTTCTAAAAATGCCTGAACACCCTCGTTGAAATCATCAGTTTGTCCCGCTTCATTTTGAAGATTTTCTTCTAAATCTAATTGTTCTTGCATTGTGTTATCATAACTACTGTTGACCGCTTTTTTTGTCAACCCCAATGCCTTTGTGGGCATTTTCGATAGTTTTTCTGCAAAGGTCATAACGGTTTCATCAAAATCTTCATCGTTGATGGCTCTGTAGATCATTTTCATTTCTTCAGCTTCTTGAGCTGAAATTTTATCTCCAGTCATCATTAAAGCCATCGCCTTTTGAAAACCTATGATTCTTGGCAGGAAGTATGTCCCGCCTGAGTCTGGAATGAGGCCAATTTTAGAAAATGCTTGAATGAAAGAGCTGCTTTTTTTTGCAAAGACAATATCACAGGCCAAGGCTATATTAGCTCCCGCACCTGCAGCAACTCCGTTCACTGCAGCAATAACGGGTTTTTCTATTGTCCGTATTCTTGAAATAATAGGGTTGTAATGTTCTCCTACAATACTTTTGAGTGATGGCCCTTCAGGATCGGTAATTTCAGCAAGATCTTGTCCGGCACAAAATGCTTTTCCTTCTCCTTTTAGAACAATTGTGCGAATCTTTTCATCCACTGCGCATTCATCAAGTGCCTGCTGAAGTTCCATCGCCATCGTTTTGTTAAAAGAGTTGTAGACTTTTGGTCTATTGAATGTGATAAGACAAACGCCTTCTAGATGTTCTATTTTAATTTCCATAAGAATAATTGTGGTGATGTAAAATTAACAATTCCTTCCTTCCTGAATTACAAATTATAGCGCTTCTTCATTGCTGAAATACGCTCTTTTAATGCTTTTTTTAGTTGTTCAGGCTCTATGATTTCTATCTCACCACCGTAACTTAATAAGGTTCGAATTAATTCCTCAGAAAGTAAAAGTTTGAATGTAAAATAAGTTCCGTCTTTTGATTCCTTTAGGATCTCTTGGGAGTGGTGTATAGGCTGACTTTTAATGTATTTTGAAGCAATTTCATCTGCCTGTATGATGATTTTTTTCGCTTCACCCTTGTAACTGGTTATGCCCATTGCATTTTGAAAATAAGTATCAGCATCAAAACCTTGCGGTGTAATTTGCTCATCTTCTAATATTTTTGGATCCTCCATGCGATCTAGAGCAAATGTTCTGATGTCTTTTTGACTCGCATCATAAGAAATCAAGTACCACCTATTTCTATACTCTTTGAGAAATAATGGAGAAACTTTTCTTGGTTTCCCCTGCCCTCTGATGAAACTTGTGTATATGAACCAAACCTTTTTTTTGCGTTGAATTGCTTCGAGTAGAATAGGTAAGAATTCATTTCCCCCCACCGAATTTGCTGCCTCGAATTGTATATACTTTGACATTTCATTTTGTGCCCCACCGACTGATATTCGGTCTACAATTTTATCTATTGCATTCCCAAACTCTTTAAAAAATGGAGTTTCTTTAAATTGATGGAGCGTGTCTACTGCATATTTTATGGAGCTTAATTCATCCTCACTTAGAGGAATATCATTGATGCTATATGTCGAGTCCTCATAATAATAACCGCGATTTTTTTTGCTATATTTTATGGGAGCGTCATGATCCATTTTCATATTAAAAAGATCTTTTTCAATCGTGCTATTACAAATATGCACCCCATCAATCGAACCATATAAAGATTCTTCGCAGGCCTCTCTTAGCTCTTTTTTAGAAGGATATGACTTGTATTTATTTCGAATCATTTTATCAATGATTCTGAAACGAATTAGTGCATTTTTGATATGAGGCATTATACTTTTAGCTCTTTTTTGTGGTAACCGAAAAGCTCAAATGCCTTGATGGCTTTAGCCACGGACTGCGGCACATCTTCTTCCCAACTTGATGCCCCTGCTCTAATTTTTGAAAGTACGTCATCTGAATGGATGTGTAACAATTTTGGATCAAATTCAAGAATAGGTTTCATTTTATCATTTTCTCGCATGTAGCTCAATAGTCCCGTTAAATTATCGGCAATTTCGATATTGTCTAGGTGATAAATTTCACCATCCTCAACATTTAGAGCGGGGTATACGTAAAGTTTCATATTTGGTCCGAAACCTCTCCCGAAAGCCTCAAGCAAACCTCCTGGAAGATTTTCATAGTAACGTTCATCAAAAATGGTATTTAGGTTGTAAACACCGAGAATTACACCAATAAGATTCCCTCTTGAGATGGGGGCAAGGTATTCTACCATTTTGTAATGTTTCAAATAATTTGACACCATCACCGTATATCCAAGTGAGCTCAATAAATCTGCTCGGTCTAAAAAGTCTTGGACTGATATTTTACCATCTGCGGTCAAGTCCTTTAACGTTAATTCAAAAATGACGGCTACATTGTCTTCTTTGACGTCTTTTTCTTTTGAAAAAGCTTTGCGACCGTTTTCAATCATGTCGATGTGTACTTTAGTCACCGGTCTAAACCTTCCTCTTGTAAGCAATATATTCTTTTTGTAGAGCGCATTCGTTGGTTGAAGTACATTTTGGGAAAGGTCAAACATGGTGGCATCCGTAATTCCTCTTTTTACCAAGTTTAGGGCAATCACACGATTGTCTATGTTACCGAAGTCTGGCCCTGTAAGACTGAGCATATCAATTTCGATTCGCTCTCGTGGTAATCGTCTCGTCAAGCCATCAAGAAATTCATCTATGTCTTTGTTTTTATGATAGCATGAATGAATTAAGTTCACACCTAATATTCCGAGTGCCTCTTGTTGCCCTTTATGGCTATTGTCGTGCATTTTTACGTGCAGCACGGCCGTATTAGGCTCTGTTTCTGGCTCCAATTGAAATCGAATACCGATCCAACCTTTGCCTTGATTCGTTTTGTGGTAATTTAAGGATTCAACCGTATTACAGAAAGCAAAGAATTTTGACTCCTTATATTTATTAGGAAGTGTATTTTTCAGGTTTGAGAATTCGGTATCTAGCATGATTTGTAGGCGCTCTTCACACACATATCTTTTGGTTTTTCCATACATGGAGTCTGAAACTTTCATGTCGTAGGCTGAATGACTAAATGCTATGGTTCCCGAGCTTCCGCCTGCCTTAAAGAAATTTGCAGCAACCTCTTGGCCTGCACCTATTTCCGCGAAACAACCGTAAATATCCGGCTGTAAATTTATTTTGAGGGCTTTTTCTTCCGTTGTTAAATGTCTTGATGTAGTTGCCATAATTAATTGAATGGATCCCTAAATTTAGGATTATTAATGTAATTAGTATCGTTAAGTGAGAGTAAGAATGTTTTGAGCCATTGCTTTTCTAGTTCGTCAAGTTGTACTCCTCCTTGGCTAGAAAACTCGATTAATGGATCAAGTGTTTCACTTTGCTGAATGCCTGTTGAGTAATGTTCGATCACCTCCTCTAAGCTATTGAATCTTCCATCATGCATATACGGACCGGTTGCGGATAGATTTCTGAGGGAGGGAACCTTGAATTTCCCTCTATCACTATCGTTTTGAGTGACCAATGCTCTGCCTTGGTCATTAAATGCGATATCCAAACCGTTATTGCTAAATTTTTTGACACGCATTAATGGGCCATTGTGACAATGAAAGCAGTCGGCACCATTTAAACTTTTAAACAAGTCGTAGCCTGCCCATGTCTCTGCTTCAATACCTTGAAGGACCGTGTTTTCGCTATCAGAAAGGCTTAGTCCATTTTCAAATTTATACATCACATCAAAGGTGGAGGCTCCTGAAACAATGGTTCGTATAAATTGTGCAATGGCTTTCGAAACTTTAATTGAATCAATTCCTTCTTCTCCGAAGGCACGGAAAAATTTGTTGCGATACGCAACATCCAGCTGAAGTCTATATACGGCATCTTTCCAGGCAAGGTGCATTTCGATTGGGTTTGGAACTGGCTCCAATATCTGTTCTTCAAGGGTAGCTTGTCTCCCGTCCCAGGTATAAAAGTCATCCCAACCTAAATTGAATAGAGGCATTGAATTCCTTGTACCCGGAACACCTTCTATCCCAACAGGAACAGCCAGGTTGTCTGCGAACCCTTTACTTATTTGATGACAACTTGCGCAGCTCATGGTTCGGTCACCACTCAACTTTGTTTCATAAAAAAGATGTCTGCCCAAATCAACACCTTCCCTTGTCATTGGGTTGTCCTCTGGGATCGGCATTTGTGGAAAGTGGGACGGAATTTCTACGGTAAATGGTGTTGGTGTAAATGATACCTTATCTTTTCTACAAGAAAAAAGGGTGGAAAGAAAAATGATGATAAAGAAAAACCTAATCATCACTGTGGAGATAGTGCATTTATAAAATTATCAACTACTTTTTCTGTAAGAGCAAACTGCCCACTGCTCGAATGTGTTATAAATTCATTCTTCAGATCTATGGTATTAGAATCCGAACTGAGGAAATCTGACATACTCAACGAGAGCGTAACAGTGTGTGCATGCTCACCTGTCTGTTCCCATACGAGATTATCAAATGAAAACTGCCTGTAGAAGGCATCTGTTCCCGCATGAAAACTAAAGTTATGATCGAATAAACCAGTTGACAGGGTGTCGGCTTTTCCTTCTATCTTAATGAAGATATACCCTGTATTCCAACCCCAATGCATGGTTCCTGCATTTTCAATATTTAAGTCATTATCGTTATCAAACGCAGCTGGATCGCTATGGTTATTAATCGAATCAACTCCAATAAAGCCCTGTATGGATGGAAATGACTTATAATCCAACTCAGCAGACAGTAGCTGACTGCCATTGTCTCGAAAATCGTATAACGAGGACGCATTAATGGTGTCATTTTGGTGAGTGAGTTGACTTATGTAAAAACTAATGGTTGAGAACTTTACGCCATAACCTTCAGTGGTATTGTAAACTGAATCAAGTTCTAGCTCTAAGTTATTGAAAGTCGGTATGATCTTTATATTTATTGAGTCATCACTATTATACGAACAACTTCCATCATTATGAGTCGCATCTGCATTGTAATTTTCAGCATTAATGTCGGTGCAGCCTCTTTTCTTGCACGATAGAAGCAATAGATTTAGACAAAAAAAGCAGATGATAAATCGAATCATATATATAAAATTACGCTAAAATTATCGGATTTTCCTATTTTTAAGCCTACAGAAAACAACCTTGTAAATGCTTGCTTCAATTGACCGAAATACATTTCCATTATGTGTGCTTAATGCTTCGGCGGGAAGCGGGAAAACTTTCCAACTTGTTTTGGAATACCTTTCTATCTTGCTCGCACCCGAGGCACCCAATAAATACAAAGGTGTCGTTGCAATAACTTTTACAAACAAGGCATCCTCTGAAATGAAAACAAGGATAATTGATGCTTTGTTCGGGTTGGCAAAGTACAATGCCAGCGAGCACGATAAAAAAATAGAAACCATTATTTCAGAGCTAAAGGAGGTTTTGGGTCTCAATGAAGCGGAAATCAAAAAAAGAGCTTCAAAATCACTAAAGGCGATCCTTCACGGATATGAGCATTTTAATGTATCTACAATCGATAAGTTTAATTTAAGGTTGATCAAGTCTTTTTCGAACGATTTAAATTTACCAACCGAATTTGAAATTTCCCTAAATGAAAAAGAAGTTTTAGATGAAGTACTTGAACTACTATTATCCAATATTGGTTTGGAGGAAAATACCGCACTTACAAAATTGGTGAAAAACTATGCCAAATCGAATTTTAAAGATGGCGGTCAGTGGAACTTTAAAAGACATTTGCTGTCTTTCGCATCTTCTCTAAATAATGAGAAGAATCGTTTTTTTATTGACCTACTTCAAACCCTATCATTTGATGAAAGGGACTTTGGTCTTATTTTTAACGAGCTCAAACAACTCGAGGAGTCATTTAAGGTACTTCAAAAAGAGCTCATTGATTGTTTGGACCAATTGAATCTCGATCCAAACGACTTGCCTGGTAAATCAAATACCCTAAAATCGCTGAATAAAATCGCCTCCTTTACAAAGTTTCCGATTTTTAACCGAGATAGCTCGCTACTCACAAAAACTTTTTTAAAATATTGTGCAGAACCCGGAGATAGCAAAGCTTTCACTCAAGAATTGAAGCAGCTTTTATTGAAGTTGAATACATTTTATGCAGCAAATGCCCAGCGCTATATGTTACTCTCCCGCTACAAGGGTAATTTTTATAATATGGCACTGCTCAAGTATGTGTCTGAGGCGTTGAAAGAGCTTAGAATAAAAACTAAGGTTATTCGGATTTCAGAATTTAATGAGTTGATAGGTTCTTTGGTTCAGAAAGAAGATGCTCCCTATATTTATGAGCGGTTTGGCACGCGATATGAACACTTTCTATTGGATGAATTTCAGGATACTTCAAGGCTGCAATGGCTCAATCTTTTACCTTTATTAAAAGAGTCTTTATCGAACGGAAAACAAAATCTAATTGTTGGCGATCCAAAGCAATCAATATACAGATTCAACAATGGTTTGGCAGAACAGTTTGTTGCGCTTCCTTCAGTATATAATCCAGACAAGGATAAGAAAATAGCGGAGCACTCGGCTTATTTTTCTAAAATGGGAATTAAGCGGCCTTTAAAAAAGAACTATCGTTCTGCTCCTGAGATTGTTCATTTTAATAATGATTTTTTTCAGAGCTTTTCAACGAAACTTCCACCTGCTTTTGAAAAGTTTTATGATGCTGTAGCGCAGATTCCGGAATCCAAAAATCTTGGATATGTTAGAGTGATTTCGGAAAAAAGAAAACCTGACCTATCTGAAATGCTGGATGAAATTGAAGGGATTATAAAACAGTGTTTGAAGGATGAATTTGATTTGGGAGACATTTGTATTTTGACGGATAAAAACGCATTAGGAGTTCAGCTCGCCAATGAGCTAACAAAAAGAAAGATTACGGTTTTCTCTCAAGAATCTCTACTGATTTCAAGGAATCAGGAGGTTCGTTTACTTATTGCTTACCTAAAATGGAGAATGAAGCCTAGTGTTGATCTCATGAAAAGACAATTCGCGGAGCTTTATTTTCGAATGCATGCATCAATTAAGGATCCTTATTTTTCCTATATCGAGGAGGTCAAAACCAAGAAAGGTAAATTAATTAAGGTTTTTGATGATACTTCATTTTTGAAGGATTATTTCGGAGGTCCAGATGTGTTTTTTAGACCTTTTGAAAATCTTGTCCAGCTCGTTCAAGACTTCATACGTCTTATGGGTTGGAAAGAAGTATCCAATCCGTATTTACATCAGTTTTCTGATTTGGTTTTTCAATTCCAATGCAATCGTCTTTCTGATTTATCAAAGTTTATTGAATATTATGAAGATAATAAGTCCAAATTTGCACTGAAAATGCCAGAGAGTAAGGATGCTGTCCAAATTATGACGATTCATAAATCTAAAGGCCTAGAATTCCCAATTGTTATTGTACCAAAAATTGATTTTAGCTTGAACATTCACAATGAGGCTAAGTTTTTTGTAGAAGCCGATGGGAAAATTCTTTACACGTCGTTGAGTAAAAATAATGTATTGGATGAGATTTATCGCAAGGCTATTGAGGAAGAGAATCTAATCTTGTTGGATAAGTTGAATTTACTTTATGTTGGATTAACGAGACCAGAGAGACGTTTGTATGTATTCAATCGTTTCGAGCGGAGCTCTAATTTAGGATATCTTTTTCATCAAAATATGTCTGATGCATTTTCTATCAAGGAGACTGAAGGTTCTATTTTTTATGAGGCTGGTAATGAAGATAAAAAGGTGGTTGCAGAAGAGGGCGATGGTGCTTTTTATGTTCCAAGAGAGGTTGTCGAAGAGACCTCGAAACTTCAAATTGCTTTTCGAAAGGTTCAAAAAGAACAACATGCGTCTCAAGAAGATAGATTGTTCGGTATTTATTTTCATGCACTCATGGGTGCGATTAAAAATAGTTCAGATATTGAAGATGCAATGGTACAACTTATTGAAAAAGGGATTATAGATCATTCGACACGAAAAAAAATAGAAGAAACGGCAAATGCGTTTTTTGAGAAGGGTGCGACCATAGGACTGTTTGACGGCATAAAAAGAGTGCTGAACGAACGCCCTATATTATTACCTTCTGGTAAACTTTTAATACCTGATAAAGTAATGGTTCGTACCCAGGATGTGCTTGTGTTAGATTTTAAGACGGGTAAAAAAGAATCAAAGCATGAAAAACAGGTGCGCAATTACAAAGCGAATCTCGAAAAGATTTTTAATCAAAAAGTTACTCCGGTATTATACTACACTCAGACGAATGAGTTTATTCAAGCTTGAGATCTTTTCTGAAGTGCCATTTTCAAAAATGTGTAAATGATCGGATGTGGAATATCTCTTGTAGAGGAGATTTGAGGACAAAATGCACAGCTCACAAAAAATATATGGTCTTTTAAGCTTATAATCTCAAGGTCATCAAATTGATTTGTCGCTTCGATATCGATAAACTTATCTTTCAACTGATCAGTAAGCTGTGGATATATGCTATATCTCGAGGAGGTGAGCTCTTCATTCGAAAAGTTTTGATAGAGCTTTTTAAAGGCATTGCTTTTGGGGTGAATCGTAAGTCGTTCAAAACTATTTCCCGCGACGAGGTTCTCAGAGATAAGTTTTTCTTGATAGGAGGTAAGCTGGTGAAAAGTAATGAGGTGTTCTAGAAATAGCTTAAACCCCTCTCCTGTATTAAGTACCGGGATTTTATTCTCAATTAATTTTTTGAATATGCCCGTGAGATAAAAAGGGTTTTCAATCGGCCCGGGCGCTATCCAGATACCATCATATTGGTCAAAGTACCCTGATTTGTATTTCAGTGCGTCACTTATTTTAATCCAATAATAATTAGGTTCTAATTCTAGAAAGTCTGCCGAATGGTCAAGGGCTAAATTTGTTGCGTGATGAGCATTGTAAGTGAAGTTGTAATCTCCAATAATTGCTATTTTGAGTGTGTCACTCATAGAACCAAGATAAGGATTCTATTTCTTAAACCAAGAAGTTATTTTGCCGTTTTCAATATTGAGAGACTCATCCATTTCAGTTTGTGCGTTATATCTCCACACAACGCAGCTAAATGTACACTCGAATAATGAATAATCACCTGTGTTATCTGATTCTTG
>CAJXCU010000038.1 GCA_913051935.1 uncultured Flavobacteriales bacterium
TTGTTGATATTGAGAAAATGCTTGATAAGATTGAGGATGATGACGATATTCAACAAGTTTTTACAAACATCGCATAGAAATCTCAATGAGATATACTAAAGTCCATTAAAACAAGTTATAGTAAGACATTGGCTCCCATGAAATCAGGTTTGTACGTTTTATTGTTGATTTTTTTGCTGTTCTCTTCTTGTTCGACAGAGAATAATGCCTTTTTGAATCGGACTTATCATTCAACAACAGCCAAGTATAACGGCTATTTCAATGCAAATGAACTTTTGGACCAAGCATTGAGAAGTTTTTATAATTCCAATAAGGACGATTTTTATTCAATCTTGGATGTTAATCCTCTCCCGGATGAGGAAGAAGCAAAAGCAATGCATCCTGCAATTGACACAGCAGTTGTAAAATGTTCCGAGGTTATAAAAAATCACAGTATGCCAAGTACTGAGGATATGTACTACAAGGATGTGGAGCATAATAAATGGATTGATGAGAATTGGATTACCATCGGGAGGGCACTTTATTACAAGCGAGCGTATGAGAAGTCTTTGAAAAATTTTCAATTTGTAAAGCGCTTATTTGTCAAAGACCCTTCTTTCTACGTTGCTCAATTATGGATGGCTAAAATTCACATTGAGCAAAGGTCATACGCGGATGCTAAGTTGACGCTTGATGAGCTTAATGGAATTTCTCAAGCGCAAAGAAAAAAGACATTCAAAGACTACATTCCTTTTGTGAAAAAAAAGCAGACGGATGAGGACATGCTTCCTGAGATGAGCAAAAGTCTACAATTTGATATTTATAAAGCTTATGCCGATCTAGCCATTAAAAGAAATGAATATTCTGAGGCAATAGTAGGTTTGAAATCCGCAATTTTAAAATGTCCGACGTCGAAAGAGAAGACCAGATTGAATTTCATTTTAGGTCAACTTTATCAGCATGGTAACCAACTTGATTCTGCGGCGCATTATTTT
Source organism: uncultured Flavobacteriales bacterium (assembly GCA_913051935.1). Lineage (GTDB taxonomy): Bacteria > Bacteroidota > Bacteroidia > Flavobacteriales_D > Crocinitomicaceae > UBA952. The sequence continues at coordinate 975 of CAJXCU010000038.1, forward strand.
TCCAAAGCATTGAAATCGACAGCTCCATTTGAAATAGCATTCAATGCCCGTTTGAATCGAGCAATTTGTGGAGGCGGGGAGCGCCTAAGTAAAGATTTAAAGAGAATGCTAAAGGATGCGAAGAATGCACAATATAAGGATCAGATTTATTTTGCCATGGCAAACCTAGAGTTGAATCGTGGAGAAAAAGAAATGGGAATTACATACTTGACGGAATGTGCATTTTATTCGAATGGAAATGCGCGGCAAAAAGCGATGGCATATGAGAAGTTGGGCGATATAAGTTATGCAGACCGAAATTATGTTTCTGCTCAGAAATATTATGATTCCTGCGCTCGTTTCATCCCCGAGGGATATCCAAATGGAGCACTTGTAATAGAAAAAGCGACCAAGCTTTCTGATTTGGTTGTGGCAATTGAAACTGTAAATTTTGAGGATAGTGTTGAACGAATCGCACTTATGTCTGAGAAAGATCGCGAAAGATTCCTCAAGGAAACCTTAAAGCAATTAAAGAGAGAGGCACAGGAGCGTAAAGAGCGCGAGGCAGCTAAGCTTCTTGCCCTCCAGGAGCAGAGTAATGCGAATTCCAATGCCAATTCGAGTAAATCTGTTTTTAGCAATCCTAAATTACGCGAGCAAGGTTTCGAAGAGTTTCGGAAAATTTGGGGCACGACTCGAGAGAACGAGGACCATTGGCGAAGAAGTGAAAAAATGAGCTTCGAAATAAGTGAGCAATCCGACTCTACAGCAATCGACTCTTTACTCACTGAAGATACCAAGTCGGACTCATTAACCATTGATAACCTAAGAAAAAATATACCATTAACAGACAGTGCATTTGCTGCTTCGGAACTTCGTTTATTTGAGGCGCTTTACACGAGCGGGGTTCTTTATAAAGAAATCCTAAATGAAAATGAGCTTGCACAGGTTCAGTTTGAACGTGTTCTTGCAAAAAACAAACGGAACCTTACTGATCTTTCTAGTGCCTTTCAGCTCTATAAAATCAATGAATCATCTGGAAAAAAGCAGGCCTTTATCGACCATATATTAGAATACTATCCGAAGTCGGATGCAGCGAAATATTTGAAGGATCCCGATTTTTATATCAAACAAAAAGAGTCTGAAAAACTCAATGAAGAAGCCTATATTGAAATGGCGGAGTTATACTTTGCTGGAAAATATAACGAGGTAGCTTCGGCATCTCTGAAGGTTATTGATGAAGACCTTACCAATGCTTTCCGAGCAGAGTATCTGCTTTTGCATGTTTTCGCAATGGGACAAATTACAGAAGATAAATCGCTATTGGAACCATTAATAAATAGAGTAATTGAAGAGAAACCGGGGACTCCACAAGCTGAGGTTGCAAAAGAGTTACTGGACATTTTGAAGAATGGATACTCTGAAAATGTGGAAATTTCTTTTGAACCAAATTATATATACAAAAGGGCGTTTTCTGAAAAACACTTTGTAATTATTTTTGTCGACGAAGAGGATGAGGAAATTGAAGATTTGAAAGCAGGAGTCAAGTCGTTCAATAGAAAAATGCATAAGTCCAAGTCTCTAAAAGAAAGTATCAGCAAAACTGCAAAAAAAGATCCCTTTGTCGTGGTAAAGGAGTTTGGTAATTCGAGGTCGGCACAAGAGTATATAAACTCATATAAAGCAGGTTATGAGTATTTGGAGGAGTTTCAAAACAATAAAATATACTCGATAGGTAAAACCAATTTGAAATTACTGATTGAAACTTCAAAATTAAATGAGTACAAATCATTTTTTGATGATTTTTATTAAATTGAACAATGTTTAAGCGGAAAGAAATAGAAAATACAACTATGGTAAATTCAGATATACAAGAAACGAATTTAATTATTTCGGGAACGAAACTATTAGGTGACATTGTCACGGACAACAATATTCATATTGAAGGCGAAATTCACGGGAATATAACTTGCAAAGGACTGGTGATTATCGGTAGCTCAGGTCGCGTCAAGGGAAATGTAAATTGTTTGACTTGTGAGATTCATGGTAAAATTGATGGAGAGTTAAAAGTCGAAGATTTACTTACCTTAAAAGAAACCTCAAGAATTCACGGAAACATTGAAACGCTAAAGCTAAAGATCGAAGAAGGCTCTTTTTTCGAAGGGACGTGTAAAATGTCTTCTGCATTGCCTGATATGAGGGAAGTCTCCCAACTAGAGCTAAATGAAGAATAAGCAGCCTTCGATCAAGAGAAAAGTTAACAAGTATGTTAAGTTTTCGTCCTTAGGCATTCAAATGGGCTTGATCATCTACATTTTCACTTGGGGCGGTATGTTGTTAGACGACCGTTACGAAATGTCAACACCTTGGTTCACTGTCGCCTTATCCTTGTTTGGCGTGATTGGTTCTCTAGTGCTTGTCATAAGAGAGGTCATCAAAATGAATAAGCACGATGATTCGCAAAAGATTTAAAGGCTTATTATTCATTTATTTATCCATTCTTAGTGCTTATTTGCTAACACAAATTTTCTTACCCAGTATCGCTAAGTCTGATAATGCTTTGAACTCGATTTTCTTGATGATTCTGTTTACCCTTTCTTGGTTCTTTGTGCATATTGGGGTACAGAACAACCCAAAAAGATTTGTTGTGAATTTTATGATTATGACGGTTATGCAGTTTCTAGCCTTTTTGACTTTTGAACTGGTTTTGGTCATGAATAATGCGGCTTGGATACAAGTTATACATGCCTTAGGGCTCTGTATTTTACTTTTAATCATTCAAACTGTTGCGCTTGCACAATCGGGAAAATCATAGATGACGAATAAATTTTTCAAAGAGGGCTGAAAGCCCCTCGAATGAGGAGAAGGTCAGGGCCTCAAAGGTATCATATATATCATGGTAATTTTGATTATACCCCATCGTGTATATAAAAAATCCAGGCACCCCTTTTTCAGTAAAATAATGGTGGTCTGAATTTGCTGATTTCCCACGAGATTTCACGACGGAAACTGCCTTGAGCCTTTTGTTCATTTTTTGAAGTTTTTTAAATTCTTTTGTAAATACTTTTCCATTGACTGCAGTGATTCCTTTTTCTCCACTTCCCATGATATCCATATTGAGCTGAAATTTGATTTTATCTAATGGGGTAACTGGGTGCTCAGAAAGATATTTTGACCCCAACAAACCGATTTCTTCACCTGCGAAGGCAACAACTAAAATATTCGTATTTCTTAAGGGTTTGTTTTTAAATCGTTGGGCCACCGAAAGCATCATTGCCACGCCACTAGCATTATCATTTCCTCCAGGGAAAAAGGTCTCTGATCCGAGCCGTCCCAAATGGTCGTAATGTGCTGTAAGCATAATTGTTGATTTTGCTTTTTTACGTGACTCAATCATTCCGAAGACATTCCGCGATATGTGGTTGTTAAGAAATCGATTATATATATTGATTTTTATCTCCAACCCATCTGTTTGATTTGGTATGGCAGATGATTGTATCTTGAGATGAAGAGAACCTTGTCGAATTGAGCTAACGGACCAGGTAAATTTTTTATTTACCAGTTCAATGATTGGTTGAAATTCGGCATATTGACTGATCAAATAACTGATTTGCCTGCTAATTTCGACGGAGTAACCTTCGTTTTTTACAATTAAAATCTGTTTTTCTTTCAAGTTAAAAGCCCGTAAATCGCGTTTTCGGATAGTCTCTAAGAATTCTTTACCTGAAATGAATTTCGAATAATATTTTTGAGGTTTACAAGGTTGTTGAGTGCAAGTACCTGATGAGGTTGCTGTTGCAATGTAATCTTTTCCAGGTATGAGTATTTGTCCTGAAAACAAAACATCACATTGACTTGGGAAAGTGTTCACGCCAAAGTCGAAAGTTTGGTAATAGGTCTCTGAAACAGGAGCTATTCCAATTTCTGCATATTTGCTTGCAATATATGCTGCAGCGATTGAATCTCCTCCATTAACGTAGCCTCTCCCATGAAACTCTGCTGAGCACATTGCTTTTGTAAATTCTTTGTGATCAAATTCAAGCTGAGCATTCAACTGAATGGTGCATAAAAAGCACAGAATAGTTAGGTACTTCTTCATTTTTTAATTTGAAACATATTTCGTCTAATTTACTTAATTAGTCGCTCTTTTTGAGGGTAGATAGGGGCTTTATTTATTTAAAAGTTCTTATCTTGTTCCTTATCTAAGGGTTGTAAGATATACTTTTTTAGAAGCACTTAAATAGATAAAATTAATACCTATGTTTTTAGAGCAATTTCCAATTCAAAACAGATCGAATGGATGGATTGAAGTTATTTGTGGATCCATGTTCTCCGGAAAAACAGAGGAGCTTATACGAAGGTTGAGACGTGCAGAGTTTGCGAAGCAAGATTTAATATTATTTAAGCCTTCGGTGGATGTACGATATAGTGACGAAAATGTAGTTAGCCATAGAGGTACGGAATTTAATGCTTTACTTGTCACTAGTTCGAAAGAGATATTGGATAATGTTGATAAGCAAAAGGTTGTTGCAATTGACGAAGCGCAGTTTTTTGATGACCAACTTGTGGGGGTTGCATCTGAGCTAGCTGGACGTGGTATTAGAGTAATCCTTGCAGGTTTGGATATGGATTATACTGGGACCCCTTTTGGTCCAATGCCTGCTTTACTTGCATCAGCAGAGTATGTTTCAAAGGTTCATGCCATCTGTGTGTCGTGTGGCAATCTTGCTCAATTTTCAAATAGATTGGTCGCTGATACTGATCAGGTAATGCTTGGCGCAGTTGAGGAATACCGTCCACTCTGCAGATCATGTTTTAACAAATCCTCATCGTGAATTTACAGCTTACAATAGGTCAGCTTCGTAAACTTCTTGAACTCGAAAACAGTCCTCAAGATGACACATTGGTTTTCAATGAAGTTGTCTATGACACAAGAACCATTGTTAAGGGTCAGGGAAAAATATTTTTTGCATTAGCTGGAAAATATCGTAATGGGGCCTCATTTATTGAAGATGCTTATCAAAAGGGCGTTCGTTTTTTTGTGGTTTCCCAGCTTCCGGATAGCATTTATTCTGATGCGATTTATTTAAAAGTAAAGGACCCTTTGAAGGCCTTAATGAAGCTTGCAAAATGGCATAGAGGGAATTTTAATATTCCAATTGTTGCGATTATTGGAACCCACGGAAAAACATCAATTAAAGAGTGGCTTGGTTCTTTATTAAAGCGCAAATACAAGCTCGTCAAATCTCCCAAGAGCTACAACTCTAAATTAGGTCTTGCACTTTCTATTTTAGGTCTTCATTCAAGCGCAGATATCGGGCTTTTTGAGCTTTCTATATCCCTTCCAAAAGAAGGTGAAATATTCAATGAAATGCTCGCGCCTACGCATGTTATAGTTGGCCACATTGGAGGTAAGTATGACGAAAACTTTTCAGAAAAAAATGGGAAAAAGAAAGAGTATTTAAATTTTATCAAAGGCGCTACTTCCGTTTTTCAGATTGAATCGAAGATAGACGATTTTTCTTCAGGTAATAAAGGTGTGATTAAGCTTTTCTCATCAGACTTTCAATCATCACTTACAGCGTTGGGTTTTCAAGATAAAATAAAAGAAGAAAATGCTATAATGGCGATGGGTGTGGCAGACTACTTTGGGGTTGAGGTACCTGAAGACATTCGATTCTCAGATCTTGTAATGCGGCTTGAAACCTTTGATGGGATTCATAATTCTCTCGTAATAAATGACACCTATAGTTTGGATATAGAGTCTTTGGAGGCAGCCTTACAATATCAAAGGGCACTTGCACAATCTAGGAATCGAGTATTGTTATTGCCCAAAGAAGTGATGCTTCCAAAGGATGAAATTGAGTCTTTACTCGAACGTTATGCCCCATTGACGTGTCACTTTTCTAATGAATTAAATCTACCGGCATCGAATTTGAATGACGCTGTTGTTTTGGTGAAAGGTAATGCAGAATCGTCAATGAATAAAATCGCACATCTTCTGAAGGTGAAGCAGCACAGAACCAAAATTAATGTCAACCTGAGTGCACTGCGAAAAAATATTCATTCCTTAAAAGATATTTTGCCTCAGCAAACGAAAAGCCTGGTAATGGTAAAAGCAAATGCTTACGGAACGGGGATGAAAAGAACTGCTTTATTTTTAGAGGAATTAGGCATTGATTATTTGGGTGTGGCCTATACAGATGAAGGTGTACAACTTAGAAAATACGGAGTCAAATGCCCTATTTTAGTAATGAGTCCTAGTGCTGATGATTTTCATGATTGTATAGAGTATGGTTTGGAACCAGCAATTTTCTCTTTACAACTGCTCGACACCTTTGTCAGTATCTTAATTCTGAAAAAAAGAATGGGTTTCCCTATACATCTTAAAATAGACACCGGCATGAATCGTTTGGGAATAAAGCCTTCTGAAATATCCAACTTTATAGACATTCTGAATTCTCAACCAGAGCTTCATTTAAAGGGTGTTTATTCCCATTTCGCTGAATCGGATAATCAATTAGACGCCTCTTTTACGGATCATCAGTTAAACGTATTCAAAGACTCATGTGCAACGTTAAGGAAGCATATTTCATATCCATTTATCAAACATATAGCCAACTCTGCAGCTATAATATCCCATTCCAAAGCATCTTTGGATATGGTTCGTATGGGATTAATTGTTTACGGCATAAATCATAATTTAAAGATGGAAAAGAAGCTTTATCCGGTGATTGAATGGCTGAGTGAAGTCACGCAAATTAAGCATTTGAATAAAGGGGATACGGTTGGTTACAATAGGGAGTTTTTAGTAAAAAAAGAGATGACCATTGCTATTGTTCCAGTAGGTTATGCCGATGGCTTTCGTCGCTCTTTAGGTAATGGTAAAGGGACTGTTTTTATAGGTAGTAAAAGCTGTAAAACTGTTGGAAATATTTGTATGGATATGGCAATGGTCGATGTTACTGGATTAAATATTAGAGAGGGCGCCGTAGTTGAGATAATAGGCAAAAATCAATCTATTTCAGCGTTTTCTGCTCAGTTGGATACAATTCCATACGAAGTTTTAACATCTCTTTCTTTGCGGGTTCACAGAAATTATATTGTAACTTAGCAAACTAAATTTTTAGTGTATGAAAAATTTCATCGTCTCTATTTTTGCTATCGTTTTAATTTCTGTCTCTTCTCAAATACATGCTCAAGTTAAGGCATCAGATTCAACGTTTCGTTTAATAGAAAAAAATGATGGCACAAAGTATATTGCCATTATCCTAAGTGATGATGCCCGCGAGTTACTCATAGAAACTGAAACCATAGGTAAGATTTATATTCCTAAGTCAGAGGTTAAAAGAATAACCCTGATCGAAAATCAAGATGAAATAAAAAATGGAGAGCTACTTGAGGAAAGTCCTTTTTCAACTAGATATGCATTTACCAACAATGCATTACCTATCAAACGAAATGACCATTATGCTATGGTGAATCTATTTGGCCCGGAGGCTCATTTTGCGGTAAATGACCGATTGAATTTAGGTGTCATGTCTACTTGGATTGGTAGTCCATTAGTTGCTGTTGGAAAATACACCATACCCACAGCGAATAAGAAAGTTAATTTTTCCATTGCCTCAATGTTTGGAACAACAGGCTACTTAAACGGCTTCAAAGGATTTGGTGGTTTGCATTGGGGGACTGTTACTTTTGGCGACAGAAAAAATAATATTAGTTTTTCCGCTGGATTTGGATACATTCGTCCAGGTACTTCGCAGGAGATACCAGGAGTTTACATAGGAGATTCGACCATTTACTCGAGTGCTGATGGCACAGATTATGTAAACTATAATTATCCCAATATACCTTCACAAGTCAATGATGATCTTTTGAAATCGCCCATTATTTCTGTTGCAGGAATTTTCCAAATAACCAGTAGTGCAAGTATATTCTTCGATTCTATGTTTGCGTTTGGTGAGGTTGAAAGGTCTGATATTGATAGGAATTATGAAGGTGGAATCAACTCTCCATATATCATTAGTGTAACTGAAAATCAGTTAGTCTCAGAACCATTTGCAGCATTATACTTAATGCCGGGAATGCGTTTTCAGAAAAATGAAGACAGAGCTTTTCAAATTGCTGTTGCTGGAGTTTCGGTATGGGAATCTGGATATAATACTACGTTCCCATTACCGATTTTATCATGGTTTTTTAAATTTTAATTCCTAACTTTTATGAATATCATTTGTTGGAGAACAACAAATAAAACGAAAAGACAATGAACAAAAGAGTAGAAGCCGCATTGAATGACCAAATCAAAAAAGAAGCATCATCTTCACAGTATTATCTTTCCATGGCCTCTTGGGCAGAGTCTAATGGCTTAAATGGAACAGCAAACTTTATGTATACCCACTCTGACGAAGAACGCTTCCATATGCTTAAACTTGTGAAATTTGTAAATGAGCGAGGTGGCAGGGCGCAAGTTCCTCAATTGGAAAAACCACCACACGAGTTTAAGAATTTAAAAAGTGTTTTTGAAGCACTACTCCAGCACGAAATTGGAGTCACCGCGAGTATAAATAATTTGGTAGATATCTGTCTTCAGGAAAAGGATTACACAACCCATAACTTTGTTCAATGGTATGTCTCAGAGCAACTTGAAGAAGAGGCTTTGGCGCGTACAATACTAGATAAGCTAAACTTAATAGGAACTGATTCTGGTGGAATGTACATGTTTGACCGTGATATGGAGAACTCCTTAATTCAAGCCAATAACGTAAATGACTCTGCGGAGCAATAGTTTTTAGAACGAGTGAAAAAACTTGTATTTCTCATTGCCTTTATTCCCTGTTTTACAGTTGCACAGTCCGTATACAGATTCAATAATTATACAATTAATAACGGGCTTTCTCAAAGTGTTGTAAATACGATTGTCCAAGACGATAATAGCGCTTTGTGGATAGGAACCCAGGATGGTTTGAACAGGTTTGACGGCGACAAATTTGAAATCTTCAATTCAGATGAGGAAGATGGTATTAACAATCCTTTTATTACCAGCTCCGCCAAAACAAAGGATGGTAAGTTATGGTTTGGAACCCACAACGGACTCACAGCATATAGTCCAATAAAGGAGGAATTTCAAACCTATACACCCAGCAATAAAAAAAACCTAGACATCTCATCGATTTCTATTGGTAAAGGAGACGACCTCTGGATTGCAACCTTAAATCAAGGAGTATTTAGGTTTGATAGGGATAACAATAATTTCGAAACACTTACATGGGGGAATAGTACTCGCGAAATAAATTCTGCAACATACTTTGAAAAGAGTCTAATTATTCATTCAGGTGCGGATGAATTATTTATATATAATTTTCCTTCTAATACCCTGAAGAAGGTGAGGACAGATGTTTTAGGTTTTGATGATTTTGAAATCTTAAACATCACTGTTGCTTCAGATAGTAACATTTATTTAGGTTCAAATGTCGGTGTATTCCAATTAGACATAAAGTCTCATTGTTTGTTGCGCGAGTTTCAAAATTATCCTGAGCTTCAAAATATTCAAGTGAAGAATATTTGCTTGTCCCAAGGACAGTGGTTTTTTGCTTCAGCCGCGAATGGTTTATACACCATAGACGAACGTGGAGACCTAATCAATAGCACACAAGATATGTTCCAAAAGAGTGCGCTAATGTATAATGAATTGAATGTACTTTTCGAAGATAAGAATAAGAAATTATGGATTGGAAGTGACAGGGGGATCTCTAGTTTTGATCCCAAATATTCTGGCTTTATAGGTGTCGGTCCCGGTGCGAATCCTAAAAAGAGTTTGCCTTCTCCAAATGTTTGGACCTTCACAGAGGACAAAAGTGGAGATTATTTGTTTGTAGGGACTGACATAGGAATGTCGCGACTTGACAGAAGGACAGGCATCTTCGAACATTTTAATCGTTTGAATAAAAATGAAGCGAGTTATAAGGTTCTGTCGTCTTGTGCAATTGACTCAAATACCGTTTTGGCAGGCTTCGAGGATGGACTCTTTAAATTGGAAATAAATGGCGATCAATCCTTCGAGTATACTCGCTTAAATTATGTGAACCCAATCATTTTATCTAAGTACAATCGGTTGTACGGTATAGAGGGGATAGATGAACAGAATTATCTATTGGCTACTAAAGCTGCGGTGTTTTTGTACAATATAAAAACGGGTAATTCTGTGCGCTTTGAACACAATATAAATCGGCCTCAAGAATCTCTTTCTCCAGGAAGCTGTCGGGTGGTATATAAGGATCGAAAGGGTAGGGTTTGGTTCGCGACAACCGCTGGAGGAATCAATATGCTAGTCAAGAATGAATCGGGGAATTATATCATCCAGCCACCACCAATTAATAAGAATATTCTCGAAGTGACCCAGGACTATGCAATGGCTATTTGTGACGATGAGAAAGGAAATTTATATGTAGGAACGTCGGGGTCTGGAATGCTATATGTAGATTTTGACTCAGGCGAAATCAAAAAAATTGATAAAAAATCCGGTCTTCCAAATAATACCATTTACGGTGTTTTAAATGATGGCAATCGGATTTGGATTAGTACAAATAAGGGTATAGCTTCATACAATCCATTAAATGCAGAGGTTAGGTCATATCTTGAGGTAAACGGCCTAGTGAGTAATGAGTTTAACTCAAATGCTTTTTTCAATTCTTCTAACGGAGAACTATTTTTTGGTTCGATATACGGTTACAATGTTTTTAAGCCAGACGAATTGAATGTTGAGAATACAGAGCAAGAAGTCATTATCACCAAATTCAAATTGAATAAGGAATGGTTAAAGCCTGGTCAAGTAGGATCGCCTTTGAAACAACCTATTGCAAAAACATCATTTATTGAGTTGCCATATACGGATAGAAGTTTTACCATTCGATTCCAAACTAGTGATTTATCCAATCCTGAATTGACCCAGTTTAGATACGAACTTATTGGATCTCAATACAGTGAAAGATTTATTGAAAAAAACCGTGAAATCACTTTTAATTCATTATCTCCTGGAAACTATCAATTAAAGATTTATGCCAAACTAGGTGAGGGTTCTTGGAGTAAAAACCCCAAAGTTCTTGAAATATCTATTTTACCGCCTTATTGGGGTACATGGTGGTTTTGGACTATTGCCGCTTTGATTATTTCAGTCCTGGCATTTCTGTTTTTTAAACGAAGAATAGAATCTGAAAGACGGGAGCAGGTGAAATTGGAGCTTAAAGTCTCTGAAAGAACCAGAGAAATTAGTAATCAAAAAACAAGGATAGAAGAACAAAGTAAGCTATTGGAAGCCGAAAAAAACAATGTTTTACGCCAACAAGAACTTCTTCAAATCGAAAAAGATAATACTGAACGCTGGTTGGCAAACGCCCTCCCTGAGGAGGTTGTAAGAGAGCTAAAGGTAAATGGGAAGGTAGAGGCGAATGCTTTTGATAAGGTAACGGTAATGTTTACTGATGTTGTTGGTTTTACAAATATTTCCCGAAGGATGAGGCCAAGCAGACTTGTAAAACGCTTAGATATTTTATTTAGAAGGTTTGATGAACTTATCCAGAACAATGACCTTGAAAAAATAAAAACAATAGGGGATGCATACATGTGCGCGGGCGGGATTCCGATTGATAATTCAATTAACCCAATGAATGCCTGTATTGCGGCATTACAGATTCAGGACTACATGTCAAAGCTCAAGTTCGACGCAATTGCCAACCATAGCGATTACTGGGAAATTCGTTTAGGTATTCATACAGGTCCCGTTATTGCAGGTATAATTGGAGATTTAAAGCTGGCTTACGATGTCTGGGGGCCAACGGTAAATCAAGCCCAGCAGATGGAAAAATTTGGTGCACCGGGGGAGGTTACGATATCAGGTACGACATTCACTTTTATAGAACCCTATTTTGAGTGTATCCCAAAAGGTAAAGTGAAAATAAAAGGTGGTATAGAGGTGGATACATACGTAGTACTGAAAATTAAACCAGAACTTTCTGAAAAAGGAGAGGGCCTGTTCCCAAATGATAAGTTCAGTGAAATTGTGGAACTCCACCATTTTAGCCCCATAAAATATTATAAAACCCAGCATTTCGTTTTAGATTATTTAAAAGCTGGACTGTCCGATAAATTACTCTACCACTCAGTAAACCATTCTATTGATGTTGTGCAAGCTGTTGAGCGAATTGCGCTTTCCGAGGGAGTTACGGATGAAGGTTTATTCTTATTAAAAACAGCAGCGATTCTGCATGATGCAGGTTTTGTGAAACAGTATGAAAATAATGAAAGTATTGGAGCAGCAATGGCCGCAGAGTGGTTGCCAAAATACGGCTACACAGAAAGGCACATTAAAACAATAGTCGAGCTTATTCACGTGACGGAAATTCCTCATAGACCAATTAACAAGCTGCAAGAAATCATTTGTGATGCTGACCTTGATTATTTAGGGCGTGATGACTTCGAGGAGATTTCTAACCGATTGAGAATAGAACTTAGAGGGATGGGTAAAATTGAAAGTGATAGAGCTTGGGATAAGATTCAAGTGGATTTTCTTAAAAAGCATAAATTCTTCACCAAAACATCTATTGCAGCAAGAAGGAAAAAGAAGAAAGAAAACCTTAAGGTTGTAATGCAGCGTCTTGAAAATAACGAATATGCAGATTAAACAAGCTCCTCACAAAGCTCTATAAGCATTCCATTGGTCGATTTAGGATGAAGAAAAGCAATCTTTTTATTATCCGCACCCTCCTTAGGTGACTCGTGTATAAGTGTAAATCCTTCCTCGGATAAACGTTTGATTTCCAATTCAATGTTTTCTACATCCAATGCTAGATGATGAAACCCTTCTCTATTTTTTTCTAAAAACTTCGCGATTGAGGAGCTCGGATCTGTTGCCTCTAGTAACTCTATTTTTGATTCACCTAGCTCGATAAATGCGGTTCTAACCGACTCGGATTGTACAATTTCAGTCTTATACATATTTTTACCAAGGAGCTTTTCAAAAATTGGGAGTGATGCCTCAATAGATTTTACTGCAACCCCCAAGTGTTCAATTTTTTTTATCATTCGCTGGCTTTTAAGAACTTTTCATTTTTGTTGTCATAATTCATGTAGTAGATGCCATTCACAATATTTCTGCAATCTACGTGGTTTGCAAACCCAACCTTTAAGAGGTTTCCAAAAGCATCATATACTTCGTAACGGGTTTTTGCTTTCTTTCCTCCCGAGTAAAAGAAAATATCATCCCTGACACTTGTTGGTGTCATCGAAAATTCTTGAATCTTCGATTCTTGGATGATTTCCTCAGAAATTCGTTTTTTTCCAGAGTTATCTGTTTGTGTCACCCGAAATTTATTTATACCTGAATGCAGTGGCACTTTAAATGAGTATTTGTTCATTGTTTCACGGCCCTTTCCTCTGACTTGACCCACGCTTACCCAATGATTCCATTTGTATTGTTCAATATCATAGTCTAAAATGCCAATTTCGTTTGTGGTCGACCATTCTAGAAATATATTATCGCGCATTTTAATTTCATTAAGTATAAACGTACTTTCTGGCAATAAAATTTCAGGGTTTAAAAATCGCGGTGTACATCCTTCGAAGTGTTCGATAACCACAAAAACATCTTCACCTGTCTCCAAGTTAAATAGGCTAAAATCTACCTCGAAGTTCGGAGATTGAATAGATGCCGGAAGAACGTCTCCATTTACAGTGACCTTTATGATGCAATAGCCGAATCCATCGACTTGCTTAGGGTTTTTTATAAATAGCTTATCCCCTTGATATTGCCCCTCTGTGGAAAGCAATTTATATTGACTGAAGAGCACAATTGGTAGGCTGAAAAAAAGAATGAAGATAATTTTCATAGCATGAAGTTACTTTAAAACAATATCAATATCAATATACCGAGAAAACAAGATAAGGAACCATGAACATTAAACTGTATTTTTGTAAAATGAACGTAAGAGTGATTTTTGTGTTTATAGTTCTGTTGTTAATGCTCAAATGTTTTTAAATGGAACAGCGTGTAGATACGATAATAATCGGTTCTGGTATTTGTGGACTAAGCTCGGCTCATTTCTTGTCCAAGCAAACTAATGATTTTCTTGTTTTAGAGGCTTCGGATAAGGTAGGTGGAATTATTCAAACAGAAAATAATAGTGATTTTATTTGTGAAAATGGGCCCAATACTGTTTTACTTAATAACGATGCAATTATTGAGCTCATAAAAGATTGTAAATTGTGGGAAAGTATAAAGTTACCTTCTGAAAGCAGCAACAAAAACAGGTATGTTCTTCACGAAAATGAACTTGAGTTAATCCCAACTTCATTCAAGAAATTTATCCGTTCTCCCTTACTTTCATTTAAAAGTAAGTTGAGGATATTATTTGAACCGTTTATTTCCAAGCATAAAGAAAATACAACTGTTTATAATTTTGTTGTAAAACGTTTCGGTAAAGATTTTCACGACCAGTTTATAGAACCATTTATTACTGGTATTTACGCAGGTGATACAAAAAAGATGAGCGCTAAACATAGCCTCAAGATTTTGTGGAATCTTGAACAATCGCACGGCAGTGTTCTGCGTGGGCTTTTTAAGCAAAAGCGAAAAGGCAATCAAATGGGTTCATTTAATTTACCCAAGGGACTTTCCCAAATGATTCATAAAATTGCTGAACCCATAAAAGATAGAATTCATTTAAATGTGGCAGTTGAAAAGGTTGAGAAAAATGAATTTGGATATAAAGTATCAACCAAATCAGGTACTTTCTTAAGTAAAAAAATTATCTGCGCTGTTCCGGCGTATTCGTTGATTAATTTATTTACTGACGAGCAACTAAATAATGAACTGAAGAACGTTAGATACACTCCTGTCGATGTCTTTCACTTTAGTTTTAAGAGAGACCATATTAAAAATCAGGCACCTGGCTTTGGAGTGCTTACTAAGCCATCTGATCAAAAGAATTATTTGGGAATACTTTTTAGTAGTAGAACTTTTGATCATGTCGCGCCTCAAGATTCAGAACTTTTTACCGTTTTGGTTGGAGGAGAGAGACAAAAGGAGCTTTGCGAGCTTCCTAAAGAACAGCTTGAAACAATTGTTTTAAGAGAACTTAAACAGCTTATATGCCAACAAGGGGAAGTGACTTTTAAAAAGCATTTCCGCTGGAAAAGGGGAATTCCCCAATATGATATGAATCAGGAAACATTGAGTACCGTGATTAAAGGTTTTGAAGCGCAAAACACTGGTCTTTTTATTTTAGGTAATTTTTACGAAGGTATTTCTGTGAGTGATTGTATTTTAAAAGCAAAGAATATTGCAAATAAATTAAGCTAATATACCCTCTTTTTAATTGCCGCGCTTATGCTGTAAACTAGGCGTGTAAATTGGATACCTATGGCTTATTATGGGCTGTCTGAAGCTCGGGTTTATTTTTTTTAAATGTCAAATATTTTCAGGTTGAATTTGGCAAGAGAATTCTTAGAATATTGTATTGTTTCTTTTAAAAGTTTAGTTACCTTTGCCCAAAATTTTTGAAAAGACATTTTTGACGTGAAAAAAGCACTAACCTATATCTTAATTGCACTTGTTTTTTCAATGACTTCTTTTGCCTCCCCGGCAAATGAGCATGGAAAAGAGAGTCATGATGAAAAAGAATTTGATGTAAGCGAGATGATCATGCATCACGTTAAAGATGCCCATGAATGGCATTTGTGGGGTCCAGAGCATGGAGGAACATCGATTTATTTGCCGGTAATTTTAAAAACAAAAGAAGGGGTTGAGACCTTTTCTTCCTCTAATCTATATCACGGAGAGTTGGTTCATGACGGTGAAAATCATTATTATAAAGGTGTGGGGCCAGCACAGGGCTTCGGTATGTTTCATGAGAAGATTTATGAGCTAGATGAGCATGGAAAACTCCATTTTGAGGACGGTCATGTACATGGCAATATCAAGCCAATCGATTTTTCAATAACGAAAAATGTTACTTCATTATTTATCGGTTCGTTTTTGGTTTTTATTATCATGTTTTCATGTGCTAAATTTTATAAAACAAACGGCGCTGTTGCACCGAAAGGAATTGCAAAATTCATGGAGCCCATTATTTTGTTCGTGCAAGACGACATTGCCAAAGCAAATATCGATGAAAAAAAGTATAAAAAATTCGTTCCATTTTTATTGACCATTTTCTTCTTCATTTGGATAAATAATCTATTAGGAATGATTCCAATATTTCCTGGAAGTGCAAATCTTACCGGAAATATATCAGTGACATTCTTTTTGGCTGCGTTGACCCTAGTCATCATTTTAGTGAATGGTAATAAAAATTATTGGGGTCACATCTTTGCTCCTCCAGGGGTGCCAAAACTATTACTACCCATCATGATTCCTATTGAAATCGTTGGGATTTTCACAAAGCCATTTGCCTTAATGATTCGTTTGTTCGCCAACATTACAGCCGGGCACATCATCATTCTTGCATTGATTTCCATCATCTTTATCAACAAAAACGTAGCATGGGGCGCATTGTCTGTGCCTATGGCCTTGTTTATATCGATTTTGGAGCTTTTGGTAGCCGCTCTTCAAGCGTATTTGTTTGCGATGTTATCGGCTTTATTTATCGGTGCTGCTGTTGAAGAGGCACACCATTAATTAGTAATTTTTAAATTCTATATAGTATGTACGGAAGTATAGCAGCAATTGGAGCAGGACTTGCAGTTTTAGGAGCAGGTATTGGTATCGGACAAATCGGTGGTAAAGCCGTTGAGGGTATCGCACGTAATCCTGAAGCTTCAGGTAAAATTACAACAACAATGCTTATTGCGGCAGCCTTGATTGAGGGTGTAGCATTATTCGGAGTTGTAATTGGCCTTTTAGGAGGTAACCCTGCGTAGTAATTAGAATGAATTCTGCTGCTGCGGTTGGTAGCAGCAGAATTTTTAAAATTAAAATTAAAAGAAATGGATTTAGTATTACCAGATTTTGGATTGTTATTTTGGACAGGGCTTGTTTTCTGTTCTCTACTATTTTTGTTGGCTAAGTTTGCATGGAAGCCAATCTTGGCAGCCGTGAATGAGAGAGGCAATAGTATTTCTGAGGCATTGGCGCTTGCTGAGAAAACTAGAGAGGAGATGAAATCCTTGAAAGCAGAAAATGATAAAATTTTAAAAGCGGCAAAAGCTGAGCGAGACGAAATATTGAAAGATGCCAAGCAGACATCAAATTCGATGATAGAGGCGGCTAAAGAGAAATCAAAAGAAGAAGCACAGAAAATTGTAGATGCTGCTCGAGATTCGATTCGTTCTGAGAAAGCAGCTGCTATGGCAGAGCTTAAAACTCATGTTGCGGCGCTTTCATTAGAAATCGCTGAAAAAGTCGTTAGAACCGAACTGTCATCTGATGAAAAGCAAAAAGCTTTGGCCAATAACTTGGCTTCAGATATTAATATGAATTAATCATGAAATCAACGAAGTCAGCAATCCGATATGCGAAAGCTATTTTAGAATTGTCGTCAGAAACCAATTCTGTTGAACAAGTTGCCTCGGATATGGAGCGCATTATTGTTGCAGGCAACGAGACACCAGATTTTCAAATTTTCTTGAACTCACCGGTGATTAAAACAGATAAAAAAATTGACATTTTAAAGGTGCTTTTTTCTGAGTTTACGGAGCTTACAATGTCTTTCGTTGAATTGATAACCAAAAATAAGAGAGAGTACCTTCTGACTGAAATCGCAAGCTCTTTTGTTAGATTATTGAAAAAACAAAGCGGAATTGTACCCGTTTCAGTTACAAGTGCTGTAAAGCTTGAAAAAGAAACCCTTGCTCAAATTCTAACCAAATTAAAGTCTCATGTTGATGGAGAATTCGAGGTTACTGAGGAAGTAAACCCTGCGCTAATAGGAGGGTTTATTGTGAAAATGGAAGATAAGCAGATAGATGCCTCCATTGCTTCACAATTGAATAGAATGAAAATAGAATTGGCTAATTAATTTTTAAAAAACAAATAACATGGCAGATATTAAACCAGCAGAAGTTTCAGCAATTTTGAGAGAGCAGCTTTCGGGCTTTCGCTCTGAGGCGGAGTTGCAAGAAGTAGGAACAGTACTGCAAGTTGGAGATGGTATTGCAAGAATTTACGGATTGACTGGAGTTCAATACGGTGAACTAATTGAATTTGACGGAGGAATGCAAGGTATTGCATTGAACCTTGAAGAAGACAACGTTGGTGCTGTACTTCTGGGTCAGTCTTCAAAAGTGAAAGAGGGGGATACAGTCCGTCGACTCGGCAAGATTGCTTCTGTAGAGGTTGGTGATGGTATCGTTGGTAGAGTTGTAAATACCTTGGGAGAACCTATTGACGGTAAAGGGCCGATTCAAGGTGAGATGCACAATATGCCAATCGAAAGAAAGGCACCTGGTGTTATTTTCCGTCAGCCAGTAAACGAGCCACTTCAAACTGGTATCAAAGCGGTTGATTCAATGATTCCTATCGGAAGAGGTCAAAGAGAGCTAATTATTGGTGACCGTCAAACTGGAAAAACGACTGTTGCAATCGACACCATAATTAATCAGAAAGAGTTCTACGACAGAGGTGAACCTGTTTTTTGTATCTATGTTGCTATTGGTCAAAAAGGATCAACTGTTGCGGGTATTGTTAAAAAATTGGAAGATGCAGGCGCTATGGCTTATACAACGATTGTTGCCTCTAACGCTTCTGATCCAGCACCGATGCAATTTTACGCGCCAATGACGGGGGCAGCGATTGGAGAGTATTTCCGAGATACTGGTAGGCCAGGACTAATTATTTATGATGATTTATCTAAGCAAGCGGTTGCTTACCGTGAAGTTTCACTCTTGTTAAGAAGACCTCCAGGTCGTGAGGCCTATCCAGGTGATGTTTTCTATTTGCATTCAAGGTTACTTGAAAGAGCAGCAAAGGTTATTTCAGATGATAATATTGCCAAGCAAATGAATGACCTTCCTGAATCTTTAAAATCTAAAGTTAAGGGTGGAGGTTCTTTGACAGCCCTACCAATTATTGAGACGCAAGCAGGTGATGTGTCCGCTTACATTCCAACGAATGTAATTTCTATTACAGATGGTCAAATTTTCCTAGAGTCAGATTTATTTAACTCAGGAATCAGACCAGCGATTAATGTGGGTATCTCTGTTTCACGTGTTGGTGGTTCTGCACAAATTAAATCAATGAAGAAAGTAGCGGGTACTTTGAAATTAGACCAAGCTCAATACAGAGAGCTAGAGGCTTTCGCAAAGTTTGGTTCGGATTTCGATGCTGCCACCAAAGCAGTTTTGGACAAAGGTGCAAGGAACGTTGAGATTCTAAAGCAGCGTGAAGGAGATCCGTATACTGTTGAAAGACAAATCGCAATTATTTATGTCGGTACAAAAAACTTAATCCAAAACGTTCCAATCGAGAAAGTAAAGGAATTTGAAAAGGAATTTTTAGATTTTCTTGATGCGAAGCATTCGGATGTAATGGCATCTCTTAAGTCCGGGAAGTATACGGATGAGAATACTTCTGTACTTGAAAAGGTTGCGAAAGAACTTGCAGGTAAGTATTAAGCAAAAGCATTAGGCAAAAAAAGGTTATCGATGGCAAACTTAAAAGAGATAAGGAATAGGATTTCATCTGTTGGATCTACAATGCAGATCACATCTGCCATGAAAATGGTTTCCACGGCTAAATTGAAAAGAGCTCAAGATAAAATTGTTCAAATGAGACCTTATGCTGTTAAGTTGAAGGAGATACTGACAAACTTGAGTGCAACACTAGATCTTTCGGAAAATCCATTTTCTGAGGACCGTGAAGGTGGCAAAACCTTAATTATTGGAATTTCGTCTGATAGAGGTCTTTGCGGTGGATTCAACAATGCTATTTCCAAAAGCGTTAATCAAACAATATCCAATGATTTTAACGGCTCTGCTGATGTCCACGTGCTTGGATTGGGAAAAAAGATTAGGGATGCTTACAGACGATCCAATAGGTCTTTCACCAATGATTTTCTAAAAGAGCGAGAAGATATTTATGCTGACCTTAGTTTTGAAAATATTTCGGAGATTGCCAATGAATTGATGACACTTTACTCATCGGGTGAATTCAATAAAATCTTTGTGGTTTATAATCGCTTTGTGAATGCCGCAACTCAGGTCGTGGAAACTGAGCAATTTCTGCCTATTCAGTCACCAGAGAGCAGTGAAGATGCCACGATTGGAGATTATATTTTCGAGCCTTCCAAAGAAGAAATTATTGAGGACCTAATTCCAAAGACCTTGAAGATTCAGTTGTTTAAAGCTGTTTTAGACTCAAATGCTGCAGAGCATGGTGCGAGAATGACAGCCATGGATAAGGCAACGGATAATGCGACTGAGCTTCAAAAGGAGCTTAAGCTGAGCTACAACAAAGCACGTCAAGCAGCGATTACAAATGAAATTTTGGAGATTGTTGGTGGGGCGGAAGCTTTGAATGCTTAAATTAGTGCAAAATACTCTTTATGGATACCAATATCAAAGTCCTTATTGTCGACGACCATAAGCTCATCAGCGAAGCATGGTCATCCCTTTTGCAGGATGCTCCAAACATCTTGGTAGTAGGAACGGCAGACAACGAAGATGATGCGTATACAATGTCAATGCAGCATAAACCCGATATTGTATTAATGGATATCAATTTAGGTGAGGGTAGCGGGTTCAATGCGACCGAAAAAATAAATGATAGCTTGCCGAAAACCCGTGTTATAGGCCTTTCTTTGCATGACGATATCACATATGTTAAAAAGTTTCTCTCCATAGGTGCAAAAGGTTATCTTACAAAGAATACCTCCAAGAGTGAATTGGTTGAGGCCATTCATGGAGTTTACAAAGGAGATACTTTCATCGCATCGGATATCAAGGATCGTTACTTTACTTCGCTTTTAAATGTTGATTCTGAGGCCAAAAAAGAATTAACGATGAAAGAAATTGAAATTGTGAAGCACATCGCCAAAGGTCTAACCTCCAAAGAGATTGCCGAGAAGCTTTTCATATCTCACAGAACGGTTGAAACACATAGGCACAATATTCTTAAAAAGTTAGACATGCCGAATTCTGCGCAGCTTAGCAGCTGGGCCAAAGATAAGGGTTACGTTTAGAAGTAATTCAAGTCCTATTTATTTCAAATATTCCTTAATATTTAGCGTTTCTTACTTGGCTATTGAAACGAATTCTTCAGCTTTCGTTTGTATGATAAATAAGCTTTATGAATACTACTTATCTCCTTATCTTAAGTTTTACATGTCTGCTTTTCAGTTGTAGAAAAGTCAACAATACTTGCACCGTCACAGACTATCCGGAAGCACCTGGTTCTGATTGGTATACCGCTTATGGAGGATCAGGAGAAGAAGCCCATGGTCATTTTATCTTGACTTGTTCTGATGGTGGTTATCTTCAGGTCGGTGAAACTGGTTTTATACCTAATTCCGCAAAAATATTGGTGGTCAAGACCGATCAAAGTGGTGTTTTCCAATGGTCAAAGGAATTCTCAGGCGGAACAGGACACAATCTCGGTAACTCGGCATTTGAAGGTGAGGATGGGTATTTTATTTGCGGTTCTTTAAATGAAAATAGTGCCATCATAAAGCTAAATAAATCAGATGGAAGTATTGTTTTCGAGAAAACACACGACAATGGCGGAAGTGATGCTTTCGAACACATCAGCGTTACTCCAGAAGGTATCATTGCAGTTGGATATGTTCAAGCCGAAGATAATTTGAATACCTTTTTTACGGAAGGTCAAGGTTATCTTACCTTTCTTAACGCGGAGGGGAACAAAATAAACGGGATCAATCTTGAAAATAATATTGCCCATGCCTATCGCATTAAAAATTCAGGGTCTGATTTTATTATTGCAGGGCTTACAGAGGGAGCAAATGATTATGCTCTTTTAAAAATTGATGCTTCTGGTAATGTGATTTGGAATAAAAACTTTGGAGGGGCCAACTCAGACCATTGTTTTGCATTGGACTTGTCTACTGATGGTCAGATATTACTCTCAGGTCATACCTTATCTGGAACTGAAAATTGGGATGCTTATACTATGAAAATTGATCCTGATGGCAACCAACTTTGGGAGTCCAAAATAGGAAACCCTCGAGGCTTTGATCCGAAATTCATTCATGATGAGGTATGGGGGATAAAGGGAACTTCAGATGGTGGTTGTATTATTGTAGCCGGAACAGGTGATGAATATAGCACCTATAAAAGACGTTGTGGAAATGATGGTGATGATTCCAATACATGGC
>CAJXCU010000039.1 GCA_913051935.1 uncultured Flavobacteriales bacterium
GTATTGCAATCTTGGAGAACAGCAGAGGAAGGAAACGGTCGTCCGGGAGAAATTTATTTAGGTACGCATGGGCGAGGTATTTGGGCGTCCGGCGATTACCTAAGTGTTGGTATTGACGAGCAATCGGTTAACGAACCTGAGATAGATATGACAATTTATCCGAATCCTGTTCAGAATGAATTTTCTATATCTTTCGATATGGTGCATACAGGAGATGTAGCTGTCAATGTTTACAGCTTGTCCGGAGCAAAATTGAAAACGTACGAATTCCCGAATGTTGTTTCAGGAGTTCAAAATCTGAATATCGATGTTAGCGTCCTGAATCGTGGTACTTTCATTGTACAGCTTGTGACAGAACATCAGAAGCATGTTAAAAAGATTATGAAGCTTTAAAAATACGAGACGATTTAAAAAGGCGACCTAGTCGCCTTTTTTTTTGTCCTAAATTATTGCTACCATGGAAACCTGTCCGTATTGTCTTGAGCATATTGAAGAAATTCTATCTGGTGCCCACGAGCTGCATCCAATCGGTACAAATGCGGACATAAATTATACGGCTTACAATAAAGGTGATGTCTTATTTTCAGAGGGTGGCATACCTAGAGGTGTTTTCTTTCTTCACAGTGGTCTGATTAAAATCGTTAAATACGGAATGGAGGGCAAGGAGCAAATCATTGAAATCGCCAAAGCTGGTAACCTTGTCGGGTTTCGGGCCATGCTGAGCGATAAAACCTATAACGTTGATGCTAAGTTGCTCGAGGATGCATGTATTGGCTATATTCAAAAGTCTGATTTCTTAAAAGAAATTAACAACAACCAGAAATTACGTAACACCGTAATCCGCGTGCTTTCAAAAGAGCTTCAAGATAGAGCAGATTTGCTTACAACAATGGCTCAAAAAACTGTACGCCAGCGCACGGCGTTGGCATTGATATTATTGGATGATATTTACAAGGGAGCACCAATCAATTTGTTAAGAGATGATTTAGCCAATTTTGTTGGTACCGCAACAGAAACGGTCATTCGCTTGCTGCGCGAGTTTAAAAAAGATGGTGTAGTTGATATCCAAGGTAGAAAAATCACCATTCTGAATATTGAGCGCCTAATTGAGCTATCCGAGCTATCTAGTCCCTAGTTTGCATACAAATTTTATAAAAATTTTCAAAGATTAAGCTTCCCTGTAAACCTGACACTTCTGGGTGAAATTGAACACCATAGATTTGCAACTCATTATGCTGCATGGCTTCATTGAAGCAGTTGTCTGATGAAGCCAATAGCTTAAAATTTTGAGGTACCGAGGCAAATTCGCAGTGGTCTTCCTGCATTTGTATGATTCGAGGTAAACGAGAAAATAATGGAGATTCTTCAAAGATTTCAATGTCCTGAAAATCTCTGTCCTCTTTCATTTTTTTGACAAATCCGCCATACTGTAATGCAATCATTTGATGCCCAAAGCAAATACCGAGAATTGGGATTTTTATTTCTTTAATCCACGTGCTAGCTTGTATATATTGATCTGTTTTTTCTTCTGTTAAAAGAATAGGTGCACCGGAAAGTATAATTCCGTCATATCCTTTTGTTTTTTTAATATCTATATCTAAAAACGGAACAACCTCGCAATCTACGAATTCATCGAGCATCTTTCTTATTTCTGGAGTTTTCGAGCTCCCGCAATCACCAATTAAAATCATAGCTCTATTTTTCCGGCGCCATAGCGCAATACTACTGCTTCTTCATTTGTGAAGCAATCTATAACTGTGGAGGGTTCAATTTTCCCAAGACCGCCATCAATGATGACATTAACCTCGTTTTCATAGGTCTCAAAAATTTGGTAAGGATCCGTGTAATATTCTAACAAGGGCTCATTTTCATCATGTAATGATGCTGAGGCTATTGGATTTCCCAGTGCTTCAACCAAAGCTTGTGTGATAGGATTGTCTGTTATGCGAACACCAACCTCCTTTTTTTTGGAATCAAATAGCTTAGGAATTCTCGTATTCGCCGACAATATAAATGTATAGGGTCCCGGTAAGCATTGCTTGAGCATCTTAAAGGTCGGTTTATTGAGGTGCTTCGTATGCGACGCAAGCTCTGTAACGTCTTTACACAAAATAGAAAAATGAACCTTGCTGAGCTTTTCTTTTTTGAATTTGGCCAGCTGGTGCAGCGCCTTTTTGTGATTTAGGTCACATCCTATTGCATAAACAGAATCAGTGGGAAATATAACGAGACCTCCGTTTCTTAGGGCCTTTACAGCCTCAGAGATTAATCTTTGGTCGATATTGAATGGATTTATTTCGAAAAACATATTAATAAATTACACAGGATATAGCACGGTGGTCACTGAGCGGGTTCTTTTGAATATTAAAATTACTAGAATTTAATTCGTTAGAATGAAAAATATAATCTATTCGTCCGGCAGGAAGCAGTCCAACGTATGTGGCACCAAACCCATTGGATGTATTTCTAAAAGCATCGGTAAGCTTTTTTTCGAAGCGATGATAGGTATATGACATAGGTGTGTCGTTGAAGTCTCCACAAACTATTACCGGATAGGGTGAGTTCATCATATGATCACTTACAG
This sequence comes from uncultured Flavobacteriales bacterium, assembly GCA_913051935.1. GTDB lineage: Bacteria > Bacteroidota > Bacteroidia > Flavobacteriales_D > Crocinitomicaceae > UBA952. The sequence goes on from CAJXCU010000039.1 coordinate 2,585, forward strand.
CCGAACTTTGTGCGGCACGAATTGTAAAAGCTTTTTTTAATTTCGCGTAGGCACGTTTTATTCCTGCTGTTGTTTCTTCTTTGTTTCCTTCAGTCATATGTTTTGTTTGGTAATCTGTTTTGAGCTTTATGGATTGAAGGTGAACATTATAAATGCGAATGGTATCCTGCTTTTTTACTATATCTGCATATATACAATAGTTTTTATTGTTTTCGTTTCGCCCTTTATGCTGAACGCTGCCCTTATGTATAATCGGTAGCTTGGAGAAGATAGCGAGTCCAAATGTTTGCCTTGATTTATTTAGCTTTATTCCTTTCTTATGGAACCATGGCCCTTGCATAATCTGCATGATGGAATCTGAGATTTCAAAAAAGGTTGGTTTTTCTTGCTGATAATACTCTTGAAGACAAAGAATGTCTGCGTTTTCTTTTCGAAGGTAGCTGAAGATTGAATTTCTCGTATTCAGTGCTTCTCTTGCCTTTGGATTATATACATCAAAAAGTCTAACATTGTAGCTCATCAATTTAAACTGACTTTTATTGTGTTGTGGAGTATCTGTTGTCATAATATTCAGTGAAAATATTTTCATCTGAAAAGGAATGCTAATCACTACCGTCAACAGTGCAGCCCAGAACCACGCACTTCGTTTGACGAGCCAAAAGAGACCAAAAACGATATTCAGAAACAGCAGGACTGGGAATCCTAAGCCAAGAAATGGAAGCCAGGGCAGGTGAGTAGGATTGATGTAAGGTGTACAAAGTGACATCAAAAAAGCTCCCCCAATGATTATATGGCTCAATTTTACTAATAGCAGGAAGAGCGACCCACTCCTTTTTTTAGGCATTTTTGCTTTGATTGAATAGAAAGTCTTTCTCCTCCTTAGATAGAGCGTCGTAGCCTGATTTGGATATCTTATCTAGTATTCGATCTGTTTCGTCGTGTTTTATCTTCTTTTCATGATTAATGTCTTCAAAAGTTTTTCTTTTTTCTTCCTTAACTTTTTTTCGAGTAATTTTTTGTATTCGAGTATGCATCACTGAGACAAAATTTTCAAGTTTTTCTAAAATATTTTTCTGAGTATTTAGGTTTTGCATGGCCAATAAACCAAATAGTGCACCACCGAGGTGCGCAAAATGCGCAGTTCCATCTGCTGAGCCAATACCGATTAGATCTTTAGCGAAAAAAAACAATGCTAAGACAAAAAGTCTAACGGGTAACAAACCAAATAAATAAATTTTTGTATTCGGGCTGTAAAACGCGAGTGCAGCAAATATTGCCATTATTGAACCTGAGGCGCCTACAACAATATGAAACTCCTCTGGGAAGAAAATTGTACTAGAAATTACTTCCGATAATCCACCAATTAGACCGCCAAATAGATAAATCGTTAAGAGTTTTCGCCCGCTGAAATATCGCTCGAATAAGTTACCTGAGAAGTATAAAAAGATTAAATTGTAGAGGATATGCATTAACCCAAAATGGGAGAAAATACTTGTTAGGAAACCCCATGGTTTGAGTAGGCTACCAAAGAGGGTGGCATCTAGCGTAAATATATTTCGGACAAATATTTCAACGCCATAACTCCCTGTGATTTTTCCAACGGCAAGGAATAAATGTATGCATAGAAACGTGCAAATGTTTATAATGACAAGTCGATTTGTCATCGTTCCATTTCTAAGCTGGTGCTTTAGCTCTTCGAATAAATTTTTATTCTGCATCATTCTACCAAAAATTAGTTCGATCTTTTTTTCTCCATATAAGTACTATAATGGCTCCGACTATAGCACCGCCAACATGGGCAAGATGTGCGGTTGAGTCACCGGAATCATTGAGGTAGGAAAGATATACCTCAAAAAGGAAATAAGCACCAACAAACCATTTCGCTTTTATCGGTATGGCAAAATAAAGTCTAAATTCGGTGTTCGGGAAAAGAATTGCAAAAGCAGACATAACGCCAAATATGGCTCCTGATGCGCCTACCATGGGTGTATTTATCATGATCAAATACTCGTTAATTGTATCATTTGAGGTGAAAGCAGTGAGTCGATTGATCTCTCTAATGGAATTTCCTTGCTCAATAATCTGCGCCTTCAAGGTTTCTATTTCATAAACTCCAATAACATTAAAAAGTGCAAACGCACCAAATGCAGAAATGATATAAAAAATAAAGAAGCGCTTTGGTCCCCATACACGTTCTAAATATCCACCGAGCATCACAAAAATCCACATATTGAAAAATATATGAATGAAGTTCGCATGCATGAAAAAATGAGTCACGACTTGAAAAGGCTCGAAGTACGGTGAATTGACGTAATGAGCACCAAGTTTTCCTGCAAGATCAATACCTTGTGAGGTCAAAAAAAGTTTGGCAACAAAAAATATGATGTTTAGAATGAGCAAGTTTTTTGTAACCTGTGGTAAATTATTGAGCATATCAGAATTTAGTAGTTAGTTCTTCTATCGTTAGTGTTTGCATGACGGGCTTTCCAAAAGGACAAAATGAATGGTCTTCGCATGAAAATAGCTGGTTCACAAATGATTCTATTTCAAAATCCGATTTGACTTGAAAGTTTTGAGAGACCACATAAACAAGCTTAGATACAAGCGTATGCGCAAGCTCTCCTCGGTCCGGTTTTTCGGGCCCTGACAAAGATTTTGTAATGTTATCAGTACAAATATTACTGTCTTTGTCAGATATACAAGAGGGAAGACTTTCTATTTTAATGCCTCCGGACTCGTTTGTGAAATGAAATCCGAGCTGAGAGAGTAAAGATTTAGATTCTATCCATGCATCAATTTCATCTTGATTTAAATCTAATTCCATTGGAAACATAAGTTTTTGTGCGCTCAAAGGTTTTGTGACAAAGGTTGACATCATTTCATTGTAAAGTATTCTTTGCTGTGCTCGATGTGTGTCTATGATTAGAATTCCGGATTTTACGTTGCTTAATAGGTATCTGTTTTTTACAAGGTATTTATTTTTAGTGTAGTCATCTTCGACTTCGATAAGTTTCGTCTGTCCTTCATTACTTTCCTCTCGAATGGCATAAAAGTTTTCCCATTCTTTGCTATCACTTTTTTGACCAAACCCTTGCTTATTGAGTGCTTTATTTGTTCCAGTTCCCATTGCTTTTTTGGTTTCGAATTTGGAAAAGGGATTGTAGCTTGGGTCGACTTTTATTTCTGGCTCAATAGGTAGCTCGTTTTTATGAGAAATTGGCACATCAAAGCTTGTTTCTACATCGAAGTCAAGGCTTGGTGCAATATTATATTTACCCAGTGCTTGCTTGATACTTGACAATAGAATAGTGTAAATAAACTTCCCTTCTTCAAAGTTGATTTCGGTTTTTGTAGGGTGAATATTTACATCAATTTTTGCGGTATCAATTGTAAAAAAAATGAAGTAGGAGGGGTGTGACTTTTCCGGAATTAGTTGCTCGAATGCCTTTGACACTGCATGATGGAAATATGAATGTTTAAAAAATCGATTGTTGACGAAAAAGTATTGCATTCCTCTAGATTTCTTTGCGCTCTCCGGTTTGCCCACAAATCCACTAATTTCAACGATATCTGTTTTTTCTTCAATAGGAACAAGGTTTTCATTGCTCTTTTTCCCCAATACATCAGTGATTCTTTTTCTTAGATTTCCAGCCTTTAAATTATACACTTCGTTGCCATTGTTTGTGAGTGTAAAACTTATTTCGGCGTGTGCCAGGCATATGCGCTCAAATTCATTCCTGATGTGCGTAAATTCGGCGTTATCTGATTTTAGAAATGTTCTTCTTGCTGGAACATTGAAAAAAATGTTTTTTACCTCAATACTTGTTCCTTGCTCGCAAATACACTCCTCATTTCGTATTGGTGTTCCACCATTCATTTCAATAAGTGTTCCAGTGTCTTCTTGATATTTGTGCTTTGTTTTAAGCGTGACATGCGCAATAGACGCTATGGATGCGAGTGCTTCCCCGCGAAATCCTTTGGTTTGCAATTGAAATAGGTCATCCACATTCTTAAGCTTACTTGTTGCGTGTCGTGTGAAGCATAGTGCAGCATCTTTTGGTGACATACCATTTCCATTGTCTTGAACCAAAATACTTGTTCTGCCTGCATCTTTTATATGCACTTTGATTGATTTTGCACCAGCGTCAATGGCGTTTTCCAAAAGCTCTTTTACGACTGACCCGGGACGTTGAATCACCTCGCCTGCAGCGATTTGATTGGATATCTGCTCTGATAATAAGTTAATAATATCCATTACCGCATGAGTTTGAAAATAACCTGATCAATCTCATCCAGCCCATTCAAAAGGAAATAACCCAGCACAATGATAACCGATATAAGCACCAGCATTCTTGTGTTTTGGGAATAGACGCTGTTTTTCGAGACGCGGTTTTCTTGCTTTTGCTCCTCCATTTTCTCGCGCATCAGCATTACTCGTTCGTCTTCACTTAGCTTTTCCCCCGAGTAATACTTCTTTTTTAAATCCGTTTTTTCTTTACGGGCATCATAATACCGCGGGAAGTAACCGAATTTTTTTGGTTTAATATTGGAATTCAAGAATTTCAATAGGAATCTATTTCTAACAAAAATAATTAAAAACTTGACCGATTTGTTAGAATCTAAGCCTAAATTAGAGACGAACTACGGTTCCCATGTATTCTGGGCTTTCTCCTTGTTCCGGGTTCTGAAGAATCACCTTCCAAACGAAGGAAGTATTTTGCTTCACAAGTTCACCTGTATTTTTGTTGATGCCTTTCCAAGCTTGGTTCGCATTTGAGGTTTCAAAAATTACAGCACCATTGGAAGGATCAATAATAATCATCTTGAAAGGAGTGTTTCTGTTCTTAAGCGCAAATGGCATAAACGTCGTATTTCTATCATCAAAGCTATTTGGAGTAAAGGCATTGACGGCAAGCAGGTTGTAGTTTTTTTCAACAAAGAAAGAAACCTCATCAGAACTTTCACATCCATTTGCATCTCTCGTGGAGGCTTTTATTGAGTAACTGCCTTTATCGAATAATAAGAAGTTTTCCTTTGAGCCTGTTTTTGAAGTTTGGACATTATTGATGTACCAACTTATTTGGTTTTCAGAAAACGCTTGCACGTCTAGCTCGGGAAGTCCATTTTCAAAATTTAGATAATCGTCTGCTGAAAGCTGAATGTTTTGAGGCTCATGCACATTAAAGGATAAGGCTGCTTTGAATTCTTGATTCTGGTTTAGTGTGCCTATGTGATATATTCCTTTTTCATCCAATTTCAGATTTAGGGTTTGTTTTGAGGCGATTTCTTCAAGATTTTCTTGTGGCGACAAGATGAAAATCGATTCATCATTTGAGTTTTTATAGGTAAAATCTTGATTTAGACAATGGTCTTTAGGTGTTGTAAGATGGAGCGGAGCTATCCTCTCGTCTGACTTCGTTGTAATGATTTCGACCTCTCTGTAGACTGGTTGTTGAAGTTCTGTATCTGGTTCGGTATTTTTAATCATTGCCTCATCTAAAGGTTTTTGATGAATATCATCACAACAGGTAATGGAATTTTCAGGTGATTGAACTACGACAGATTCTTGTGTTTCAACTTCTATTTCTGTTTTATTCGATATCTCTGTCACCGATTCTTTTTCAGTTTCTTCACCCGTACCTACTAATTTGTTTTCTTGTTGGGTTATTTCGGCCTGAACTTGGCTCGGTTCATTATCTGAATCCAAGAATAAGTATGAGGCTATAATAACCGCGGCGCCTGCTGCACCTAAAATCCACTTATATCCATTTGAGGATTTTGGATTTCTTGCATCCAGTTTTTTGTTCATTTTAGACCAGGCGTCCTTATTGTATGGTAGCTCTTGGTTCTTTAATGCTTCTTTAAAAAGATCTTCAATATTTCGCATCTTACTCTCTTATGTTACTGAATTCTTCAGTTAATATTTGCTTTAAATTCTTTTTAGCCTTTGATAAATTTGATTTGGAAGTGCCTTCACTAATCCCGAGCATTTCAGCTATTTCTTTATGGGAATAGTCCTCAATGACAAACAGATTAAATACCGTCCTGTAGCCAGGCGATAATTTTTGAATTGCTTCGACTGCTTTTTCTGCACGCAGCTCAATCATTTCGATTTTTTCGTTTTCTTCAATTTCATTTGAAGCATCCATTTTAAAATCGTTGTCATTGTCTTTTAATATTGGGGCTCTTTTAGCCTTTCTAATGGAATCAATGGCAGTATTTACAACAATACGCCTAACCCATCCTTCAAAAGAACCTTTAAAATCAAAAACTTCCAATTTATCAAAGACCTTGATGAAACCTTCTTGCAACACCTCTTGTGCTGAATCATGGTCTGATATGTAGCGCATACAAACCGCTAACATTTTACCATAGAACATTTGAAACAAGGCCTCCTGCGATCTGCGATTGTTTTGCAAACAACCCTCAACAATTTCCTTTAATTTCTCTATATTCTCCAAGTCTCAACAAAATTTAAACGTATCAACAGCCTCGGCGTTGCCTTCCACTGTAAATAAATCAACGTTAAATAAAACGATTTTATATTAAATGTATTATTTTCGTGTCGATATTTAATCAATAAATAATTACAAATGAAAGTAACGGTAGTAGGAGCGGGGAATGTCGGTGCAACTTGTGCAGATGTTCTGGCCCAAAGAGAAATTGCAAATGAAATTGTTCTACTTGACATAAAAGAGGGTTTTGCTGAAGGTAAAGCACTAGATATTTGGGAGACTTCTCCCGTGAATTTGTATGATTCGAGAACAATTGGATCTACAAACAACTATGAAATGACAAAAGACTCTGAAGTTGTAGTAATTACTTCCGGATTACCAAGAAAACCTGGTATGTCCCGAGATGATTTAATTGCTACAAACGCTGGGATTGTAAAGTCAGTGACAGAAAACATTGTAAAGTACTCACCAAATGCTAAAATTATTGTCGTATCTAACCCTTTAGATGTAATGACTTATTGTGCATATTTGAGTGCTAACTTTCCATCTAGTAGGGTATTTGGTATGGCGGGTGTTCTTGACACTGCGAGATACCGAGCTTTCCTTGCAACTGAGTTGAATGTTTCTCCAAAGGATATTCAGGCCGTTCTCATGGGAGGTCATGGGGACACTATGGTACCACTCCCAAGATACACGACCGTAGGGGGTATTCCAGTAACCGAATTGATTGAAGAAGAAAAGCTGAATGAAATTATTGAAAGAACAAAATTCGGTGGTGGCGAAATTGTAAAACTTCTTGGAACTTCTGCGTGGTATGCTCCTGGTGCATCTGCGGCACAGATGGTTGAAGCAATTGTCCGCGACCAAAGAAGAATTTTCCCGGTTTGTACTTGGTTACAAGGTGAGTATGGTCTAAGCGATATCTATTTGGGTGTTCCAGTTATTCTTGGTAAAAATGGAATTGAAAAGATCATCGAGCTCGACTTGAATGATCACGAAAAGGCATTGCTCAGCGAATCTGTTGATGCCGTCAAAAGTGTAATGGCGGTTTTAGATAATATGAATTCGAACGCGGTAAGCTAAACGTAGTTTATTTTAGAAAAGAAATATGAAAGCGCCTTCGGGCGCTTTTTTCGTAACCAATAAAATTAGGTTATTTGCTTTGTTTTAATTCTGTTCAATTGCTCCTATATCTGGAGGATTATTTCTGAAATTCCCTAAGATATCGGTGAAAACAGAGGTGCCAAAACCTGCCCCTTGAAGAACAGATGCGCTTGAAAAGCCGTAATCAAATTCGGAAATATTATTAAAACCAGGAAGTAAAGCGTTATCTAATGCAACACGCCAAATACAATTTTCATAAAATGAGTCCTGGTATTGCTCCTCGGCTTGAATAAAACAATGTTGAATGTCAAAATTTAGCTGAACACTGGGGTTTTGAATAGTATCCAAAATAATTTCCGTTTCTAAATTTCCTGAAACCACACTATTATATAATACCCCCTCCGTAATATCTGAGACTATTGTCGGGTCATCATAGTAATTTCTAATTCCAATTGCTGGAGATTGCGCCGAGCCGTAGCCCATAATATTGCAATGGTTGAAATTAAATCTTCCACCTTTTAGAATAAGAAGAGAGTGGTATCCATTCTTCGAGACCAATAGGTTTTCTCCTTTCATGGATGCCCCATCAAAAAGAAAGATGCCGTAACTTGAATGATTGAATATTTTGCTGTTTTTGACGGTAACTGCGTAATCTCCTGTGGGTTGCTCACTATAAACATGTAAACCTGAGGTGCCATTTTTTATAATTGCATAGTCAATGATTGATGGCTCTGCTTGGTTAAAGTAAATTCCGTAGTATTGGCCTGGAACATTGTCATATAGGGTTTCTAAACGGTCTCCTTGAAAAACAACTTCGTTGTCTAGAAAACCATTCACCTGCAATGATCCTTTGTAGATATACAATAACGAGCTCTTGTGTAGGTGCACCTGAGTACCTGCCTCGATGACGAGCGTTTGCGCTGAATCGACCAAGCTATAACCGTAAATAACATGTGGTTTGTCAGAGGGCCAAATGCCTTGTGCTTGGTCCTGATAATGAAAGTACGCATCCTGTCCCCATACTGCAAGATTTACATATTGATCAAGTCCATTTGTTCTAAAACGAATAGAATCCTCTATTACCATAGGTGATACTTGATTATTTATATCGAGTGTGACCTCTACGAACATATAAAGACTATCATTTCCAACAATACTTACATCTTCATGTGTGATGCCGCTTATTCCGTCGAAATTTAAACGAAAAGGAGAGTCTTCACCACCCATGAGCTGAACCTCTTCAATTAAAATATTTTTATTGTTCGTATTGTATATTTTGAATTGTTCTGTAGTCGAACCAATTGTAGTAAATACGGTATCAAATACGAGGGTGTCTAAAGAGAATTGTAGATTACCGGTAGTGGTAAAGCTATCTTTCCTGCAGCCTGGACTGGCAATGACGAGCAGGACTAGCGCCATGCACGAGATAACAAATGTGAGAAATCGCATAGACAAAGAACGATATTTCTGCTGAAATATTGGGTTTGTTTCTATAATTTGATGTGAAATGAATGATGATATTGTTTAATGCATGAACCTTTTGGTGCAATAGTTGTACCCAAGTATATTAATACCCTATTATGAAGATATTTTTATCTGTTTTTGCCGTAATCTTATCAAGCGCTTTACGGGCACAAATACCTGAAAATGTAAATGAGAACAATGAACTCATAAATTCTAACAATACGCTCAACGAGGTTGACGTAAAGAAAAATGAATCACTTGACTCGGTACAACAATTCAAGACGATAAACATGGTTCCACCATCAGAAGGTAATAGAAATGGAAAAGTGTCTGATGCGTTTCCAAAGCAGAGGGGCTACACTTCTCAATCTATTCAATCTTCACAGTTCATAGATATGGAATATAAACAATCCAGAAGACAGACAAATTCAAGAATGATCTCATCTCAAAGTCAGAAACGAATGGAGCTTGAGTTAGAAAAAATTGAAACGGATGAGGCGGCAAGCTTTGAATATAATCTGTATAACTACATGCTGGGAAATTACAATCCAGCCAAGGAGGCGTACCTCAATAGGGCCGAAGCTATTAGACCAAATGATCAACGAGTTTTGCTACAAAAAACAGCCAATGAATGTGTTAAAGGCGATACGGTGTCAACCAAGCACTATTTAAATAAATTAAAAAGTAATCAAACGCTAGATGTTGAAACTTTAGATTACACGGAGGATATTTTGGCTTCAAGTAAAGGCAATGATATTCTTATAACACATGGTATAAAGGATTCTTATGGTGTGCTTTACCATCAGCTAAATGGAAGCGCTTCGGATGAAAAACTGCTGTTGGTTTCTTTGGATTTACTACGAAGTTCGGAATACAGGGATATTTTGCGGCAAAAGGGAGTATTATTTCCTTCTTTAAATCAAATTGATACTGATTACTTTAAAAAGTTCTGCACCCTTAATTCAGAAAAAAAGATTGCCATTTCCCTTACCCTACCTATTGACTATTTAAAGCGTATTTCGTCCTATGCCGTTCCTTATGGACTGGTGCTTATTACTGGTGCTCAAAAGGAGCTATGTCTATCTGATCTGGAAAAACTTTGGACATCAGAATTAAATAAGAGAAATCTAACAATACATAAAAGTACGCAGGCCAAGAATTATGCGAAAAATTATGCTCCTTCTCAAAAGCTTTTAGACCGCTATGAGGCAAAGAAGCTTGGAGCTCCGTACATTTCGGCACCAAATAAACTGGAACCTAATAGAAACAAAAAGGTAATATCTGACGAGCATTAGATGAGAATTTTTAAACCGAAATATTCAAAATTATTAGATGAGGAACTCATGGTTCTTCTCGGTAAAGGTGACAAGCGTGCTTTCGATGAGGTGTATGCACGTTATGCGCAACCCTTGTTCGGTTATTTCATGAAGCTATTGGCCCGAGATAATGAGAAGTGTGAGGATATGGTGCATGATCTATTCGCAAAAATCATCCGCAAACCTGAATATTTTGATACGGGTCGTTCTTTCCGAACATGGGTATATTCCGTTGCCTCCAACATGTGTAAGAATGAGTATAAACGAATGGCGGTAAGAAAGAATGTCAAATCGGATCTTGCGCCTGTAGAATTTTTAAAGTCTCATGAAGACACCTTAAAAACAGTTCATGAAAAACGGTTTAGTGATCGGCTTCAAGCACAGCTAGAAGAAATGGACGAAAAGCATAAAAGTGTATTCGTCTTGAGGCATTTTGACGGTTTTTCAATGAAAGAAATCGCTGATGTGTTGCAAATTAATGAAGGAACGGTGAAGTCTAGGTTGTTTTATGCAACAAAGGCGTTAGCAAGTGCTTTAAAAGAATTTAACCCAATTTACCAATAGGATATGCAGGAGAAATATATTGAGCTATTAGCAAAAGAACATTATGATGCGCTTAGCGCAGATGAAAAAGAGATGCTTAAAGAGCTTTGTACAAATCAATCTGAATTTGAAAAGGCCCAGGAGCTAATGAAAGAGATGAGCGCTTTAGATTCTGAGCCGGATCTTTTTGACTCCCGTAAAGTAAAGAAACGTCTCGATGCGGAATTCGCAGAGGTCTACGCCTCAGGGAGGGGAGGTGCTTGGATCAACTTTCTATTCCCACCATTAAAACCCATTATGAATCGTCCAGGTATTCAGCTAGCGATGCTTCTTGTTTTGTTCTTCGGTTCTTATTTGGTACTCGAGCTGATTGATTTTAATAATACTAAAACCGTTAAGCTTGCAAAAAATGAAAATAAATTATTGATTGAAGATGAAGAAGATCGCATAGATTTGGAAATTGACGAAAATTCAATGCTTGATGAAAAATCTTCTGAAAACAATACAAATGAAAATCTTGGGCTTTCAGCTGAGTTGATTGAAATTTCTGAATTTGAAGTTCCGCTTGATCCTCAGGAAACAGATGATTTGATTGATGTTATCATTTCCGAGGAGTCTATTGTAGGTGGCACAATCGAGGAGGGTATTATAGCACTTGAGTTTGAAGCATCAAGAGCTGATTTTAAAGCCGCAAAAGATAATGCTACTGTTACCAATAAGTTCTTGATTCCGACGGTTCAAGAGAGCCCCGATTTACTCGAAGGTCTTTTCGTTACTTTTTAAATCTTAAAATAAAGTTTTCTTTCACCTGTTGAGGTCTCCTAACCAAAACGCCCATTCTAAAAAAATCCAAGCTCAGATGGTAAGTTTGTGCTCCGCTCAATTTATTCCAGCTGTCGAGCATTGAATGACTCCATCGAATATCATCAAGAACAAAGATGGTATTGTCATGTGTATATTCCATCAACGCATCCATATATTCTAGTAGTGCCTTACCATTGTGGTGTCCATCTATGAAAACGAGATCAAATTTTTCTTCTGAAAAGGTCTGAATCGCATTTTTAAAGGTATTATTGATCAGCTCAATAGGATAGGTTTTCAGATTTTCCTTCGCGATTGAATGGGTCTCAGGGCACCCCTCAATACTGATTAACCTACTTTTTGGATTTCCGAGGTGCATATATAATGATCCCATACCAATAGAGGTTCCAAGCTCTAAAATATTTTGAGGTTTGAAATGCATACATATTCTGAACAACAGGATACCGTTTTTTCCAAAGGAAGAACTTGTTTTAAATATCTGATCGATTGACCTATACTGGTCTAGTTTCTTTGATTTCGCACCGTAGTCTTTTATTTCGAGCTTTTTGCGATTTCTTCTTTGCTTGAATACGAAATTTTTTATCACCATTTCATCTCTCACATTTGGTCTTAGCTTAGAGGCTTTCTCCATAAAATCGAAAATAAATGGAGAATGAATCCCATGTAGGGTTCTTGCATTCCATCTATATTTAATATATTCGACGAAGATATTCATAAGTCCAAATTTATGCCATTCAACCATACCGATCATGCCCTTAATGCGCAGAGGGATAAAGTAAAATACGGAAGTCCAAAAATAAAAATAATAGCTCCTTGTAAAGTTGAAAATGGCATTTTAAAATTAGAGCAAAATGAAGAGGACTATTATGAGGAGAGATTTCACGAAATTTCAGGTCCATTGTCCTTTTTTATTCCTGCTTCAGGGGCAGGTTCACGAATGTTTGATTTTCTACAAGTTGAGTTGGCATTGGGAAAACCGGAATTAGCTGAAAATACAAAAACGTTTGTTGCTCAATTGGAGGATTTCTCCTTTTATAAAGCCTTAAGCTCATCCCAAAAAGAAAAAATAGCCTCCTTTACTTCTCAAAAGGAGCTCATTGATTTTATTTTGAAAGATGATAATAATGGAATAGGTCTCGGTACCATGCCAAAAGGATTGGTGCCCTTTCATTCATATGAGGAGGGACAGAATTCTGCTTTTCACGAGCACCTGCGACAGGGGATAGCATTGTCAGAAAAGCAGATTAATTTTCATTTTACAATTCAAAAAATCCACGAAGATGCGTTTAAAGATGCACTTTTAAATTTTAAATCAAAATACGACGATGCCTTTACCGTAGGTTTTTCGTTTCAAGACTCAGATACAGATGCTTTTGTTTTTGATGCTAACCACGACCCGATTTTAGCTCATGACAATACCTATTTAAGAAGACCTTCAGGTCATGGAGCCTTATTGTCAAACTTAAATGCACTAACTGAACAATATATTCTAATTAAGAATATAGACAACGTACAGCACGGGAGTATGGCAGAGCCAGGTATAAAGGTTTGGCGTATTTTATGCGGAATACTTTATTCGGTTAAAAATAAGCTGAGAGAAATTCATGAAAACTTTGATTATAAGCGGTTAAAATCAGTTTGTGATGAATTTAAATTGTTTTCTGATGAGGAAATAGAGGCCGCTAAAGATTCAGCTTATTTAAAGCAGTTGATCAATAAACCCATTCGGATCTGTGGTATGGTATTAAATGAGGGGAAGTCCGGTGGTGGGCCATTTCATGTTGAGATTGAAGGAGAACAAAGTAAGCAAATTGTCGAAGGAGTTCAGGTTACCGGCTCGGCACAGCAACGTATTTTTAATTCAAGCACACATTTTAATCCTGTAATGATGGCGATGGATACCTTTGACTTGAATGGGGAAAAGATTGACCTTACTAGTTTTTCAAATGAAGATCAATACTTTGTCGTGAGAAAAAATCACGAAGGTAAGGAGGTTACCTTTATTGAAAGACCGGGATTATGGAATGGTTCTATGTGCTATTGGAATACGATTTTTATCGAAATTCCTTCTGAAACATTTACGCCAGTTAAGACCGTTTTAGACCTTTTAAAGCCTTCGCATCGGTCACATTGATTTGTCTAATTTTTGATTTATTCAATCTGTTGTGCTTACCTTTGAGTAAAATACATGCTCAATGAGAATTCCTGTTACCGTTTATTCTGAGATTACTCCAAACCCTTCAACCATGAAGTTTGTTGCCAATAAATATATCCTTCCTTCAGGTGAGTCTGCCAATTTCACGAGTCAATCACAAACGATAGGATATTCTCCATTAGCCGAGGAGCTATTTAAATTTCCATTTGTAGACGGAGTATTTTTGGCCGCCAATTTCGTGACCGTTACGAAAACAGATAATGTCTCTTGGGATTTTATTACGATGCAGCTCCGAGATTTTGTTCGGGAGTGGATCGCTGAATGCAAGGAAATTTTGCTGAAAAGCCAAGACCCCGTCATGGAAGAAGAAGAACCTTCTGTGGAAGTACCTAAGATTGAGGAGAGCGAATACGATGATAAAATCATTGCACTTCTCGATCAATATGTAAGGCCTGCAGTGGAAAACGATGGTGGTGCCATTGATTATGTTGGTTATGATGAGGGAAAGGTTATTGTGAAAATGAAAGGTTCCTGCGCAGGATGTCCATCTTCAACCGCAACACTCAAAGGTGGCATTGAGACTTTACTCAAGCAACATTTACCGAATGTTCAAGAGGTGGTAGCTTTGAATCAAGCAATGTAAGGGTCTGTATTTCAATCAAACTCTTTAAGTAAGAAAATTTCGTATATTTAATATGCGTACAGGCGAAATATGTGCCTGTTTTCAAAATGAAGAGAAAACAATGAGCAATTATAACTTAAAGGAATCCCTAAGAAGTTATTTTGGTTTCGATAAATTTAAAGGAAGTCAAGAAGAGATCATCGAGAACCTTCTTGAAAAGCGAAACACCTTTGTAATTATGCCTACAGGTGGGGGTAAGTCATTGTGCTATCAGCTGCCTTCATTTTTGCTTCCTGGAACCGCTGTTATTGTATCTCCATTAATTGCTTTGATGAAAAATCAGGTGGATGCCATCCGAAACTTAACGAATAACGAGCATATTGCTCATTTCATGAATTCTTCATTAGGCAAAACTGAAATTCAAAAGGTTAAAGATGATATAAGAGAGGGCAGAACTAAAATGTTATATGTAGCTCCTGAGTCCTTAACCAAAAAGGATAATATTGAATTTTTGACATCGGTAAATATTTCCTTTTTTGCCATTGATGAGGCCCATTGTATTTCTGAATGGGGACACGATTTCCGCCCTGAATATAGAAGATTAAGAGAAATCTTCGAGAAGATATCAAAGGTCCCCATTATTGCATTGACTGCAACCGCTACACCTAAAGTGCAGCATGACATTCAGAAAAACTTAAATATGTTGGATGCAGTCGTATATAAATCTTCTTTTAATCGCGATAATTTATATTATGAGATTCGTCCTAAACGCGAAGTGGAAAAACAGATTATTCGTTATATCAAAAGTCGTGAAGGTCAAAGTGGCATTGTTTACTGCTTGAGTCGTAAAAAAGTTGAACAAATTGCAGAACTACTTCAAATCAATGGCATTAATGCTTTACCTTATCATGCAGGTTTGGAGGGCAATGTCAGGGCTAAACATCAAGACATGTTTTTGATGGAAGAGGCCGATGTTATTGTGGCTACAATCGCTTTTGGTATGGGAATTGATAAACCGGACGTTCGTTTTGTCATTCACCATGATATTTCGAAGTCCTTGGAAAGCTACTATCAAGAGACAGGGCGGGCCGGAAGAGATGGAGGTGTTGGTGAGTGCTTGGCCTTTTATAGTTACAAGGACATTGAGAAATTGGAGAAGTTTTTACAAGGAAAGCCGGTTACGGAACAAGAAATCGGAAGGCAATTACTTAACGAAATCGTTTCTTACTCTGAAACATCTGTTTGTCGAAGAAAATTCATTTTGCATTATTTTGGAGAATCTTTCGATGAACAAGGATGCAATGAAAAGTGTGACAACTGCAAAAACCCGCGTGACCGAATGGAAGGCAAAGGTTACATGGAGCTCTTACTAAGGTCTGTTTTATCACTTGATGAAACCCAAAAAGCTAAACATATTTGTGCATTCTTGTCTGGGTCAATAACTCCTGATATTAAGGCTTATAAGCATGATCAGCTTGAAGGTTTTGGTCTCGGTAAGGAACGTGATGAGCATTTTTGGAATGCCGTTTTACGGCAGGCAACAGTTGCAGGTTTATTGACCAAGGATATTGAAACCTTCGGAGTACTTCGATTGACTGATAAGGGGCATGCCTTTATTGAGAAACCAACTTCATTTATTTTACTGAAAGAACACGATTTTTCAAATACGGATGATACTGATTCAATTGTTTCTGGAAGTGCAAAAGGTGCTGCCTTTGACGAAACATTATATCAGCTTCTCTTAGACTTAAGAAAATCAATTTCGAAAGAGAGAAGCATTCCTCCTTTTGTCATCTTTCAGGAACCCTCTCTTAAGGATATGTGTTTTCAATATCCAGTGACCATGGAAGAGCTGACGAATATTCAGGGAGTCGGAAATGGAAAGGCACAGAGATATGGGGCACCGTTCGTGGCTTATATCGCTGAATACGTTGAAAAAAATGATATTGAAAGGCCTCAAGATATAATGGTGAAAACGCTTGTCAATAAATCGCAATTAAAAGTTCAGCTGATTCAGAATATCGATAGAAAGCTACCTTTGGAGGACATTGCTCAATCACAAGGGAAGTCATTTGATGATTTGTTACTGGAAATAGAGACTGTTGTATCTTCGGGTACACGCGTAAATATCAATTATTATCTTAACGATGTATTAGATGAAGACAGTCAAGATGAGGTCTTTGATTATTTCAATGAGGCTGAAAGCGATGATATAATTGATGCTTATAAGGAGTTTGATGGATTGTATACAGAGGAGGAGCTCAGATTAATGAGAATAAGATTTATGAGTGAAGTGGCTAATTAGTCTTATTTTTCAATGTAAGACTTCGTTCATTGAATTGTTTGTTCCCTTGAAGCTATTTCTTAATGTTTAGTATGCCGAAACGCTCTTTTCCACCAATGAGCGCATAGAGTAGCATTCTGCTTTGCGATGAGTCTAGCTTAAACATTTTGGGGACAACAATAGACTTTAATTCTTTCCGAGAGAACAGCATATTTCTGTTTGCGTTACCGGAGGTGATATCGATAGTAGAAATTGCAGCAACATTTTTTCTTCTTGACAGATTAAAAGGATAGCACTGGTCATTGGTCCGAACGAACTTTCCTTCTTCGTTGTAGTTTTTTAAGTTGTCATTGAATATGAAATATAGCTTTTGTCCATCAGTGAAGGAGCTGTAGGAGGAAAAGGGCCCTCCATCATTAGTAGAAATCTGTGATTTATTGATTTTTTTCTGCCAGTCAAATGTTTTGTTGTTTCCTATTTTAAAAGCAATAATATCATCGTAGTAATAATAATAGATGGTTGAGGTAAGGCCTGTTCTGCTGTCATAGCTACTTCTCTCAAATATATAATATTGCTCTATTGAGCCAACAAGTGAGCCATCGCTCAAGGTGTACATATCTCTTATTTTGTAGTTGTAGAGTTCTTGCCCTCGGTTTTTCTTTCTTCTAGAACGTAAGGTGCTTTTTTCATTAAACTCCATATTTATGAATTCTTTTCTGAAAGGAATAAACCCTTGAAAAATAATTGAGTCTAAATTCGTATCAATGCGAATAACAAATATCCCTTCAACCAAATGTTTTCTGCGATTTTGTTTTATTTCTGAGTTACCATATATACCTGATAATGAAAATATACCTTTGTCATTGGAGGACATTTTTATGTCATCAATGCGCTTGTCTTCAATATTAAGTGAGAATTCCGTGAGGGCATCGTCCTTTATTCTATATACATGTAGCGCCTTAAAATTATCGTAATCTTTACTGAAAATCCTGTCGTTGGGCCTCTTGTGTTCAGTTAAGCTTAAAAAGTAATCACCCGTATTCGAGATATGATGTTCATTGATTGTGGTCAGATTCCCATTGAGCGGAATGTTATATGAACCTTGTTGAAGTGTATTTAAATATTGATCGAGAATCACGTAACCATAGGCATCACTGATGGTCTTTCTTCCGGGGATTTCCCAAACGATACCGATGTATTCTTTATTTTTCGAGGAAATGACACCAAAATTTGGCTTTGCATTCATCTTAGCATTGTTATATCTCGCCACAATAACGGAAGAACCATCTGGTATCAATTCTTTTGAGTACGGCTGTGCATATAGGACTAACTCACCGTTTACCTTATCGGATAAGAATACATATATTCTATCTCCAACATAATATGCGGTTTCAAAATTCGCAATACCCGACTGCGCAACTTGTTTTACTCTTCCTTGGTTTACCTGCTGAAGGTTTTGATGCTCTACAATTCTGTAAGTTCCAAATGCACGTCCACCAGACCAACGCAGAGAGTAAAAATCATTATTTTTTTGTGGTAATATTTCGAGAAGTGACCCTGGGGACCTCTCTAGTGTGCCCCATTCTAAATCAAAATTATTGGTATATTCTTTTTGAGATAATATACTGAAAGACAATATATTATAAATTATAAATAAAATAATAACTTTATGTGTCATATTTACTTACCTACCAATTGTATACCAAGATAGGTTGAGGGCTCAATTTTCTTTAATTCTTCTTTAAGATTTGCACTAATTTGAAGCGTATCTATAAAGGCATGAACAGACGCTTTTGTTACTTTGTCATGTGTTCTTGTTAGACCTTTAAGCGCCTCGTATGGTTTTTCAAAACCCTCACGTCTGAGCACGGTCTGAATTGCCTCTGCGACAACGGCCCAGTTATTTTCAAGTTCTTTTGCTATTGCATCCTCATTCAATACGAGTTTATCTAGACCCTTTAGGCTCGATTGAAATGCAATCACAGAATGCGCGAGTGGCACACCAATTGCTCTTAACACAGTAGAATCTGTTAAATCTCTTTGCAGCCGAGATATCGGAAGCTTGGCAGAAAGATGCGCATATAGGGCATTTGCAATACCAAGGTTCCCTTCTGAGTTTTCAAAATCAATCGGATTTACTTTGTGCGGCATTGCGGAGGATCCTATTTCTCCCTCCTTTAGTTTCTGCTTAAAGTAGTCCATGGATACATAAGTCCAAATGTCTCGATCCAAATCAATTAGTACGGTATTTATGCGTTTTAGGGCATCAAAAAGACTAGCCGCATGGTCATAATGTTCGATTTGTGTTGTTGTTTGGCTGCGGTTGAGTCCTAATGTTTTGTTGACGAAATTGTTTGAGAAGCTCACCCAGTCAATTTCAGGATATGCCACAAAATGTGCATTGAAATTTCCTGTTGCTCCTCCAAATTTTGCTGAAAACGGAATACCAATAAGCATTTCCTTTTGAAGCTCAATTCTTTCTCTAAACACTTTTAGCTCTTTACCCAATCGGGTGGGCGAGGCAGCCTGCCCATGTGTCCTCGCAAGCATAGGAACATCTTTCCATTCTACCTCTAATTCTTTCAGCTTAGAAATTAAATTGTCTAAGAGCGGAAGATAAACTGCATTGACTCCCTCCTTTAGAGATAGTGGAACTGCCGTATTGTTTATGTCCTGTGACGTCAATCCAAAATGAATAAACTCTAAATAACGCTCAAGACCGAGTGCAGACATTTTCTCTTTCAAAAAATACTCAACCGCTTTCACATCATGGTTTGTGGTTTTTTCTGTTTCCTTGATCCATAGCGCATCATCCTCAGAAAAGTTTCGGTATAAATCACGAAGCCCCTCGATTTTATCTTTCGGGAAATCTTGTAAAGAGGGTAGTGGAATTGCTGTTAAAGCAATAAAGTACTCAACTTCTACGAGCACTCGATAACGAATTAATCCATACTCAGAGTAATACGCTTGCAGCGCTTTTGTTTTTGAATGGTACCTTCCATCTACTGGAGAGATAGCTTTGAGGGATGCGTTTTTCATGAGCTTACAAAAAACAAAGATAAGGCTTCCTAGCGTATTTCGGGAATGTTTCTTGTGCTTAAACAAAACTTAATTGAGGTGGTTTTAACAAGAAAGGTTTCGGTAACTTTGAGTTATGATTTTTTCTAAACGCTTTATTCGATTTAATTGGGTGGTGCTGATCCTCATTTATTTGGTCGTGATTGCGGGTAGTTTTGTAAGAATAACAGGAAGTGGAATGGGATGTCCCGATTGGCCTAAATGTTTTGGAGCATGGATTCCACCCACCACCGCTGATGCACTCCCGTCAGATTACAGAGAAGCCTATCTCAAAAAGCGAAGTAAAAAGGTAGATAAATTCAC
>CAJXCU010000040.1 GCA_913051935.1 uncultured Flavobacteriales bacterium
TAGAGGCTGCAGGTTTTAGAGATCAAATGCGGGCGCTTCAAAAACTAAAAAAATCCTATGCTTGATAAAATTAGAATACAAGAGTTTAGAATACTTGCACTCATTGAAGGTATATCCTATTTGGCCTTTGCAGTTACGATGCCTTTGAAATATGTCTATGAGATTACAGAACCCAATTACTTTGTTGGCATGCTTCATGGCTTAGTGTTTTTACTCTATTGTTTGTGGTTATTGGTCCTGACATTAAAAAAAGAATGGAGCTGGTTTCGAGGGATTTTATTTTTTATTGCATCACTGATTCCCTTCGGTACATTTTATATTGATAATAAGTACTTGAAAACATCCATTTCAAGCTGAAGCCTATGCTAGAATTTGATGTCTATCCACAAAACATTGTTCATCTAAAACTAAATTTTAAACTTTACCCTATTAAGATTTACTAAATTTGTTTAAAATTTAAGAGTAATGGCAAACGAATTGTTAAAAGGAAAACGAGGAATTATATTTGGTGCTTTAAATAGTCAATCTATTGCATGGAAGGTTGCAGAGCGTGCGCATGAAGAAGGTGCTACTTTCGTACTAACCAATGCCCCGATCGCCATGCGAATGGGAGAAATCAATAACCTGGCAGAGGCCACGGGAAGTAAAATAATTCCTGCAGACGCGACAAGCGTTGAAGACCTTGACAATCTGGTTACTCAATCAATGGAAATTCTAGGAGGTAAAATTGATTTTGTTTTACACTCCATAGGAATGTCGCCAAACGTTCGTAAAAAGAAACATTATACTGAAAATGATTACCGTTTTTATAGTCAGACTATGGATGTTTCAGCAACGTCATTACATAAAACATTAGCCACATTATACAAACATGAAGCAATGAATGAATGGGGTTCCGTTTTGGCTTTATCCTACATTGCGGCACAAAGAATTTTCCCAGACTATAACGATATGGCGGATGCCAAGTCATTGTTGGAATCAATTGCACGTTCATTTGGTTACCATTACGGAATCAAAAATAAAGTTCGCGTAAATACGATTTCTCAATCTCCGACAGTTACAACTGCAGGACAGGGAATTAAAGGATTTCAAGAATTCATCAACTTCTCAGAGCAAATGTCACCACTCGGAAATGCAAGTGCATTAGCATGTGCAGATTATTGCTTGAGTATGTTCTCTGATTTAACGAGATATGTGACGATGCAGAATCTTTTCCATGATGGAGGGTTTTCAAATACAGGAGTTACCCAACCTGTCATCGAACGCTTCGGAGACGAATAAAAGATTACCAATAACCTACCGTACAAAAGGGATCACTTCAATGGGGTCCCTTTTTTTATGAACAATACTTTCCATCCCTTGTTTAGATAAAAAAATAGTATGGGATTCTTCACACGCAAAAGCAAAAAAGACAAGCTCAACGAGCAATACAAGAAAAAACTAGAGCAGGCCTACAAAATGTCAACGATCAACCGCTCTGAAAGCGATCGCTTAACCGCTGAAGCCAATGACATTCTTGAGGAGATCAAGAAGCTCGAAGCAGCTGAATCTTAATCTTTTTTCCAGTCCGTACCTTTATTTTTAGTGTAAGGAATGATTCCTTCTAACTTGGACTCGATCGCACTCAGTGCAACAATAATCTCATTTAATTCAGACCGTAAAGCATTGTATTGTTTCTTTGCAATTTGCATGTTCAATCGATGTGTTTGAGTGACACCAGTAGTGTTCTGGTAAATCTGATAGCCTACCATTCCCAGACGACCCGAAATACTTGGGACAGTTTCGAAGTCTCTCGATGATTTCGCCTTATCACCCCACATCAACACCTCTAAATCCTTCAGTGAAACCATTATTTCTCTAATGGACTTCAATAAAGCTAGATCAGTATTTGGATAGTTCAGCAGTGCTTTTTCAATCAATTCAATACTTTCCTTTGTCTCACCCATAACCTTCTCCGTTCCACTCACCTTTCGGTTTAGTTCAGACATTTCAGCTCTAAATTCTTTCAGCTCCTCTGGGTCTTTAGCGAGTAAGGTTTGATTGTTCAAGCCCTTGACAGAGAACGCTTGTTTGTCCACTAGAAGCTCAACGACTCCGTCCTTTACAAGACTTACGCTAACAGAGTAATCACCAGGAGTAACCAAGAAACCACTTCCTCTTGAACCTATGGGGTCTGTAGTATTTGTTCTTAAATTCCATACCTGACGCTGAATTCCTTTCTTAGGAGTTGATTTCATACGACGAACCTCACTTCCTGAAGTGTCGTATATCTGCCATACTAAGTAGGCTTTGCCTTCTAAATCCTCTGCCCTAATTTCCTCAAATGAAGGATAAAAGACAGGCTCGCCATCTTTCTCTAGTTTCTTTTCGTTTTGCTGTCTTTTTGAACGCAATGAGGATGCTACTTCATCTAAATAAAGACTAAAAGTAGCTCCAAATGAAGGGTTTTTCGCAGACCACATATTGTGGCCTTGAGAACCTGTTCCTCCGCCACCTAGTGGGGTTGCCGGAACATATAATAATGCATCCTTCACTGGAAAAAGATGTGCTCTTTTATTCAAAACATCTTCACCAACTGTACGAAGAGGTTCATAATTATCTAAAACATAAAACCCTCTTCCGAAAGTAGCTGCAACAAGATCATTTTCTCTTTGCTGAATATCCAAATCATAAACGGCGATGGTGGGCAGACCTGATAACTTTGTCCAGTTCTGACCTTTATCATTAGAGAAAAAGGCACCGAATTCAGTTCCTACAAATAGTAAATCTGGATTGACATGGTCTTGCTTTATACAATAGACATTTCCTCTTTCAGGAAGATTTGAAGCAATGGACTCCCAGGACTTTCCTTGATCACTTGTGCGTAATAGGTATGGGGTAAAATCTCCGTCTCGCTGGCTATTAAAAGCAACAAAAGCCTCATTTTCATCATGCAGAGATGCGGTTAGCATATTGACCTTTGTACGTGTTGGAACACCTTTAATGGCATCAACCTTACGCCAGGTTTTTCCGTCATCGTTCGTGATTTGAATCAAACCATCGTCTGTTCCAGCATAAAGTAAACCCTGCCTTATAGGAGATTCATCCAATGCAACGATATTTCCATAAATGGTAGTGGACTTATTCTTCATGACCGCGTCCATTGTCCAAACCTGACCCATAACAGGTAATTTATTTCGGTCTAGCTGACGGGACAAATCCGGAGAAATTGTTGACCAATCATCTCCTCTATTCTCAGATTTAAATAATTTATTGGCCGCAAAATAGATGGTTGAAGCATCATGACGAGACACCAATAAAGGAGCATCCCAATTCCAACGATAAGCTGGCTCATTTTCACCGGGCATTGGTTGAATCGGCACTTTTTCACCTGAAGCTTTGTCATAACGCACAATCCATCCATATTGTGCCTGAGCATAAGTAATATTTGGATTTTCCCAATCCGTTGCAGATTCAAAACCATCTCCTCCATTGGTAATAAACCAATCTAGATTTAAAATACCCGCAGAATTTTTTGTTGCAGAAGGACCTCCCATGGAGTTATTGTCCTGTGTTCCACCATATATGTTATAAAAAGGAGCATCATTGTCCGTGGTAACCTTATAAAATTGAATAATTGGTATGTTGGCAAAATATCGCCACTCTTTGGCGTGTGTGTATGTTTCATATACACCTCCGTCACACCCCACAACCCAATGATCGGTGTTACTTGGGTCTATCCAAATAACATGGTTGTCAACGTGTTTCTTTTTCTCTCCAGTTCGCTTAAATGTTTTACCTCCATCCTCGGTATGGTGCAGATAGGTATTCATAGAGAATACTTTGTTGACATCCTTCGGATCACAGAAAATTTCTTGGTAATAATTACCACTTGTCGCATAATCGCTTTGCTTTGACCAGTTTTCACCTTTATTCGTTGATTTGTAGAACCCTTTTTTGCCATATCTAGCTTCAACTATGGCATAAACGACATTTGGATCAGCTGGCGAGACTGACATTCCTATACGTCCCATATATCCTGCGGGTAACCCTTTATTGATTTCTACCCAAGTATCTCCACCATCAATAGATTTATACAAACCTGATTCAGGACCACCACTGATAAATGTCCATTCTCTTCTTCTTCGCTGATGCGCAGAGGCATATAATATATTTGGATTAGAAGGGTCCATATGTATTTCTGCAATACCCGTGTTTTCGGAAACAAATAAGGTTCGATTCCATGTCTTTCCGCCATCTGTAGTTTTGTACACGCCTCGGTCGCCTCCACTGCTCCATAGTGGACCATAGGCAGCAACCCATAGCGTATTTTCATCTGTAGGGTGTATTACGATTCCTCCGATATGTTCACTGTTTTTGAGCCCCATATTTTTAAATGACTTACCCGCATCAAGAGACTTGTATACCCCATCTCCATAGGATACAGAACGTTGGTTGTTATTTTCCCCAGAACCAACCCAAACCGTATTTTTATTAGATGGTGCAATTTTCACACAACCAATAGAATAAGATGCGTACGTATCAAAAATAGGAGCGAAAGTGATGCCATGATTTTGTGTTTTCCATAAACCACCTGAAGCAGTCGATACATACCAAGTATCCATGCTCGATGGATGGATCGCAATATCAGATACCCGACCTGAAGTTAATGCAGGCCCGACCATTCTGAAAGAAAGTGCTGAAACCGTACCGGCATCAATATTATTTTTTTGTTGGGCACAAGCCGAAAAAGCAAGTGTGATAAAAATGAGATTGAGAAATTTCATAAGTTATTTTGAATTTATTTTTTAATTATTGTTATCCTTTGCAGTATTAGGATTAGTTAATGGTAATCTTTTCTACATAAGTTTTCTGTCCATCGTTAACATGTAACATGTATATACCTGCCTTCACGTCTAAATCAATAAGCGACTCCTGTGCATGCAATATTTGATGATATACAATTCTTCCATCTGAAGCATACATAATTAGATTTGGCGATGACAAAGCGTGTCTTACACGAAACTGACCTTTGGATGGATTTGGATAAATGGAAAATGGAAACGCCCATTCTTCTACTCCACTCATCTGTCCCATCACATTGATGTTGTCCAAGAAGAAATTATTTCCATAACCATTGATGCCAACAAAGCGAAGTGCAACGCTTTGTCCGAGGTACGCACTCAAATCAATCGAATTATTCACGGACCAATCCGCGCAATCCGATGGATACCAATCATCGTTGGTACTAGGAACAGTGATCAAATCATCACCAAAAGCATAAAACAAAGTATCGTAGGTTTCCCAGCAATCTGAACTGATATCAATTCGGAAACCGTCTTCATAGCTTCCACCCCATTTGGTGTAAGCATAATCATATTCCAATATTGCACCCAAAGCAGTTGTTAGGTCTATTTTAGGTGTAATTAATTCTGCCTCATCTCCCGATTGACTTATCGCAAAGTGGTTAATCATCACACAGTTTGTTGGGCTGCAATCAGGGCCATTTTCTGTGTAAAAAGGTGACCAACCATAAGAATTATTCGCATTATACTGTGTCCAGAATTCAGTAATCCCCAACTCAAAGTCTTCAATTACGTCAAGTGGGGTACTTGTTTCCTGATATTCAATAAACATAGGATAGCTTTGTGTGCTTGTACCGAAATCATCTGTAACAGTCAGGGTCACATCATAGAAACCAGCATTTTCGTATTCAACCACTGGGTTTTGCTCATTAGAGGTGGCAGGTATACCTCCCGGGAAAGACCAAGACCAGGTTGGATTTTCTGAGGATAGCACAGAATGATCAATAAACTGAACTTGATTATCGAGACAAGAGACTTTGAATTTATTCGCCGCGATTTGCGCCATGGGGACAGAGTTTTCGTACAATTCTGCCACGTACACGCTTCTATTAGTAGCATTTAGCAGTAAACCATCCTTGTATTTTACAACAAGCTTGGTAGAAGTTGAGCTCAAAGGCAGGTTGTTGTTAAATAATACCCATTCAGTCATTGAATTATTTCGATAGTAAACCGCTCTTCGCGTACCAATATATACACCTCCTGCGGTACCTTTCTGATGTTCAATATTCGTAATCACCTCGCCATTAAGCGAGCTACTGGTATAATTTCCCCATGTTGAACCTCCATCCGTCGATTTAAAAACCATGCGACCATTCAAATTGGTAGACCCATATTGAGAAGTTCTTGCTGCCCAAACCACATTTTCATCATTTGCACTTACAGCAATGTCGAAAGGAACCCACAAATCACCATTTAGCAATGAAGCCGGTGGAGTGATTTCTGTCCAACTGACACCGCCATCTTGGGTTTTCCATATTTTTTTATCTCCCCACCAGCTTTCGTAGGTGGTAACATACATATAATTTAAATCAGCTCTAGATAACTCAATACTCATAACCTTATCTTCAAAAGCATGTAATACTGAATATGTCAAGCCATTGTCCTCTGTTTTTAATAAGTTCGTTCCTCTTCCGAGAAATATATGTTGGTTATTTCTCGGATCCCATTCCAAGGTTGATGACTCACCAAAAATATATGAGGCATTTGGTAAGGAATCGAATTGAAATCCATTGATATTTTGGGTTCGATCACCGGATAGAATTCGTCCCTCGTAGTCATCGTAAGCAATTCTATCATTTCCAAAATTCACGAATCCCCGCACACCATCTCCACCCCCGGTGCAGATCCAATCGTTGATATAGGTATCGTTATCTTTTAACAAGGTACCATTGTGATATGCTCCTCCTAACATGACATCTGTCTGCGGGCTTGCACCAAAACCCCAAAAATCTGTCCCCTCAATACCAACTTGAGACTTGTTCATGGTTGTCCCGCCATCTGTTGACATAAAGATACCCCCATCGCATGCAATCCATAATTCATTGTCAAAAAAACGAATATCATGAATGTCTGCATGGACATAACCAGGCTCAGCAGGCTCGGACCATTTTGCTGGACAAACCCAAGTCACCCCAGCATCATTAGACACCCAATGGTTTACTCCTCCAAGATGCAGCTTATTTGGGTTTACAGGATCCACTGCTAGGCCGACATCATAATAGTACTGACCGCCATCGTCTTCACCTTCTTTATCCCATCCCATCATATTTATATTGGTCAATGAGGGTGGTCCTGCAGGCTGTCCTCCACAGCACTGGAAGGTCCATGTAGCACCTTCATCTTGAGATAAATAGATCCCGTAAGTTCCACTACCGCCATTTGCCGAACCCGTCGCATTTGCATATATGAGACTAGGATTGGCAGGTGTTACGGCAATCTCGACACGTTCTTGATGGTCATTCGGACCTGTTGGGTTCGGCCAACCCACAGTTTGAATCGTGAAAGAATTTCCTCCATTTGTTGATTTATAAAACTCCGTATGGTTGTCTACAACCTTAATCGTATAAAGCATTGAAGCATTCGACGGATTGATTTCAATTTCCTGAAATTCTCCATCCATAACCTCAATCCAATTCAATCCTCCGTCTGTTGATTTAAAAAAACCTCTATTAGAGGACAAATAAAGTTCTGTCGAGATGGAAGGATGCATGACAATATCCTTCACATTGTGATTCTCCGATTGAAAGGAAGCGTCCCCTATCTCAGACCAAGTTACCCCTCCATCAATCGTTTTAAACAAGTCGCCATTGCTTTCGAAATAAACAATATCTGGGTTAGTATGATCAATTTCTAAAGCAAAAATTCTATTGAGCACAAGTTCTCTAGTCATCAACGACCAATTCGCTCCCGCATTTGTAGATTTCCATAATCCTGCCGTAGCGGTACCGGCAAACATAATGTTTGGGTTACTTATCGAGCGCTCAACAGTATATACGTGGGCCGAACCTGGAGCATAGCTTCTGCTCGCAGCCTCTTTGTCAAAATCATACGGTCCAATACAAATCCATTCTGAATCTACATCTTTTAGTAAACGTAAATTTTTAGAGCGTTCTAAATAATTCAGATCACTTTTGGAAGATGAGAAGTTAAGCTGCCTACTAAGGGAACGCAACCATCTCTTGTAATACTGTGTATGGGCGTTTTTTTGAGCTGAATGTACTCTGAAATAGGCATCATGCGCCTCAATTACAGCACCAGGATCAGCGTCATCAGCATACATTAATTTCACCCAATCAGGAACATTATTGTCTCGTTTATAATTCCTTTCTAGCTGTGCAAAGGAGAATATATGGACACTCAATATAATACATAACGTGTGTAGAAATCGCATAGTTTTATTTTCGAACATTAAAGATAATCAAAAGAATACGAAATCGTTTTCATTTCTTGCAAGCTAATTTGAAGCGAAATATAGTACCTTCGCAACACAAATATTCAATTATGATTATCTCAGAAGTTAGCTATCTCGGAAATTTAAGAACTGCTGCAAAGCATTTGAGATCAAAGGATACCATAATCACGGATGCACCCACAGACAATAACGGAAAAGGCCAGGCCTTCTCTCCTACGGACCTTGTGGCAACTTCACTCGCATCCTGCGTTATTACAATCATTGGTATTTATTGTGAAAAGAACAACATTCCTTTTCAGCATTGTGAGGCGAAAATCGAAAAGGTCATGGGAAATAATCCAAGGAAAATTGATGCAATCAACGTAGTTTTTGAAGTCTCAAAAAATGAATGGAATTCAGATACTTTACAAAAAATAATTACTGTTGCAAATTCATGCCCTGTTGGGGTTACACTAGAAAATCAAGTTAAAATAGATTTAAAATTTCTATAAATGGAAAATAGAAAGGAATCCTACCAAAGGAAAGAAAAGAAAGACATCATATTTGGCATTCATCCAGTTATAGAGGCAATTAAGTCCAAACAGGAGCTCAATAAAATTATGATTCAAAGGGGAATTGAAAAAGAACATTTTAGAGCGCTAAAAGAAGCCTTGGCAGACCAAGATTATAATATTCAATATGTCCCCATTCAAAAGCTAAATCATCTTACGGCAGGAAATCATCAAGGAGTTGTAGCATTTGTGACGCCAATAGAGTATCAAAATATTGAGGCACTTGTTGACCAGTGGGTTGAAGCTGATAAAAAACCTTGTATCCTTGCATTGGACAGAATTACAGATGTGCGCAACTTTGGAGCCATCGCTCGATCTGCGGAATGTCAAGGTGTTGATGCGATTCTCATACCCTCGAAAGGTTCTGCGCTTGTAACTGCAGATGCTGTAAGAACATCCTCAGGAGCATTGAGTCGAATACCCGTTTGTAAAACGGACGATTTAAAGAATAGCTTATTTTACATTCAACAATCAGGATTTCGCATCGTTGCCTGCACCGAGAAATCATCTATGCCACTGCAGGAAGTGAACCTGAGAGGAGCAATGGTTATTGTAATGGGCTCTGAAGAAAATGGCATTACTTCTGACTTAATTAATATGTCTGACCTTCGTACCAATATTCCAATGCTTGGAAATATTGCTTCACTTAATGTCGGAGTGGCAACAGGTATCATCTTGTATGAAAAGATGCGACAAGAACTAAATCGATAGGTTTAATTCGAAGCAAGTAACAGCTGGGTAACCATGAGCGGCATTTCTGAGAGACTTTTACAGGTATAGGGATAATTTTCTTCAGATAAACCATGAGGATCAAAGTGAATGGCTTTCATTCCAGAATTCAATGCACCTGAAATATCTGCCCTAAAATCATCTCCAATCATTAGGGCATTCTCGGCCTTACAGCCTGCTTCTTTTAACGCATATTGAAAAATTGCCCGGGCTGGCTTGTTTTTTCCAACTGACTCGGAGCAAACAACAACATCAAAAAACCCATCCAATCCACAATTTTCTAGCTTGATATATTGAACCTCCTCGAAACCATTTGTAATGATATGAAGTTGAAAGCCAACGGACTTTAATTCCTCAAGACATCCTATTGTTCCCGGAAAAAGTTTCTTTTGAAGAGGAGATATGGATACATACATGGACCCCATCTCTTTCGCTAAATCAATATTGTCAATACTAAATTGCATTAACGTTGCATTAAAGCGTTCGTAACGCAATACATCTTTTGAAAGCTGTCCTTCACCATATAATTTCCATAAGCGTGCATTTTGCGCAACATATGCATTATAAAAGCGGTCAAAGGTTTTGAAAATATCAATTAAATCTAATTCTTCAAATATCTGAAGCAGCGCATTCTTTGAATTTAAATCGAAATCCCAAAGCGTACGGTCTAGATCAAAAAACACATGCTTATCTGATAATGACATAAACAATAAATGAGGTTAAAAATGCATTCAATAATATCCCGGCTAAAATAAACAGAAAGGTAAATGAGTGCTTTCCATAAAATTTTGCTGCTACTATGGAACCCACAGGAACAGATAAAAAGAAAGGAGCCCAAAAACAAATACCGACTTTACCTAACCTTAGCTTAAGTTTGACCACTGCTTTATTTACCTTAGAAAATGTTTTCTTCCCAGTATAGGTTTTACCTGAGGCCTGAGCCTCAATCCGTAATTTTATTTTTTTTGCTCTAGCACGATCCATAAAGAACTCACTTGAAAAATAGAAAAAAGCAGCACTAAAAGTAGCACCAACAGAAATGGAAGCCACAGTTTCAATGTAACTCAAACCCATTGCGGGTCCTGGTATGGCCGAAAACATAAATTTTATTGTAGCAACAGAAGCTAAAGTGATATAACCAGACCAATTCATCATTATACCTTTATACCAAATGCGAGATCCCCAGCATCTCCAAGCCCAGGAACAATGTAGGATTCTGAGGTCAGCTCAGGATCTATCGCAGCAGTCCAAATATCCGTGTTTTGTGGAAGCTCATTTTCCACAAGTTTTATAGATTGAGGTGTAGCTATTGCAACGATAACAATTATCTTTCTTGGCTTTCCAAACTTTAAAAGTGCCTTATAAACCTCCACCATAGAGTTTCCTGAAGCCAACATAGGGTCAGAAATAATCCAAGTTCTACCGTCAAGATTTGGTGCCGCTAGATATTCAACCTCAATTGTAAATGCTTCTTTAGATGTATGAGAACGATACGCAGACACAAAGGCACTTTCACAACGATCAAAAGTATGTAAAAGCCCGTCATGCATAGCCAAGCCAGCCCTTAATATGGTAATTAATACAGGGGCGTCATGCATCTTAAATTCATTCGAAACACCCAATGGGGTATGGACGTCATGATTGATATACTGCATTTTCTTCGATGCTTCGTAACCTAAAATGGATGCAATACGAGCTAAATTCAAACGAAAACGCATAGGGTCCTTTTGAATATCCACGTCTCGAATTTCTGAAAGATAATGACTCAAAATAGAAGGATTATCAGAAA
Source organism: uncultured Flavobacteriales bacterium (assembly GCA_913051935.1). Classification (GTDB taxonomy): domain Bacteria; phylum Bacteroidota; class Bacteroidia; order Flavobacteriales_D; family Crocinitomicaceae; genus UBA952. The sequence goes on from CAJXCU010000040.1 coordinate 11,326, forward strand.
GATTGTAAAGCATTTATTTTTATTTTAATGGGTAATAAAAGTAAGTAGAAAAAAAAGATTTAGGAAAGATACAGTACAGAAGTTAAACATGAATTTTCATTGAAAAAACAATACATTCGTATATGCAAAATCAAAACGATAAAAATTCTAAAAAGATTGCGCTACTCATTACAGTTGCAGCACTTGGTTATTTCGTTGACATTTATGACTTGGTATTATTTGGCGTAGTAAAAGCTGAAAGCTTAAGTGTAATTATGAGTGGTCAATCAATTGAATTACAACAGTCTACAGGTAAATTTTTATTCAATATTCAAATGTTTGGGATGCTCATCGGAGGAATATTATGGGGTGTTCTAGGTGATAAAAAAGGGCGAATCAAAGTTCTTTTTGGCTCCATACTGTTGTATTCCGCTGCCAACCTAATCAATGCCTTTGTAACCGATGTTACCACCTACGCAATTGTTCGATTGATCGCAGGCATTGGTCTTGCTGGTGAGCTCGGGGCTGGGATTACTTTGGTATCAGAAACGATGTCTAAAGAGAAACGAGGATATGGAACAATGATCATTGTAACTTTTGGTGCCCTAGGCGCAGTTGTTGCATCTTTTGTTGGAGCCGAAGGAGCAGTTATTGGTCACTTTATTGAGGGACTAAGTGGTATTCAATTAGACAACTGGCAGGTCACATATATCGTTGGTGGTTGCCTAGGATTATTACTACTACTCCTTCGGGTTGGCACCATTGAGTCAACGTATTTTGAGCATATGGAGCACAATAAGAATATACAAAAAGGAAACCTGAAAATATTATTTTACAATAAGAAGAATTTCATCAAATACCTGCATTGCATTGTTATTGGTATTCCAATTTGGTACGTGGTTGGATTATTGGTTATGAATTCCAAAGATAATTTCGCTCCCTTAATGGGTATTCATGATATTGAGAATGGACAGGCAGTCATGTATACCTATATCGGACTATCCGCGGGGGATCTCATCTCTGGCGTTTTGAGTCAATGGCTGAGGAGTAGGAAGAAAGTTGTAGGACTTTACCTTCTCTTTACACTCGTGCTGATTACCTCATTTTTATTCTTTATGGATGGTGTCTCCAAGGATACATACTACCTAATGTGCTTTCTATTGGGAACCGCAACAGGATACTGGGCCTTGTTCGTTTCAATTGCTGCCGAGCAATTTGGCACTAATATTAGATCCACAACAGCCAATACCATTCCAAATTTCGTAAGGGGCTCTGTCAACTTAATCATGCTCGGATTTGGAATGCTTACCGCACTGAATCTAGGGGACGCAATATCCGCCTATTTAGTCGGACTTATATTTATATTACTGGCTTTATACAGTCTCAGTCAACTCAAAGAAACCTTCGGAAAGGATTTGGATTATTTCGAAACTTAATCCTGCTTTTTTTCCACGAAAGCCGATATCTCTAGTTTGGTTACCTTAGGTTCAGTATTTGCAGTTACCCTCACAGTTTTGCTTTGGTTATCTAACTGACCCTCATTTGGATGAAATACAACCTCAATTTTATCGCTTTTACCTGGAGCGATGGGTTGGGTTGGTTTAGAGGGGGTTGTACAACCACAGCTCGCTTTTACATCATCGATAATCAATGGGAATTTCCCCGTATTGGTTACCGTAAAGACGGTTTTATTATCTGTCTCCTCTTTGACCGTACCAAAATCATGGCTTAATTTATTAAATTTCAAAGTGGTTGTCGGCACCTTAACCTTTGATTCAGGATCATCGAGTATGGCCAATAATTCCACCTCAAAAACAAGTGGCATAAAAGGTTTGATGATGTCACCACTCGGATTTGCACCATAAGCCAATTCTTGAGGTATGTATAATTTGTATTTTGATCCCTCAGACATCAACTGCAAGCCCTCAGTCCAACCCTTGATGACCTGATTCAATCCGAATTCTGCGGGTTGATTACGATCTACAGAACTATCAAAAACATCTCCATCAGGAGTTGTACCATGATAATGAACTTGTACTTTTGTGGTTGGTGTTGGTTTAGGCCCCTCCGAGTTCTTCAGTATTTCATATTGCAAACCCGACTCTGTCGTCAATACACCTGCTCTCGTTTTATTTTTTGCTAGGAAATCAACACCTTGCTTTCGGTAATCAATTTGCTCCGGTTGTTCAATTACAACATCCAATGGAAGATCGGAAGAACAAGAGTAAATATATAAAGTTAATATTGAAGTAAATATTATTAAATAACTGTTTTTCATTGTATTAATATTACATTATAGTTTTGATGGGTTTATAATTTTTTTCCAAGCGCTTTGGCGGAATCACCTTCAGAAAAATGTGCCCACGACTGGATTCGAACCAGCACACCTTACGGCACCACCCCCTCAAGATGGCGTGTCTACCAATTTCACCACGTGGGCATTTTCTTTGCAAATATAGACTATTTTTCATTTTAGAAATCACCTATTTTAAAGTAATCATCTTAAAAATTTGATTTACATTTGCTTAGTAACTTTAGTACATGAGTGATTCAAATGTGAGCAAAACAACATTCGCTGGTATTTTAATAAGTACAGGAATTGTTTTCGGAGATATTGGCACCTCTCCATTGTACGTTTTTCAGGCGATTACAGGAGGTGGAACAAACATCAGCGAAGGATTCATATTAGGTGGACTCTCATGTGTCATATGGACCCTGTTGCTCATTGCAACTTTCAAATATGTATATTTTGCCTTAAATGCAGATAACAAAGGTGAAGGTGGAATTTTTGCACTTTTTGCCTTGCTGAAAGAAAGGCGGTTCAAGTGGATTATTATTCCTGCTCTGATTGGGTGTTCCACGCTGATTGCTGATGGCTTCATCACACCTGCTATCTCAATTTCCTCGGCGGTAGAAGGCCTCAATAATATTTATCCAAACCTTCATGTCATTCCCATTGTTGTGAGTATAGTAGTTGCGCTCTTTATGGTTCAGCAGTTTGGTACAAATGCCATCGGAAAGTTTTTTGGGCCGTTCATGGTCGTTTGGTTTTCATTCTTAGGGTATTTAGGTACGATGCAAATTATCGACAACCCAACAGTGCTCAGAGCGTTAAATCCGTGGTGGGCATATAACCTAATCGTAAACATCGATAGCGGATTTTGGGTTTTGGGTGCAGTATTTCTCTGTACAACCGGAGCAGAAGCACTGTATTCAGACCTTGGGCATTGCGGCAAAGGAAACATTCGCGTAAGCTGGGCTTTCGTAGCGACCCTACTCGTATTGAATTATATGGGCCAAGCTGCCTTGTGTCTAACACCTGGTTTTGGTTTGGCGGAGGGTCAAACCGTATTTTATTCAATGGTTCCTCAAAGCATCATGCCTTTTGCCATTGCAATCGCAACAGCGGCAACTATTATTGCTTCTCAAGCATTAATCACAGGAGTATTTACGCTGATGAACGAAGCCATCAAGCTGAAACTTTGGACCAACCTAAAAGTCAAGTACCCTACCGACAATAAAGGACAGATTTACATTCCTTTTATCAATTGGTTCTTAATGTTTGGATGCCTTTTGGTCATTTTTATCTTCAAAAAATCAAGTGCAATGGAGCACACCTATGGACTGGCTATTACAATTGATATGGTTATGACCTCTATTCTTCTTGGCTTCCTATTGCTGGTCAGAAATCCAAAAAGAAGACCTCTATATCTGGGTATTTTTCTCTTGTTCATTGCCATTGAGGGTACTTTCCTGATGTCCAACCTTGGCAAAGTCGTTTCAGGTGGATGGTTCACATTGGTGCTGGCCGCAACCTTCTTCACCTTACTTTTTCTTTACAATAAAGCGCGAGAGCTAAGAACGAGTATTACAGAGTATGAATCTATGAAAAAGGTAATTCCATTGCTATCCGCGGTGAAAAAAGACGATAAAATTCCATTTGACGCAACCAATATTGTCTTTCCGACACGTAGTAACTCACCGAACAAATTAGACACCACTGTCTTTCATTCGTTATTTAATAAAAAACCTAAAAAAGCCGATATCGTTTGGTTTCTTCACATTGATATTCAAAATGAACCCTGGGGGGTTCACTACTCAGTAAATCAAATTATTGATAAAACTTGCTATTACGTCAGTCTTCAGCTTGGATTTAAAGAGGAGCATCACATCGAATACATGATGCGTAAAATCCAAAGAAAAATGGTAGAGAAAAAAGAACTATCAGGAGAGAGTATTTTCGAGTCTGTCAGAGGTAATGTGGAGGAGGTTGATTACCGTTTTGTTGTAATTAACTCACGTGTTGCTATTGACAACGATCTCACACCTTTTCAAAATATATGTGTAAAAGCATACCGCTTCGTAAAGAGTACAGGACTAAAACCTGCTGAAGACTATGGTTTAGATGAAACCAATGTAACGGTGGATTACGTACCAATATCCGTTACGAATACATTCGAACAAGATGTCATTGAGGATTTTGAGGACTACTCAATCACCTAGCCAACTAATTAAATGAAATTACACGTTCTAAATACAGGGTATTTTAAGCTTGATGGAGGGGCAATGTTCGGTGTTGTTCCCAAAAGCCTTTGGTCAAGAACAAATCCACCGGATCAAAATAACATGTGCTCTTGGGCCTTAAGAAGCCTTCTAATAGAAGACGGAAAAAGATTAATACTCATCGATACGGGTATGGGAGAAAAGCAGTCTGATAAGTTCTTTTCATACTACTACCCATATGGTGAAGATTCCTTGGATAAAAACCTCAAAAAGTTAGGTTACTCTCGTAATGATATTACAGATGTTTTCTTGACCCATTTACATTTTGACCATTGCGGAGGAGCAGTAGAATGGAATAAAGAAAGAAATGGGTACCGACCAGCGTTCAAAAATGCACGGTATTGGAGTACCAGAAAGCATTGGGAGTGGGCAATTAACCCAAATGAACGGGAAAAGGCATCTTTTTTGAAAGAAAATATCCTTCCCATTCAAGAAAGCGGACAACTTCATTTTATCCAACAAAATGAGGACTATGCAAAAAATGTCTTTCCTAATTTTGACGTACTCTTTGTCGATGGACATACCGAAAGCATGATGATTCCACACATCCAATACAAGGGTAAGACACTTGTTTTTATGGCTGACCTTCTGCCAAGTGTAGGTCACATTCCGCTGCCCTATGTAATGGGTTATGATGTACGTCCTCTAATTACGATGAAGGAAAAAGGAATGTTTTTGGAAAAGGCGCAAAAAGAAGACTACATTCTTTTTCTTGAGCACGATTCCATAAACGAATGTTGCACGCTCAAAGAAACAGAAAAAGGAATTAGACTAAACAATTCTTTTGATTTTAATTCTATGTTTTCATGAGTGAGAAAAATCCTAAAGGCAAAAAACCATTTAAATCATATTCCGAGCAGGACCAATGGGATGACGATTTAGATGTTCCACCAATAGACTATCAAGAGGCATCAAAAAAAATACCGATACTAGAAAAGGTTGAATTCGACAAAAAAAAAAGGTCACCACTGAGATTTGTATTCTTCATTATTTGTATACCCTTAGCTTTGGCTCTGAGTGTTCTCTTCTATCAGTCAAAAGAGAAAAATACAACAATACTTGAGGAAAAAAGTGAAAAGCAGTCGAAAGAAAATAGCTATGTTGAGGAAAAAAGAAAAATAATAATAGAGACACAGCTAGAAGCTGAAGGACCGAGTGAAATTCAGACAGAGGATACAGTAACTGTAAAAAAGGTTCTGAGTAATGAACTTCTTACAAGAGACCTATTAGAGATCAAAGTACCTCAAAATTATCATATTGTTGTCGGTTCGTTTCAAAATGAAAAAAACGCAATAAAGTGGCTCGAAAAAACATCATCCAAGAAACATATATCCTCATGCATTCGACTGCATGAGGGATGGCATAGAGCAATATTACAATCATTCACCTCAGTAGCACAGGCAGAAATTGAAATTGATTCCGTTCGTAATAATTTAAATCTAAAAGCATGGATCGCTTACATGAAGTAAAAACACCACAGGAAATCATTCAAAAAATGATGGAGAAAGATGCTTACAGTAATTGGTTAGGTGTCAAAGTCCTTTCCGTCGAAAAAGGAAGCTGTAAAATAAGTTGTGAAATAAAAGAGATCATGCAAAATGGTTTCTCAATAGCCCACGGAGGGATTGCCTATTCTATTGCCGATACGACATTGGCATTTGCTGCTAACAGCTATGGTTACCAAAGTTTTACTATTGAAACTTCTATTTCTCACCTGCGAAAAGTACAGGTAAAAGATACTTTAAAGGCTACAACGAATGAGATTCACAGAGGAAAAAAAACAGGTGTTTATCAAATAAATATAACCAATCAACATGACGAGCTTGTTGCAGTATTTAAAGGTACAGTTTACATCTCAAAAATTCCTTGGTAAAATTATGCACGCATAATATTTTTTTTACTAAATTAGTCTCCTAATGGAGCAAAATCAACCTTTGTTAATAGACTTCATGCTTCGGCACGCATGGCATAGAGTTTCTCGAATGTACAATAATACGGCGCGTACCGAAGGCATGACGATGTCCGTTGGATTTATACTTATGATTGTTGAAAAAAGCGGAACACCAAGCACACAACTCGGACCGAAAATGGGCATGGAACCTACATCGCTATCCAGAACATTGAATAATATGGAAACGAGCGGTTTAATTGAAAGAAAAGAATTTAGTGGTGATAAAAGAAAGGTGAATATCTTCCTGACAGAAAAAGGAGTTGCACAGAGAAAGTTGGTAAGAGACTTTCTTTTAGAATTTAACCAGAAAATCGCATCAAAATTCAAGGAAAAAGATTTAAAAGGATTTATGAACGTAATGAATGCTGTAGATCTGGCAATCGAGGATGTAGAAAACAAAAAGAATAACGAATAGAAATTATACCTAGTTTATGAAAAGATTTATAAGAAAAGTAGCCGTTTTAGGGTCAGGCGTAATGGGATCAAGAATTGCATGCCACTTCGCTAATGTGGGATGTGAAGTTATATTACTCGATATTGCACCAAAAGAACTTGATGCAGCCGAAGAAAAAAAAGGATTAACGCTAGAATCTTCTGCCGTTAAAAATCGGATTGTTAATCAATCGCTGCAGTTCGCGCTCAAGTCAAACCCCTCTCCTATTTACCGCAAATCTTTTGCTTCTCGCATTGAGACGGGTAATTTCGATGATGATCTAAACAAAATCAAAGACTGTGATTGGGTCATAGAGGTGATCATTGAAAGACTTGATATTAAGCAACAACTATTTGAGAAAGTTGAGCTGCATAGAAAAGAGGGTACCTTAATTTCCTCTAATACCTCCGGTATACCAATCCATATGATGCTTGACGGACGAAGTGAAGACTTTCAAAAACACTTTTGTGGCACGCACTTTTTCAATCCCCCAAGGTATCTTCAGTTGCTTGAGATTATTCCCACACCCAAAACAGAGGGAAGCGTTGTGGATTTTCTCATGGATTATGGAGCAAAAATTCTTGGAAAGAAAACAGTACTTTGTAAAGACACCCCTGCCTTCATAGCAAACCGCGTTGGTGTGTACTCTATTATGGCATTGTTCCATGCAGTCAAAGAGATGGGCTTCTCGGTCAGCGAAGTTGATAAATTATCAGGTCCAATCTTAGGTAGGCCCAAATCTGCAACCTTTAGAACCTGTGATGTTGTCGGACTAGATACTTTGGTACATGTTGCAAACGGTTTAAAACAAAACTGCCCTGATGATGAGGAAAAAGAACTGTTTGAGCTTCCTGAATATATCTCCAAGATGGTGGAAAATAACTGGCTTGGATCCAAATCAGGACAAGGTTTTTACAAGAAAGAAAAAGATGAAAATGGTAAAAAAACAATTTTAGCGCTAGACCTAAATACCCTCGAATATAAAAAGTCAGAAAAGGTGAAATTCCCAACTTTAGAAATGGCCAAACCAATAGAGGATTTAAAGCAAAGAACGAAAATGCTTGTCATGGGAATGGATAAAGCAGGTGAATTTTACAGAAGAATCTTCGGTGGTCTATTGGCATACGTATCAAATAGAATTCCGGAGATTTCTGATGAGTTTTACAAAATAGATGATGCATTGAAGGCTGGTTTCGGCTGGGAACTTGGACCATTTGAGTCTTGGGATTTATTTGGCTACGAGCAAGGTGTAAAATTTATTAAAGATGCCAACAAAACAATGGGGCCGGCTATTGATAAAATGCGAGAGGCGGGAATGACCTCTTTCTACAAATCAGAAAACGGACGAAAAATGTTTTTTGATATGGCCACAAAAAGTTATAAAGTTATCCCAGGAACCGAAGACCTTGTAGATTTAAATGCACTTCGAGAAGACAACAAAGTATGGGGGAACGCAGATTGTACGCTTGTTCATCTTGGAGACGGAATATTAAATTTAGAATTCCATACCAAAATGAATACGATTGGAGGTGGCGTACTTCAAGGAATTCAAAAATCAATAGATTTTGCTGAAAATGAATACAAAGGACTTGTAATATCGAATACAGGTCAAAACTTTTCGGCGGGTGCGAATGTCGGAATGATTTTTATGATGGCGGCAGATCAAGACTACGATGAGTTGAATTTTGCCGTCAAAGCATTTCAGGATACAACAATGCGGATCAGGTATTGCAATGTACCTGTAGTTGTAGCCCCCCATAACATGGCGCTGGGCGGCGGATGTGAAATCGCATTACATGCCGACAAGGTTGTTGCCCACGCAGAGCTTTATATGGGACTTGTTGAATTTGGTGTTGGACTTATTCCTGGTGGTGGTGGGACAAAAGAATTCGCAAAAAGATTCTCGGATGAACTCCACTCGGGTGACATTAAAATTAATCGATTAAGAGACAGGTTTTTAACAGTTGGCCAAGCAAAGGTTTCAATGTCCGCTTATGAGGCATTTGATTATGGCTATCTGCGTGAAGGTATTGATGAAATCGTTGTTTCGAGAGCGCATCAGTTGGCCAGAGCAAAGGCCGCCTGCCTTGAACTATCTGACAAAGGATATGTACCACCTAAAAGAGAAAAAAATATTACAGTTGTCGGCCAAGAAGGGCTGGGAATCGTATATGTTGGAGCCAACTCAATGCTCTCAGGAAACTACATGTCCGAGCATGATCGGGTCATATCTGAAAAATTAGGCTTTGTATTGTGTGGAGGTGACTTATCAGAAAATACCGTCGTTTCAGAGCAGTATCTCCTAGATCTGGAAAGAAAAGCCTTTTTGGAATTATGTCGAGAAAAAAAGACCCTCGAGCGTATCGAAAGTATTGTAAAATTTGGGAAAATACTCAGAAACTAGTGGTTCACTATCTTTACGTAAACCCGCCTATTCATTGATCTACTCTGGGGAGTATTACTTTTATTTAAGGGCTTACCCTCACCAAAGAATTTTATTACGAACTGATTTTTATTCAATCCTGTATGCTCTGTAATATAATGCTGAACGGATAATGCTCTCTTCTTTGATAAATCAAGATTGTATTGCACATTACCTACATGATCTGTATGACCAATAACCTGTACGAGCGAAGCTTGATTGATGGACTCAAGTAATTTTTTCAACTTAAAAATTTCTTCTGATGGAATATCAAAAGTGTCAAATTCAAAGTAAATAACTGTATGCAAATGATCAGTTTCTGAAATCGGAGTTGCCTCCGAATCCTCTTTCAATATAGAATCCACTTTCAATACAGAATTCTCATGAGCTAAAAAATCAATCTGGAACTCTTTGTATAGATTGGAGTTAGATGCTATCGTTTGTCGATGATAGCGGTTCTTTGAATCATCAACAAAAACTTCAGCCATCGAAAAACCCGCGGGAATGGTAATTGAATATCTTCCATCATCATCTGAAGATGTCTCACCAATTAAATGACCCTCTGACATGATTCGAACTACCTTCTGAGCCGGCTTATTATTCAGCTGAATTTTACCGTATATCAGTACCCTTTGTTCTGGCTTTAACGAAAATTGCGCTTCTTTTATATTGGCAAAATAAATATCTAGATCACGAATAAAATAAGCAGCATCACCCCTACCAGAAATCACAAAACCTCGGTCATCTTTTCTTGTATTAAAAGGTTGTCCAATATTCACAGGCCCCTCCGCATTTATACCATTCCATTTGGCTTTAAAGATATCTAGCTTACCAAATCCACCGTGCCCATCTGAGGAAAAGTAAATGGTTTTATTGTCAGCGGCAATATATACGGAGCGCTCGTCTCCACTTGTGCTTACATTCAAAAGCTCAGGAAAGGTCCATAGGCCATTCTGCTTAACACTAAAATAAAGGTCCATGTTTCCTTTATAATCAGCACCGCAAGCTACAATAAAGAGATTGCCATCCGGTGAGACAGCCATCCCATCGGTAGCATAACCCATGTTTAGTAATGAATATTTTCTAAAGAACTGGTTAATCCCTCCTCCTAAACCTTTAATATTTTTTAATTTCCCATTGATAATCTCAGCCTCGTAATAAGGACCTCCCGAGGATTCCCAGTAATTCAGCCAACTTTGAAAATAAATTTTTTCGCCGTCGTACGAAACGGATGGCTCATCCTCACCATTATTCGTATTTATTTGAGTCACATATTCCGGAGCCATCCAAACTGAATCTTGATATATTGTCTTATAAATATCTCCGTCACCAAACGAGTTATTAAAAGGCTTTTTCCTTGTTGACATAAAATAAAGCTCTTTCCCATTAGGAGCAATAGAAAGGTTACATTCTCTAAAATTCGAATTCAGATTTTCCAAGGGTCGAATGTCAACATGCTCATTATTTAACACAACAATTTCTTGACTCTTCACATATGTGGTGGACAACAACAATAAAAAACATAATAAACGAAGTATATTCGGCATCATCTATGATTTGAATTCAATTTAATGATTTTGTTACAAATGATTTTGAAAAAAGTGTTTTACATTCGAAAAAATAAGTTTACTTTTGTATCTCCTTTTTGGAACGAGCATTTTTGAATCTGACTGTTGTCAGAGATCGTAAGATTAAAAAATTTGGTCTGGTAGTTCAGTTGGTTAGAATACCTGCCTGTCACGCAGGGGGTC
>CAJXCU010000041.1 GCA_913051935.1 uncultured Flavobacteriales bacterium
CCCGGCACACCTTTAACAGGTCAACAAGCAGGTCGGCAAGGGTTTCCAGGAACAAATGGTGTTGAGGGATTTAGAGGCATGGATGGGAGTGTCCAAACGTATATTCAAAGTTTTAATTACTCTGTATATATAGAATGATCCCCGTATTTACCAATCTAAATAAATTCTTTTTCAACTTCTTTAAATGTGCGTATGGTTTTCAAGTTTTTATTTTTCGAATCTATCAAATAAAAATCAAAAGGAAATTTAAAAGCTAAATCCAAATCATGCGTAGAAATAATGATTCCCTTGTTGTGTGCTTTAGCCATTTCACTTAGTAATTCGTATACCTTTCTTTTATTGGCATAGTCAAGGTGGGAGGTCGGCTCATCCAAAAGAATATAATCTGTCTGCTGTACATACGCTTTTGCTATAGCGCATAAATGAAGCTCTCCCGAGCTCAACTCGTTGGTAAATTTTTCAGCCAAATGAGCAATACCAAACAATTCTTTGGCTTTTTGAATGAGTGCATAATCCTCTCCGCTATGACCGCCTAAGAAGGTTTTGTAATGGTAACGTCCAAGCAATAAAAAAGCATCTACCGTCAAAAAAGGGACCTCGGTTACGTTGGACCTTACGTAAGCTATTTTCTTTGCCAAATGCTTAAAGGAGTAATCTGATAAAAGCTTTCCCTCAAGAGTAAGCGATCCCACAGCCGGCGAAATAAGTCCTGAAATCGTACTTAATAGCGCTGACTTTCCAACTCCATTTTTTCCCAAAAGCACATGTACCTTGCCCTTACCAAAAGCTGTTTCTTCAATCGAAAATAAAGTAGTATCAAAACCTATATCGGTATTTTTTAATGCTATCATCTAATTTTACGAATTAAAATATAAATAACGAATGGCGCACCGATAAGTGAGGTAAGCGCATTAATTGGAATCAAAATCCAAGCGCTCATAACCTGAATAAGTATATCACAGCCCAAAAGAAACAAAGCTCCAAACATCAGATTTGCAAATAATAGAAGCTTATGGTCTTGTGTTTTGAATAGCATTCTAGTTAAGTTTGGTATTGCCAATCCAACGAAAGCAATAGGACCACAAAACGCAGTAATCAAACCAGTAAACAGGGCAGTTATAAACACAATCATAAGCCTTAAGCGCTTCACGTTGTAACCCATCAACCTACATTCTTCCTCACCTAAGACAAGTATATTCAATGGATTCACTATGAATAATGACACGGTACTACCTAAAATAAAAACAATAAAAATAATTGGAAGTTGCTCTATTGTAACCCCATTTAATGACCCCATTGACCAGAGCGCAAAAGCTTTAAGTGATTCAGCTTCAGAACTCAATTCAAGAATAGTAATAATGGCAGAAACAAAGCTACCGAGCATTACACCAAAAAGTAATAGTCCTATTTGATTTCTTATAAAAGAAGCCGTGAATAATATAAATAATCCAAAAATAAAGGCACCAAGCAGCGCCGACCCAATTAAGCCTATCTCAGAGCTTAAAAATCCAAATCCAGACAAAATCCCAAGAGCCACTAGAAGGCTTGCACCAGAGTTGATTCCAAGCACATAAGGCCCCGCTAATGGATTTTGAAATAGAGTTTGCATGAGCATCCCTGCAATGGATAAAGCAGCACCTGCAATCAATGCAATAGATACTCTCGGAAATCTAATTTCTCGAATAACCAGCTCTGACAGGTTATTTTCGGAATAATTAAATACTGAATTGAAGACATCCATAGCATCTGTAGCAATATCTCCAATAAGCAAACTCAAAATGGAAAGCAGAAGAATCCCTATACCGGCCAAAGGAAAAAGAATTTTATTAAAACCTGTAATATTCATTCAACTCTTTTATAAAAAATAAGTTTTTTAGAATCCATATTATCTCCCTTCTTTAGCTCTAAATAATCAGCCAAAACAAGATCAGGTCGACAAGCAGAGCGTTCCCAATATTTATTTGAATTATGGGTATAGCAAAATAAGGAACTTTGACCTAATATTGGCAACATATTGGATTTTGGATGGGATTGAATAATCTCTTGCTTGGCTTTAAAACCGGGATTCAACCAGAGGTTAATTTCAGAAGATATTCCCAATATTTTTTCAAAAGAGTATGCGAGACTTCCCGTTCCCTTTTCATTTGAAAAGATATAAGAAAGTCCAGCATCACGCATCAATTGAGCATGATAACTCTCTCCTGCTGGTGCATACCAAAAATCTCCTGTAATATTACCAGATAACGTTTGCAAAGAATCGGAAGAATCAAAACTATTCTTGATTTTTTCATAGTTTTGACAGATTTCATCGAATTTCAACTTTGCCCGTTTTTGCTGCCCGGTCAAATAACCGTAAAATAATATCCACTCGGCTCTACCTAAAGGTTGTATTTCTCGCCAATCAAAATTAGGAATGCACTGAATACCAAGTTTTTTCAATACTTTCTCTTTAACAAACGAACTAGAAAAGGCACTATATATGACTACCTCTGCTGCAGACTTTACAACTTTCTCGACATCAATACCTTGCTCCTCCCCGACTGCTAAAGGACTCATACGTTTCAGCTGTGAATCATAAATATACTTTAGATTAGATACGGCAACAATATTCTCGCGTAAATCTAATTCCGTCATCATTCCGATATGGGTACTCGATAGACATGCCAATCTTTGAATCGGTTGATCAAAGGCATATGTGCCGCTTCTAACCTTGGAATTAAAATTTGGCAACCGAAGCCTATACCTCTTGGTCGTATCGTCAGGATTTTGAATTTGAATCAAAACTGCTTCGGGAGATTCTGAGATTCTCAACCATTTACTATACTTACATATATTTATGATTGAATTGTACTCTTTTTTATTTGGTGAATTTGTGCAGGAAACAGCCAAAATCAAAACCACCAAATACAGCAATTTCATTTAGTACTGTTCTGATTCATTTGGAAAATCACCACTTTGCACATCTTTAATATATGCTTTAAAAGCAGTACTCATCTGTTCATGAAGATTGTTGTATTTTCGAAGAAATCTAGGACTGAATTCATTGTTGATTCCGAGCATATCGTGAACAACTAAAACCTGCCCGTCAACATCTCCTCCTGCCCCAATACCGATGATGGGAATAGAGACTGTTTCAGCCACTTTTTTCGCTAAAGCTGCAGGGATTTTCTCTAATACAATTGCAAAACACCCTGCCTCTTCCAAAGCCAATGCATCCTCAATGAGGTTAGCCGCTTCTTCCTCCTCCTTGGCCCTCACGACATACGTGCCAAACTTGTATATGGACTGCGGCGTCAAGCCCAAATGCCCCATTACAGGAATTCCAGCAGTTAAAATTCTTTGGATGGACTCCAAAATCTCTTTTCCACCCTCCATTTTGACAGCATGACCGCCAGATTCTTTCATGATCTTTATCGCACTCGAGAGTGCTTCTAAAGAATTTCCTTGGTAAGAACCAAAAGGCATATCAACCACGACGAGTGACCGATTCACAGCCCGCACAACTGAGGATGCATGATAAATCATCTGATCTAAAGTAATCGGAAGCGTAGTTTCATGACCCGCCATCACATTTGATGCAGAATCTCCAACCAATATGATATCCATTCCGGACTCATCTATGATTTTTGCCATTGAGAAATCGTAGCCCGTAAGCATCGAAATTTTTTCACCCGAGTTCTTCATTTCTTGAAGCGTATGCGTGGTGACTTTCTTCACGTTTTTATGTATAGACATGCCGCTAAATTAGGAATTTGAGAGGTACTGTTCAAGATTTTGCTCTATTCGCTTTGGAATATTCTTGGTTTCAGCTCTTTGAAATGCTTTTCCAGTTATTTTTTCATATAATTCAATGTACCTATCCGATACAACTTTTACAAAGTCATCTGGCATCACTGGCATTTCTTGTCCTTCAAGACCTTGGAAACCATTTTCAATGAGCCACTGTCTCACAAACTCTTTAGAGAGCTGTTTCTGTTGAAGACCGTCCGCTTGTCTTTGGTCATAACCATCAGCATAAAAATAACGCGAGGAATCAGGTGTATGAATTTCGTCAATTAAAATAATTTCACCATTCAAAAGACCAAATTCATACTTGGTGTCAACCAAAATTAGGCCTTGTTTGGCAGCCATTTGCGTACCACGTTCAAAAAGCTGTCGGGTATACATTTCTAGCTTTTCATAAATGTCTTTGGGAACAATATTCTGTTCAAGAATGGCTTCACGAGAAATATCTTCATCATGTCCCTCATCGGCCTTTGTTGCAGGTGTTATAATGGGTTCAGGAAACTTATCATTTTCTTTCATTCCCTCTGGCATATCGACACCACAAAGAATTCTTTTTCCCAATTTATACTCACGTGCTGCATGCCCCGCAAGATATCCACGAATCACCATTTCTACACGAATGGGCTCACAAGCCTTTCCAACAGCAACATTTTCATCTGGAGTGGCAACAAGCCAATTTGGAACAATATCCTCAGTGGCATTCAAAAACATCGTAGCGACCTGATTTAAGACCTGTCCCTTGAAGGGAATACCCTTCGGTAAAATATGGTCAAAAGCAGAAATACGATCCGATGCCACCATGACCAAGACATCATTATCTAGATGGTAAACGTCTCTCACCTTTCCATTGTAAACGGATTTTTGTCCGCTAAAATTAAAGCTTGAATTTGTTAGTGCTTCCATTGATCATTCTTTATTTTTTATATCATATTTTTCATACGCCTCGATAATCTTCGTAACCAGCTTGTTTCGGACAACATCAATTTGACCGAGTCGTATAATACCAATCTCCTTAACCTCCTTTAAGGTATCTAAAGCAAAAGAAAGTCCTGATTTTTGTCGCGAAGGTAAATCAATTTGAGACATATCACCGGTAATAATAAACTTGGCCGTTGTGCCCATCCGAGTCAAAAACATTTTCATTTGCATCGTAGTTGTGTTCTGACCTTCGTCTAATATTACGAATGCTTTATCCAGTGTGCGGCCTCGCATAAATGCCAATGGTGCAATCTCTATCACGCCATGTTCTAGCATTTCTGCTAGTTTTTCAGCAGGAATCATCTCCCTCAAAGCGTCATACAACGGCATCAAATACGGATCAAGCTTTTCTTTAAGATCTCCAGGAAGAAAACCAAGGTTCTCCCCCGCTTCAACAGCCGGTCTAGTAAGAACAATTCTCCTGACCTCTTTTACTTTCAATGCCTTTACCGCTAATGCAACTGCGGTATAAGTCTTTCCGGTTCCCGCTGGCCCTACAGCAAAAACCATATCGTGTTTTTCAATGGAATCAACTAACTTCTTTTGATTGACTGTTCGTGCTCTAATTTTATTACCGCCATTTCCATGAAGAATAACATCTGAGGATTGTCGTCCGCCAATTAAAGATGCTCCATCGTCAAGCATTAAATTATCAATATTATTTTCTGAAAGAGAATTATACTTTTCAAGATGCTTTAGCAACAAAGCAATTTTATGCTCAAAATGATCAATTATATCATCTTCACCTGATAAGGTCAAAGTATTGCCTCTGGAGGCGATTTTAAGCTGCGGAAAGTACTTTTTCAAATACTTAAGGTTTGTATTATTCACACCAAAAAATTCCACAGGGTTGGTTGATTTAACAAGTATCTTTCTTGAGCCTTCCATTAACTTATTTTAATTGCTTTTAGTCGGTTTTTTTTTATATTCCATTACTTTTGGTAAAATTATCATTTTAATTAGAATAATGAATCTAGAATCTTGATGCAAATCCTTACGCTAACCTCTGATACAGGTCTACAAGACTATTACATAGCCTCGCTAAAAGGAGCCATCCTAAAAGCAATAAAGGAAGTTCAAATTGTGGATATCTCTCATTCGATCAAACCATTTGATGTAGCGAGCGCAGCTTTTCAGATGCAATGCTGCTACAAGGACTTTCCTGATGGCACTATTCACCTTATTGGTGTAGATAGTGAGCCGCTGATTCAGCCACCAGAATATTCGGATGCAACGACCTTCGTTTCAAGCTATCCGACCATAATGAAATTTCATAACCAGTACTTTATTTCAAATGATAACGGTTTTTTTGGTGCTTTTCTTGACGACAAGGATCCGCAAGAGTTGTGGCGGTATACAGTGGATAAAACCAATGCTTCAGAATTAAAATATCCGATGAAAAATTGCTTTTTGCATTTGGCCAAGAGAATAATGGATGAGGAGCCATTGAGCCAATTTACAGAGGCAGTAAATAAATATAAAAAAGCCTTAATTCCTAAGGCCGTTATTGAAGAATTTATTGTTAGGGGCATTGTCATTCATGTTGATTCTTTTGGAAACTTGATTACCAATATTTCCAAAGCGGATTTTGAGCGTTTGCCCAAAGACGCACCTTACGAAATAAAATTCGCAAATGAGAAATACTACATTGATCATATTAGTGAAACCTACAATTCTGTTCAGCAAGGAGAGCGGGTCGCACTTTTCAATGAAAATAATCTTTTAGAAATTGCTATCAACCGTGGCGCTCGACAAAGTACTGGTGGTGCTGATATCCTCTTTGGCATGAAGCAAGGAGACCGACTTCGAATAGAATCTTCACCTGCAGGTTCACGTAAAACCTTATTGTTTTAATGCTGGTCAGAATCGTTAAGCTTACTTTTAAAGAGGAGGAACTTCCCGCATTTTTTCAAGAATTTGAAACCCATAAAAATACCATTGCTTCTTTTCCTGGATGCCGAGGCATGAAACTTTTAAAGGATATTAACGAGCCAACGGTAATCATGACCTACAGTCATTGGGATAACTCGGCTGCATTGGACAATTACAGAACATCAGATTTATTTTTAGGTTTATGGACCAAAATTAAACCCATGTTTGGAAACAAACCTGAGGCCTGGAGTCATGAAATACATTTTAATGGATTTGAAGAAAGTAGGTCTTAATAAATGCAAAAGAAATGCTTGAAAAGTTATTCAGCTCTGTGCCTTTAAAATTATTAATTTTAACAAATTCAAATTAGAATATGCGTGCGTTGTATTTCAGAGAATTGAGTAGCTTCTTAAGTTCGACCATAGGATATGTTTTTGTACTGATTTACCTCATTGCCTCAGGACTTTTTCATTGGATATTGGCCTACAATACAAACTTATTAGAAGGATCCGAAGCAGATCTTATTCCTTTTTTCAATTTGTCACCCGTTGTTTTCTTGGTGCTTATTCCAGCGATTACAATGAAGTCTTTTGCGGAAGAAAGAAGAACTGGAACCATCGAGCTTTTATTCACACGTCCCATTTCTGACTTTGGTATCTTGATGGCCAAATACCTTGCAGGTGTGACCTTATTATTCATTGCGATTCTACCGACACTTTGCTATTACGTATCAGTTTACTATTTGGGTAAACCCGTAGGTATTATTGACGGTGGTGCGACATTCACATCCTATATGGGCTTGCTATTGCTAGGGAGCGTATTCGTAGCCATTGGTATTTTCGCATCTGCATTGACAAGTAGTCAGATTATCGCTTTTATCGTTTCGATGTTCTTGTGCTGGTTTTTATTTGATGGGCTGCATTTACTCGGGGATTTTGGTCAATTTGGCGCTCTAGATTATTTCGTTAAATATCTCAGTTTGGCATTTCATTATGACTCGATTAAAAAAGGTGTTATCGTTACGGAGGATCTATTATTCTTTTTATCCGTCATTTTTACTTTTCTATTTGCAGCTCATGCCGCGCTTAAAACTTTAAAAAGATGAATTATAAAGTAAAAGGTGCTTATTATCAATGGCTCGTTTTCTGCATCGTCCTAGTTGCGGTTGTCCTTATAAATATTATTGGTCATTTCACTTCGTATAGAATTGACATGACCTCAGACAACAGATATTCATTGGCAGATGGAAGTATATCCTACTTAAAGGATATTCAGAAATTAGAAAATAGAATTAGTATTAAAATATACTTGGAAGGTGAGCTTCCTTCTGAATTGAGGTCATACCGGAATTCTTTAGAAGAAAAACTAAAGGATTTCAAGCGATATGCGGGAGACCGAATCGAATACACTTTTATCAATCCTAATGAAGGATCTGATGAAGATAAGCAGCTGCTATTTGAGCAAATTTATAATAAAGGTTCAGGGGTACTTCCTATGGAAATTACATTTTCTAAAAATGCCAAAGAAACAAAGCTAATGCTTTGGCCAGGAGCCGTTTTGTCATTCACTTTAAATGGAATCCCACAAGAAACCGTGGTACAACTTTTACCTGGGACTTCAGTAGATCGACCATTTTCCATGTACCAAATGCCCGAGGTTGTGGAAAAAGGCTTAAATGATTTAGAATACAACCTCATCTCAGCACTCAGAAGACTATCAAGCTTAAAAAAGAAAAAAATAGGTTTTTTACAAGGGCACGGAGAGCTCAATCAATATGAAACTAAAATTGCAAGATTACTGATTGCCCCTTACTACAATATTCAAGATATTGAGCTTCAAAATAACATTCATGCGCTCGATGACTTTGATGGTTTAATTATCGCAGACCCGAAGAGAAATTTTTCGGATAAGGACCTGTATTTGATAGATCAGTTCGTCATGCGTGGAGGAAATCTCATGTGCTTTATGAACACTCTAGAAATAAATAAAGATACCCTCTTGAGGCAAGGATTTACTCATTCTGAAAGAAAAAACATAAGGCTAAATGACCTTCTTTTCGATTATGGCTTCAAAATAAAGGACAACCTAATCATGGATGTAAATTCGGTTCCTAAATTTGACAGACGCTTCAACGAAAGTCGGGTAAATTGGTATTACCAGCTACTTTCTACCAACACAACACATCCAACAGTCAAAAATATTGAACCAATTGCGCTAGAATTTGCCAATCAAATTGAACCTATTAATGATAATGTCACCCCTGTCTTAATAAGCTCAAAAAACTCAAATTATACGGGCCTTGCACCAATCGTTGAATTAAATATGGCATCAAATTTCGATCCTTTGAACCCTGTCCTTTCACCTGACGATAAAATAACAAATAACCTCTGCTTCGCTGCAACTTCAGAAGGGAAGTATCGCTCCTATTTTAACAATAGAATCGTAGCAGACTTTATAAACAATCCTGATTCTAAATTTTTAAAGGAGAGCAAAACACCCGCAAATATATTCGTAGTAAGTAATGGAACATTTCTTGCAAACACCTACCGCATGAGCCAAACTAGACAGGGGCCAAAAGCTGATTTTAAGGGATTTAATGAGCTCAAAATGAATGCAGACGATGTAGCATTGAACACCAAACGTGCAATTGGTAATCAGGACTTCTTTTTAAATATTGTGGACTTTGTAATGGGTGAAAATTATATGTTAGATATCAGAAGTAGACAAATAGATGTTCGAGAAATTGATAAATCCAAAATTCAAATTTTCGCCAATTTTTACAAAACAATCAATTTATTCGTACCCATTTCAATCATTCTTTTACTCGGTGTTACATTAAATTTCTACAGGATGAGGAGGTACAAAAAATATTAATCACCATGAAAGTAAAAAAAGTTGTTACCCTAATTTTTGGTTTATTTTGTGTGGCTGGTTTGGCTATTTACGCATACAATATCATGAGCGCTGATCGCAATTCAAGTACCGAATTGATTGATTTCGCCATAAATGACACTTCCAAAGTTTCCAAAATTATTATCACAGATCCTTTTCAAAAAACCTTTCAGATTGAGAAAGTGAAGGGTGTTTGGAAAGATAAAAATGGAGGCTGTATAACTCAGTCCTATGCGCACAACATCTTAAATGTTGCTAAAAACATAGAATTCAAAGGATACCTTTCTAAAAATTCCCACGAAAACTTTACCATAAAAATGTCTGCCTCACACACCAAAGTTGAATATTATTTAGAAAACAAATGGTATAAAACATGGTACATAGGTCCATCTGCTCCCGACCACTATGGACAAATAATGTTGCTAGATTCAAAGGACGATGGAAAGAGTTCTGAACCAGTCATGATGAAAGTCAAAGGGGTGAATGGTATTATCGAACCCAATTTTTTTGCGGACAGCCGAAAATGGATTTGTACAAATATCTTCAGTGTCCCATTGGAAGCAATAGCATCTGTAGTCGTGAAAAACCACTATGACAGTACGAGAAATTTCGAAATAAATTATTCTAACAATGAATTTGAGGTAAGCACAAATGGGGTTGTATTACCTGCCGTAGATACAGCAAATGTATACCGGTACCTTCACAATTACAAGAAGATTCACTTTGACATCGCAAACTATATTCTAAGTGAAACTGAATGTGATTCACTAAAAGCTACAGAACCATTTGCAGAAATCACCTTGGATGAAAAGTCAGGGAAACAAACTCATTTGCGATTATACAGAATAAAAGTAAATGAACCACAGAGAAATGAATTTGGTGAGCTTGTGAATATGGATATGAATAAGTTCTGGTGCGCACTTCCAAGCGGAGAAATCGTTAAATGTCAGTATCATGTATTTAACCCATTATTATTTGGCCATATTTATTTTAGTGCGCTCGAATCTAAAAATAGCCCCTAGGTATAAATACGCACCATGATCGTAAATTATACGTACCACTATCTCAGAGATTATATGCACTTCTGTTAAACTTTTTAAAAAAAATATCGAATATTTGAAAGTTTAAATTACCTTTAAACTGAGTTAATAGATTAGTAGTTTAGCTTAGTGGGAAGTATTTTAATCAATAAGCGATTAGAAAAAACATTATCTCTTCTTATTTCCACTAGTACTGTCTAATAAACGGGGGGCCTTCGTGCCCCCTTTCTTATTTAAACCATTTCGGGACAATGGAACAAATAGTGAAGTAAATTTGTACCTTTAGGTCATGTTAAATCGAGTGCTCGTTTCTTGCTTTTTTTTTGTTGCTTTTACCGCGCAAAGTCAACTGATTAGCTCAACACAAAAAAAAGTTTCAAAATTTTCTTTTGACACCAATACTTATGTTTACTTCAATGTAAATATTTTGAATGCATTTAGAAGTTTGGAACCGAATGAAGCACATCTGAATACACCATTGGGCCTCCGTGCAAACGAAGACCCCTTACTTTGCGCGAGCTATTCCTTTGGAGTTTCAATACCTCTGCACGAAACATTAAAAATCAATACCGGACTTGCTTTTACACAGAATGGAGAATCCTACAAATGGAATTCAGTTGTAAATGATAGTAGTTTTATGTATTCATCCTCATACCAATACATTGCCTTGCCGATTTGTTTTAGCTCCGCCTTTGGTAAAAAACTCAAAGTTCGTCTCTCCGCAGGTTTAATCCCAAGTATATTAAGCGGCTACAAACAAAATCAAGAATGGACTGATTCAGATGGATCAGAATATGATAATGAAATTACAGTACAAGATGATTTAAACTTTTTTAAGCTCTCTGCACAAGCTAGTATTGGGGTAGAATACTTTTTTGGTAAAATTTCAGTGCGTGCAGCTTACCTTTACATTCAACAACTCAATAATTCCTACAAAGAATTTGAGGATTATATTCACCGGGAAAATGCCCAAGGTGGCCAACTCACACTTACCTATCTTCTAAAATGACAGTTCAGCACGTTACTGATTTTTTAGAAAACAGATACCCACTATCGCTACAGGAATCTTACGATAATTGTGGCCTTACCTATGGGCATAAACAAACAGAAGTCAAAGGTGTATTAATTTCTTTAGACGTTACCGAAAAAATAGTTGATGAAGCAATACGCAAAAAATGCAACCTTATCATCTCACATCATCCTGTAATTTTCAAAGGCTTAAAAAGAATCAATGGGAGCAATATGTCCGAACGCGTAATTGAGTTGTGTATCAAAAATGAGATTGCTTTATATGCCATTCACACGAATCTTGATAATCATAAAGAAGGTGTAAACAAAAGAATTGCTGATAAAATAGGATTGTTAAACACGCATATTTTAGCCCCAAAAAAAGGTACATTGATCAAACTCAGTGTTTTTGTTCCAAGGGAGGCCACTCAGAAATTGAGTGATGCATTGTTTGAAGCTGGTGCTGGTTCAGTTGGAAACTATAGCGAATGTAGTTTTCAAAGTTCAGGATATGGAACATATAGACCAAATAAAAGTGCGAGACCTGCAAAAGGGCAAATCAATGAGAAGTCAACCGAAGCCGAAATAAAGGTGGAGGTTTTAGTTCCTCTTGATCGCATTGGAAAGGTATTAAATGCTATGAAATTGAACCACCCGTATGAAGAGGTTGCGCACGATATTGTACCGCTGGGTAATGAGCAACAAGACATAGGCTCCGGAATGATTGGTGAACTTGAAAAATCAATGCCAGCTGAATTATTCTTAAAGGAGATCAAAAAAATATTTGGGGCCGGGGTAGTGAAACATACTGCACTTATTCATAAAAATGTGAAAACGATTGCAGTGTGTGGAGGCACAGGAAGCTTTCTTATTGAAAATGCAAAGAGAAAAAAAGCTGATATTTTCATCAGTTCTGATCTGAAATACCACGAATATTTTGATGCAAATGAGGAACTTATTATCGTAGATATTGGACATTATGAAAGCGAACAATTCACTGTTCACCTCATATATGAAAATCTTAAAGAAAAATTTAGTAACTTTGCCCTCCATTTAACTGAAGTAAATACGAATCCAGTAAAATATATTTAATATATGTCAGCAACTCCGACTAAAGCTAAAACAGAAAGTAAAACGAAGACCAACAAAGCTGCGAAGGTTTCTAAGACCGCCGCGAAAAAAGATGGAACTGTAGCAGAAAAATTAGATGCCCTGCATAATTTACAGAAGATTGACTCTGAAATTGACAGAATTAGAATCATTCGAGGTGAACTTCCGTTAGAGGTCGAAGACCTGGAAAACGAAATTATTGGTCTTGAAACAAGAACAGGTAAATTTCAAGATGAAATTGATGAACTTCAGCAAGATATTTCAAATAGAAAACAATCATCTAAAGATTCAGATACAGCTATCCTAAAATACAAGGAAAGACAAAATAACGTTCGAAATAATAGAGAATACGAATCACTTTCCAAAGAAATTGAATTCCAAGAATTGGAAATTAAACTAAACGAAAAGCGTTCGAAAGAGGCTCTTGTTAAAATTGAGCACAAAAATGAAATACTAGCAGAAGCAACGGAGCGACTAAATACAAAAAAAGCAGAGCTTGAGAATAAAAAAGCAGAGCTTGACAATATTGTAAGTTCTACGCAAAAAGATGAAAACAAATTAATTAAGGCATCAAAAGATGCTAAGAAAAATATCGAAGACCGTCTTGTTGTTGCCTATGAAAGATTAAGAGGAAATGCCAAGAACGGTTTGGCTGTAGTACCTCTAATTTACGGCGCAAAATCCAAATCAGGACATAGAGACGCTTCTTGTGGTGGTTGCTTCAATAAGGTTCCACCTCAAAGAGAACTTGATATCGTTACGAAAAAGAAAATAATTATTTGTGAGCACTGCGGGCGAATATCTATCCCAACTGAGGAGGAAGCTACAGCATAGTGTTTAAAAATTAAAATAAAGCGCCTCTATGTGGCGCTTTTTTTATGCGCTCATTAGTTGAGTGCAAAATTGATATGTAACGCTTCAAGTTTTTTTAGCAGTTCATTCGTAGGTTTCACCATTATACTTCGCGAAGGAAGTACTACCTGAATTTTTTCAAGAGGATCATAAACTGTAAAACGGACGCGGCAATTACCTTGTGCTTCGTTGTCCATTAGTACATTCTGCAGTTCTTTTATGAGCGCTTCATTCACTGTTGATGCCGGAAGTTTGATTTCAATATTTTTTGCCTTCTTTTCTCGGAGGCCTTGCAACAATTCCATACCATGGACCACAAATTCTATCTCTTTTTTCCATCTGGTCTTTTCAATTCGACCCTTGATAATCACAAAGGTACCAGGTTCCATAAAGTGCTTAAACCTTAAATAATTTTCCTGAAATAAATTCAGTCTAAAGCTCTCGTAATAATCTTCAATGATCAGGGTTCCAAAACCATCTCCCTTGCGCGTTATTCGATGCTCGCTAGAGGTCACAACGGCAGCAATCATTAAATCTCTCCCTTCATGTTCTTGGAGCTCAGAAAGTATTCTAATATCGCCTTTACAAAAAGATTCAATTTCAATTCTAAAATCATCCAAAGGATGACCTGATAAAAAGACACCAACAACTTCCTTTTCCTTATTTAGGCGATATACACTAGACCAAGGCTCAGAAAAAGGGATTTTCGGTTCAGGTGTGGAGACCTCATCCGACATGTCAAAAATGACCATTTGACGCTTACCCAATTGGTCTTGATAATTTCTTCCAAAGGATATGACTTGCTCAACAAACGGCTTCGAAGCTCCCTCTTGAACAAAGTACTGACTTCTATGAATCTCCTTGTTTAATGAGTCTAGGCCTCCTGCATAAATAAGGCTTTCAAAAACTCTTTTATTACAGAGTCTCAAGTTAGCGCGCTTGGCAAAATCAAAGACTGACGTAAATGGCCTTTCTTTTCGCACAGTAACGATCTCATCAATCGGACCGCTACCAAGTCCCTTTACAGCACCCAAACCAAAGCGTATTGCGCCTTGCTTATTGATGGTAAATGTCTCGTTAGATTCATTGATATCGGGGCCAAAAACAGGAATTCCCATACGCTTACTTTCTTCCATAAAAAAGGTCACTTGCTTGATATCATTCATATTGTTACTGAGCACAGATGCCATATACTCAGCAGGATAATTGGCCTTCAAATATGCTGTTTGATAAGCCACCCAGGCGTAACAAGTTGAATGGGATTTATTGAAAGCATATGAGGCAAAGGCCTCCCAGTCCTTCCATATTTTCTCTAAAGTGTCTTTGCTGTGTCCCTTGCCTGTAGCTCTCTTTAAAAAAGCAGGTTTCATTTTATCGAGGACACGTCGATCTTTTTTACCCATGGCCTTTCTCAAGGTATCCGCCTCACCCTTCGTGAAATCTGCTAGCTTCTGAGAGAGCAACATAACTTGCTCCTGATACACAGTGATACCATAGGTTTCTTTTAAATATTCTTCACAATCAGCGAGGTCATATTCAATGTCTTCATCGCCATGTTTTCTTTTCACATAGGATGGGATATATTCCATCGGACCCGGCCGATAAAGCGCATTCATTGCGATCAAATCCGCAAATTCAGTAGGCTTGAGTTCCTTGAGGTACTTCTGCATACCGGCAGATTCATATTGAAAAATACCGATCGTTTCTCCTCGCTGAAAAAGCTCATATGTAGCCGTATCATCAATTGGAATTTCATCTGGATTAATTTTTATACCCTTAGTTTGCTCGATATACTTGATGGCATCTTTGATCAATGTCAACGTTTTGAGCCCAAGAAAGTCCATCTTCAACAAACCAGCATCTTCAGCAACCGAGTTGTCATATTGTGTACATACCAAATCTGAATCTTTCGCAGTTGCTACAGGAACAAAGTTTGTCAAGTCGTCAGGGGTAATAATTACTCCACAGGCGTGTATTCCCGTATTTCTTACAGAGCCTTCAATTTCTTTGGCTTT
The DNA here is from genome assembly GCA_913051935.1 of uncultured Flavobacteriales bacterium. Lineage (GTDB taxonomy): Bacteria > Bacteroidota > Bacteroidia > Flavobacteriales_D > Crocinitomicaceae > UBA952. Next base: position 15,554 of record CAJXCU010000041.1, read on the forward strand.
TTGTAATACCTCAGCAGACAAAGTATTTTGCTTATACAGTTTCCGAAGGTCTCTCGCTTTCGCGATTTCTTCCTGATTTCGGAGCTTATCGATTAGGTCACTTTCTTCCATGTCAAAAAGCTTATTCAAAGAAATATCTGGAAGCATCTTGGCCAATCTATCTGCCTCAGATAATGGAAGATTCATAACCCGGGCAGTATCCCGCACTGCAGATTTAGCAGCCATCTTTCCATAGGTAATGATTTGAGCGACCTGATTGGCACCATATTTTTCAATAACATAATCAATTACCTTTGCGCGACCTTGGTCATCAAAGTCAATATCAATATCGGGCATAGAAATACGATCCGGATTTAAAAACCGCTCGAATAATAAATCGTACTTGATCGGATCAATATTGGTAATTCCAATAGTGTAAGCAACAACAGAACCCGCGGCAGATCCTCTTCCAGGCCCCACACTCACGCCCATATCTCGGGCAGCATTACAAAAGTCTTGTACAATTAAGAAATAACCTGGATATCCAGTGTTTTCGATTGTTGAAAGCTCAAAATCAATTCTATCCTTTAAATCATTATCAATTTCCGAATATCTTTTTTTAGCCCCTTCATAAACTAGATGTCTCAAAAATGCATTCTCCCCTCTTTTGCCTCCATCTTCTTTATCTTCGGCTGAAATAAAACGACTCGGAATATCATATTCAGGCAACAGAACGTCCCTCGCTAAAGTATAAGGAGCGCATTTTTTAACGATTTTTTCAGTATTCAAAAGTGCCTCAGGGAGATCTTGAAATAACTTTTTCATTTGATCAGAGGACTTAATATAATATTCGTCATTTTCGAGACCGTAACGAAACCCACGCCCACGTCCTTTTTTTGTTTCAACAAGCTGATTATCTTTCACACAGAGTAGAACATCGTGGGCAACGGAATCTTCCTTTTCAACATAAAAGGAGGTATTCGTGGCAATAAGCTCTGCTTCGTGTTTTCTTGCAAGTCTTATTAACGCGGGATTTAGTCTGGATTCAACCTCTAAACCATGTCGTGTCAGCTCAATGTAAAAATCCTCCTCAAAGACACTCTGCCACCAGATTAATGCCTCTTCCGCTTGTTTCTCACCAACATTTAAAAGCAAGTTAGAGATCTCCCCGTAGATTCCGCCTGAAAGCATAATGAGATTCTCTTTATGCTCTTGTACAATTTCTCTGTCAATTCTCGGAACATAATACATTCCCTCAGTATATGCTATGGAGGCAAGCTTAATTAAATTTTGATAACCCTCTTTATTCTTAGCCAGTAAAACTATCTTACTTCCATTATCCTTTTGAGTTTTATCATTTCGATCTCTACAAACATTAAACTCACAACCGATGATCGGTAAAATTTCGTTCTGGTTATATTCCCTTCCCTCCTGCTCTGCTTTTAATTTTTCCGCACGGATACCTTTATTGATCTTATTTGCTGCAGCCTCAAAGTGAAATGCTGCCATCATATTACCCGAATCTGTCAAAGCAATGGCATGCATTCCATGCTCCAAAGCTTTTTCAAGGATCCCGGAAACCTGCGCTGTAGATTGAAGTATGGAATATTGAGAGTGATTGTGTAAATGTGTAAAGGTGAAGTCTTGAAGTTGCTGAATTCCAACTTTAATATCTTGGTTAACATTAGCATTCTCCTTATGCTCGACTGCTTTTCTTAGCTTTTCACTTTCCGCTTTTAAATTGAGGTGTTTTAAGCCAATGGGCCGAATTTTCTCAGGATTAGCTACTGAATAAGTAATGAAATAATCATCTGCTTTCTCTAATTCGGTAGCAGTAAATGTTTTTTGTCTAACCAATTCTAGGAAGCATCGGCTCGTGGCTTCCACATCCGCTGTAGCATTATGCGCATCCAAAAACTGAGACTCAAAAAGATGTTCATGAAGTTCTGATAAGGTAGGTAGTTTAAAACGGCCTCCTTTTCCCCCAAGTAATTTACAAAGGTTAGCCGTCTTCTCTGTACATGTATCCAAAATAGATTTTTCGGTCCATTCCGTACTTTGCCCTGAACGATAGAACTCACATCCCAATGTGTTGACATCGAAATTCACGTTGTGACCGACCAAAAATGTTGATTTGGTAAGCGCGTCTTTAAATAAATTAAGCCCCTCAACTAATGGTATTCCATTTTTTGAAGCAAGTTCAGTTGAAATCCCATGAATTTTTTCTGCTCCATAAGGAATATCAAAACCATCTGGTTTTATTAAAAAATCTTTGTGCTCAATCAGTGAACCATCCTCATCATGCAGCTGCCAGGCGAGCTGAACGACACGAGGCCAGTTGTCAACATCGCTAATAGGCTCATTGTGCCCTTTTGTAGGCAGGCCTGTTGTTTCAGTATCGAAAATGAGGTACATTAAAATTCTCTTTGAAAGATTAAAGATAAAGAAATCAATGTCCGACTTTCCGTGTGTTGAAAACTATTTTTTGTAATTTTTCCGAACACAATATCAACGCAGCATTTTTATGAAAAAATACATCTTGGCCATCGATTCAGGTACCACAAGCGCAAGGGCATTGATCTTCGATAAAAGAGGCAAAGAAATAGGTAAGGCTCAATATGAATTTGAGCAATTTTTCCCGAAGCAAGGTTGGGTAGAACATGATGCCATAGAGATTTGGAGCAAACAGAAATTGGCAATCCAAAAAGTACTTTCTTCAACCAGTATATCTTTAATGGATATTGCTTCAATCGGAATCACAAACCAAAGGGAAACTACAGTTGTTTGGGATAAAATAACGGGAGTACCCGTATACAATGCTATCGTTTGGCAAGACAGAAGAACAGCGAAATTTTGTAACGAATTAAAAATCAAAGGGGTAGAACCCATGATTTCCGAAAAAACTGGATTACTTCTAGACCCCTATTTTTCAGGTTCAAAAATCAGATGGATTTTAGAGAATGTTCCTGGGCTTAAGTCAAGAACGAATGAGGGCGGATTATTGTTTGGAACCATAGATACATGGCTCATATGGCAACTAACGAACGGAGAAAAGCACATTACCGATTCAAGTAATGCGAGTCGAACAATGCTTTTTGACATTCATAAAAACCAATGGGATGATGACTTAGTTAAGTTGCTAGGGATACCAAAAACGATGCTTCCTGAAATCGTCTCAAGTTCTGGGTTTTCTGCAGAAGCTAGACTTGAGGAATGGGAAATGACCATACCTATTTGCGGTATTGCTGGAGATCAACAGGCTGCTCTATTCGGGCAGATGTGCTTTGAAGCTGGCGATGTCAAAAATACCTATGGAACAGGCTGTTTTTGCATGATGAATACTGGAACAAAAGCAGTGGCCTCCAAAAATAAAATGCTTACAACGATTGCCTGGGAAATAAACGGCAAAATTGAATACGCATTAGAAGGAAGCGTATTTATTGGAGGTGCATTGATTCAGTGGTTAAGAGATGGATTAGAAATTATCAGTGAAACAGAAGAAATAGAAAAACTAGCACGCTCAGTAGAAGATAATGGAGGTATAACATTCATTTCCTCGCTCGCGGGAATTGGAGCTCCATATTGGAACCCTGAAGCTAAGGGAGGTTTATTCGGTATTACCCGCGGGACGAAACAAGGACATATAGCGAGAGCGGCATTAGAAGCAATAGCAATAAGGTCAACAGAAATTATTAATGAAATGCAAAAAGACTCAGGTATTCAATTTTCTAAGTTGAAAGTCGATGGTGGCGCAAGTATGAACGCACTGCTTATGCAAATACAGGCCAATCTATTATCCACAATAGTTGTACGATCCAAAACAACAGAAATAACGGCCCTAGGTATTGCATTTTTAGCAGGCTTAGGATGTGGATTTTGGGAGAATAAAGAATCTCTGAAGTCACTTTGGGAAAAGGATAAAGAATTCATCCCAAAATCATCTGAACAAAATCGGAAAATGCTTGACCTCTGGAATAAGCGAATAGAAAAGATTCTGCAATAATATGATTTATACTTAATTTTATCCTCAAATATTAATTATGACACCATTTATAGCTGAGGTATTAGGAACTTGTATACTTATTGTGTTTGGAGCTGGAGTCGTATCTAATGTTTCGTTAAAGAGCACGGAAGGAAGAAAAGATCCAAAGTGGATTTTAATAACTATGGCTTGGGGATTTGCTGTTTTCATTGCTGCATTTATTACTGCAGATATTAGTGGCGCACACCTAAACCCTGCCGTAACGATAGGTTTGGCTGTAGCAAATAAATTTGACTGGGCGATGGTCCCAATGTATATGGCTGCACAAACAATGGGAGCAATGATTGGAAGCTTCTTAAATTATCAGCTATACTATGACCAGTTTAAGCTCGAAAAAGATGAGCTAAACTTCCGTGGCTGTTTTTGCACTGCACCACAAATTAAGAACACACCTAGAAATCTATTTAGTGAGGCATACGGAACTTTTTTTCTGGTGTTTGTTATTTTCTATATCGCGAAACCCGAGCTTCAAATTGAAGGCGTAGAAAAGCTGCAATATGGGATTGGTTCGCTAGATGCGTTACCTGTAGGTATATTAGTCTGGGCAATTGGAATGTCATTGGGAGGCACAACGGGATATGCCATCAACCCTGCACGTGACCTTGGTCCACGAATTGTTTATACGCTTATTAGAGGCGCAAAAGCGCAATCAAATTGGAGCTATGCTTGGATCCCTGTCATCGGCCCTATCATTGGAGCAGTGGCCGCAGGATTATTATTTAATCTCCTGTGCTAGGATTTTGATTCACCAAAACCCTTTGAAGGATATTAGAAACCTATATTTTTTTCAAATTCTATTATATTTCGAGTACCGATCTGACTAAATGCAGTGGCTTCAGAAATCTCAATAGATGAATGCAGGTAATTACAATCTAAACATACAGATACGAAAGCAACTACTGTGTCAGCTTTATATAATACAACCCCAAAATGAGGGTCAAAACAGGCAGCGACAGATGCATGTTTATCATAGGTTTCTTTACTGCAAAATATATCTGTAATCCTTTTAACTTGAGTTGAATTAAGCTCAGCTGATTTATAAATCCTATTGGCTAGTCTTCCATTTGCATCTACTATGTCATCCCCTCCTTCTCCATTATAATCATAAGCCATAGCAATATCATAATCAAGACTATCGAAGACATTGACTAAGGTGTCGTTTTTATTTAACTTTTGATTGGTCGTATTACATGACGAAGAACAAATCACAGTAAAACAAAATATTAGCGTATTTAAAGTGAAATAATATTTTAGCATAGCAACTTAGAGGTCCATTTCCTCAGTAGCCTCATCAAACAAGACCTTATTTTTTGTGCTTTTATCGTCTCCAGAGTAATGCCAGTTCCAGGTGACCCCTACTCTAAGTGGATGAACGGCTTGGGTATTTGCACCTGTCTTGAACATTGTTGTCAAGCCGTAAGTTCCAAACAAACCAAAAGCCCCATAGCCAATTCTAAAGGATGCATCTAGAAAAATTGGATTCATATTATATTTTGCGCGTCGAACATTGGTAAACTTATCCCCGTTATCGTACTTTCCTTTTAAGGTAGTGCTTGACGCAAAGCGAACACCACCAACAACTCCTGTATTAAAATAGAAACTCTTTTTACCCTTAACTTTAGTCGCAAACTCAAGTAATAACGGGACGGTAAAATAATGCGCTGAAAGGTAATTTCGTTTGATTTCAGAGATACTTTCTTCTTCTTCATCAATTATTTCACCAAAAACGTCATCTTCATTATAACTCAATCTGTAGTTGTTGCGAAATGAAATATTTGTGTTTCTATAACCAAACCCTGTTGTCAATCCTAAATACTGCTTAAAGATCGGTAGTTTGTACTCAAACATGTTAAATGAAAAAGAAGAGGAATTTATAATATCATTTTCCCACCATGGATTATCGAGCCAAG
>CAJXCU010000042.1 GCA_913051935.1 uncultured Flavobacteriales bacterium
GTTAGACAGGGGGGAGGGTATCCCATGGAAAGGAAACTACACCTCATGGCTCGAGCAGAAAGGAAAACGACTAAAAGAAGAAGAAAAGTCTGAGTCTAAAAGACAGAAGGTTTTGGCGAGGGAGCTTGAGTGGGTCAGAATGAATCCCAAAGCGAGACAGGCCAAGAATAAAGCGAGAATTCAAAATTACGAGAAGCTGCTATCGCAAGATACAAAGGCTAAGGAAGATACGCTTGAGATTCCAATACCAAACGGTCCGCGTTTGGGAACTAATGTAATTGATGCAGAAAGTGTTTCAAAGTCATTTGGAGAAAAATTACTTTATGATAACTTAAACTTCAAGCTACCTCCTGCCGGCATAGTCGGGGTTATTGGTCCTAATGGAGCGGGAAAAACAACCATCTTCAAAATGATTATGAATGAGCTGCAACCTGATGGGGGTGAATTTCAGGTAGGTGATACGGTAAAGTTGGGTTATGTTGACCAAACCCATAAAGATATTCATCCAGATAAATCTGTTTTTGATGTTGTTTCTAATGGTCTCGAATATGTTGAGGTTGGGAATCAAAAAATAAACTCAAGGGCCTATCTATCAAAGTTCAACTTTAATGGTTCTGACCAGAATAAAAAGGTAGGTGTGCTCTCGGGAGGTGAAAGGAATCGACTGCATTTGGCCATGACGCTGAAGATTGAGGCGAACGTTTTATTGCTAGATGAACCTACCAATGATATTGATGTCAATACCTTAAGAGCCTTAGAGGAAGGGATTCAAAATTTCGCGGGTTGTGCAGTAGTAATCTCACATGATAGATGGTTCTTGGATCGAATTTGCACACATATTTTAGCTTTTGAAGGGGGCTCAGAGGTGTATTGGTTTGAAGGCACATATTCTGATTATGAAGAAAATAGAAAGAAGCGATTGGGGGATGCTGGCCCGAAGAGAATCAAGTATCGAAAAATCGTTTAAGGTTAAAAAAGGATACATTACTGCTTTTTAAACGCAAATTAAACACGTATATTTATAATGTCTTATGTTATAAATTATACTGCGCATGGCATTTATTGATGTTATTAAATACGAATCTAATTCGGATCAATTTGTTTGGAAGCATCCTGTTGAAGATTTAAAATTAGGTACACAACTCATTGTAAATACATCTCAAAAAGCCTTTTTTGTGAAAGGCGGGCAGATTTTGGATGAATTTGATTCGGGAACCACTACCTTAAAATCGGGTAACATTCCCCTGCTGAATAAGCTTATTAATCTTCCTTTCGGGGATGATTCCCCATTTCAAGCTGAGGTCTGGTTTGTAAATATGATGTCTTTTCTAGATAATAAATGGGGTACGCCAGTACCGATAGTTCTTGAAGACCCGAAGTATAATATTATCGTACCAGTGCGTGCATTTGGTCAATTTGGCTTGTCTATTGAAGACCCAAGAAAGTTTTTAGAACTTTTGGTCGGTAATATGACAGATTTTTCTGTGGTCAAGGTTTTAGATTATTTTGAGGGGCTTGTAATTTCTTCAATAACCTCTGGAATAGGAAAAAAAATCGTTTTGGATGGGCTTTCAATTTTAGATGTTCAGGCAATTATTTCTGACGTATCCTCATTTTGTCAAAAGGGAATTCAAGAAGAGTTTGAAAAATATGGGATTAAAATTGAAAACTTCTTTATCATGTCTATTAATGTGCCTGAGGATGACCCTAGCGTCATTAAGTTGAAGGAGGCAAAAGACTTGGCTGCCAAAGTAAATATTGCCGGTAAGGATATTTATCAAATGGAACGAAGCTTTGATGTGCTAGATAAAGCTGCTCAAAATGAAGGTACTATGGGAGGTACTATGGGCGCAGGTATGGGAATGGGAGTAGGCTTTGGTATGGGGAATGTCATGGGTAATATGGTAGGAAATATGAATACAGGTAATCAAAACACCCCAGGTTCAGAAGGGAATACACCTCCACCGCCACCAAATAGAGGTGATCAGTATTATGTGCTAATAGATAACAAACAAAATGGTCCACATAATCTTCATGCGATTCAAAAAATGATTGAACAAGATATTGTCAATAGACAAACGCTTGTATGGAAAAAGGGCATGTCGGATTGGGGAAATATAATGGATGATAATGATTTAAAAGAAATGGTTAATAGTACACCGCCACCTCCGCCCCCAAATGCTGAATAAAAATCAAAAATGAAAAAGGTATTTATATTTTCGGGTTTACTTCTGCTAATATTGAATTCGCTGCTTGGTTTGATCTTGAGTAGATACGAACCATTTAATTGGATTATAAATGATATTATTATCCTTATCAATGTTGCGTTTTTGGGGTACTTAGCAACCTCTCGAATCAAAGATGCTTTCAAATTTGGGTTGACACTTTTGCTATTTGTGGCTGGTTTGGCTGAGTTTTTACTAGGTCTCTTTATGGAGTCTTATCTTACCGATAATTTTCTATTCATTCTTATTTGTACTGCCTTAATCATACAATTAGGCTCTCTTGTTTTGGTGAGATGGGTCGATAATTTTGCATAGCATTCAACCCTGATCTTTGAAAAATGAATTATAGAGAATGTGTTAATTGTGGTGCTGAAAATGAGCTTTTGGTATCAAATTGTGCCTACTGCGGTAGCTCTATTGTAAAGGACGAATTTGTTGAGCAAGAGTCAGATGAGCTGGAGGATTTAATACAAGATTGCGGAATGTGGATTGCAAGATTCGAAGGTATGGTATCCGACATGAATACTTTACGCAGCGCCAAACAGATGGATTCAATGCGGTCTACACCAATTTTTGGGGCTATGTTTGCAAAAACATTAGGTAGCAATACTTTTTCGTATACCGAAACACTTGCGAATGTATACCAGTCATTAGACCTATTAGAGGTGAAGTCCTCAAACAGCTCAATACTTCGAGAGCATGTATCTCTTTTTAAAAAGCGATTAGAAAGGGCAAAGAGACAGGAGTCTAAAACAAAAAAGAGGCAAGTACTAGTGATTGTAGCTTTGGTCGGTTCATTGATTTTATTTATCGCCTTTTGTCTGTTTATGGGCAGTCTAGGTTATTAATATTTAATCACAGATTCTTCCTTTATGAAGACCATCATGGTAGGCGTCATCAAGGGCTTGTAGCTCTTTAATTAATTCATCACTGGGTTTGGTATATTGCAATTCACGTAGGTCCGGTTGTCCGGCATCTACCCAGGCGGTGTACCAGATGGAGCCAGTAGATAAAACTGCTCTTTTGATTCTTCTTTCGACCATCCCATTCATTTTAGAGTGGTAGAGATCACAGAATTCTTTTGAATAGACTTTGGCTGTCGTATTTCCTCTTCGTTCATAACTGTATTTAAGATTAGAGGGTATTTCATTCGTAGATTCTATTTCCATTTGAAATACGGAGTCAAGTGCGTTGTGTGAGCCTTTTACGGCCGTCCAAGCAAAATCTAGTACATCATCCACATAGTCTGCCTTTCCAACAAAGTAATCATAGTTGTCCGAATTCACCTCTACCAAACGGCTTTCCCATAAACCATGAATGCCGACCTGATTCGTCATTTTTCCGTTATAATTTTCAGTTGTATGTAAGGGTACATGTGCATCTCCAATGTAGTGCCCAATATCTGCTGAATATTTTAATATTAGATCCACATTTTTACGTTCAAAAGCCTTTTGAAGTCTATACTTCATGCGTTGAATATGCCATGGTACAATTCCATATGCCTGTAGTGTATCTTCTGAGAATTTAGCTACCGCAGCCTTCCAAGTTTTTGGCATTTTTTTGTAAGGGTCTTCACCTTTGCGGTAATAATGGTCCAGGTCAATATAGTGACATGGAGCTTCTCCTTCCACTGCATATCTCCTCTTGTCGGGATCAACAGCGTGTTCTGTGATATATTCAATATGTTCTTTGTAAAATCCAAACATTTCATTGGGTAGGGTGAATATTGAAATGCGGTTAATTTTTTTGTGGCCAAAAAAGCCCCACATGGCCCTTTTAGGTGTATGCGTTATGGAAAGTGAGACGCAAACCGTAAATATGAGGACAAGGTATTTCATTGATCATTGGTTATAAAGCTTCCCGTCGCGCAAAATAGGAATAGCATTTGATGTGTTTGGTGTTAGGCAATAGATAACATCTTTGTTAAGGTTGAGGTTCCGTAGTCTTCTTCGATGCGAGCTTGATTTTAAATACCCCATATAGTTATCTTTTGCAGATTGGTATAAATACTTTGCGGCAATAGAGGAGTCTTCAATAGATGTAAAGTCTCCAGTTGCAATGAGCGCATCAGAAATAGCCCCTGCACATATGGTATCTTCAAGGTTGAACTTGTCTTGCCATCCAGAGCAAAGACAAAGTGTGTTCTTATTTTGTTTGATCAGCCAATCAACCATAGCGTCAAGATTTACAAGCGCACCAATAACAACAGTGTCTGCATCTTTAGCGGCAGCTATAGACTTGGTTCCATTGGTGGTGGTCAGTACGACCTCTTTACCTCTGAATTCTTCCTTCATGTAGGAGTAGGGGGAGTTTCCAAAATCAAAGCCCTCTACAATCTGTCCTTTGCGTTCCGCACCAACAAGGAATCCTTTCTTTTTGTATTCAAGCGCATCTTCGAGGGTAGGTACAGGAATAATCGACTTGATTCCATTATCAAAAGCAGCACATATTGCCGTGGTTGCCCGCAGCACATCGATCACTACAACGATTTCAAATTCATCTTTAAAATAATTGTATTCCCCTGGGGTGAAACATACTTCAATCTTTTTTCTCTTCTCTTCCATAGATGTCTTGCCTTAAAATTAATCATATCAAGTTATTAATTCATGAAAAAAAATCTGAATCTTGTTGAACTTGAAATTTAGCTCATAAAAAAAGAGGGTCGAAGCCCTCTTTCTTAAATTGTTAAAAATGCTTTCTAAAAAACAAATCTTAATCCTACCGAAAGGTTAATTAACGATTGATCCTCAAATCGAATTTTATTTATTTTAAATGATTCAACATCCGCAGGTTCATCACCAGAATTATTTTGGAATGTCCAATCTGGTTTGCCCATAATATTTAAAAGATTTTGGTTGTAATGCACTTTAGCTATTGCAGAAAGTGATTTATATATCCTTATATCCACTCCTGCGCCAACTCGTAATCCAAGTGAAAAGAAGTTCGCTTCTTCATAGCCATTCAGGTTAGTATAAGAGTAGTCATCTGATAAATCATCTAATATTGCTGCACCCGTAGTACCAGTTAAAACATTTAATCCTCCCTGTAATCTAAGTTTCATGAAATTGAATAATGGAAATTCGCGCATTATACCTGCCGAGGCTGTATTGTATGAGTCAATACTAACTGATTCCAATGAACCAATGGTATTATCGTTACTTTTATCTATAAAATCGGCGTTTATTCGAACATCACTTCCTCCGAGTAGTCCATACCCTTCGTAGGACAAATAAACCCGATTTTTTGAATTGCTCAGAATTTTATCCACTTGAACTCCAGTATATGCTAGGATACTAAATTCAATGCCGTAAGACGGTATTTTTTCTTCAAACGTATTAAGGTAATTAAGCGCTTTAACATTCTTTGGAAGCATGCCGTACTGAATCACAGACTTTGGAAGACTATCGACCTGTCTAATATTTGCGTATGAGGCGGCGTAGCCATTCACCGTGATTTTAATCTCATTTTTAGCACCTGTCTCAGTAATTATTTCAAAAACAGGATCTACTATGTAATCACATTTATGTGTTTTTTTAAACTTAAGAACTGCATTTTCTTTGCCTTCTTTTTTCGCATTCATATAGTATGGGACAATGTATTCAATTGACTTTCGGTCTTGCGACACCTCAACATCAGCGAGCAAAGGTCGCATCACAACCCCGGACTCGTGGGTGTTCATTGTATTTGTATTTGAGTTGGTGACCTTGGTAATGGTCGAACAACTAAACAGCATCGAGGAGATTCCTAATGTATAAATAAGTTTTTTCATAATTGGTTTATTTTGATTTTTTGAAAATGTACCAATCATTTTAACCCGAATGAGTCTTATTAAATTGATTTTTAAAGAGCTACTTGTTTATAAACTATGATTATAAAGATGTATTAGAACTAATTTATTTTGAAATATTTTTGAAAAAAAAGAGGGCCGAAGCCCTCTTGAAAATTCATTTTTTTAAAATTAAAAAGCCAACACGACTCCAAAGTTAACAGCAATTGCCGTAGCGTTATCGATATTATCATCGCCACTTAATATATAATGATATTTCGCATTAAGATTAATTCCGAAGTTATCGGAAATCATATATTCAGCACCGACAACTGGAGCAAAGCTAAAGTAGTTCTCTCCATCTCTTTCTGATTCCCCTCCAAATTTGATAACAGCCGAAGTTCGATTTAATCCAACATTTATTCCCGCATAAGGTCTAAAAGCATCGCTCAGAATTTTATATTCAAATGATGCCGAAATCGGAATAATATTTACACCCACCTTAATGTCATCAAAATCTTCAGAATAATTGTAAAGGCCTAATGCTAATCCTGCTCGCATGTTTTCGTTAAGGTCATATTTCCCCTCAAGGTTGAAGCCAATAAAAGCCTCACCTTCTGTATCCGATAAAAATAATGTTCCTGCGTTTAATGTTGCAGATATTTGCGTATTTCCAGTGAATGTGAAGAGCAAAGCTGTTAAAGTAGTAAAGAATAATTTTTTCATAATAATTTAATTTTAGTTTAGTGCAATCTAGCGACGTATTTAATAAGTGTCAATCAAATTATATGCAGTTATGAAAGAAGAATTGTTAATAAAGTCGATTTATTTTACACTTATATAAGTGCCTTGATTTCAGCTTTAAACCTATCCGCTAATGAATTTGCGGCAACCATTGATCTACTTTCAGAGTAGATGCGAATGATAGGCTCAGTATTACTTTTTCGAAGGTGAACCCATTCTTTTCCTATGTATATTTTTACACCATCGGTGGTATCAACTTCCTCATTTTTGTATTTCTCCGCCATTTTATCAAGTATGTCATCTACATTAATTTGCGGAGTCAGCTGAATTTTATTTTTGGAGATACAGTATTTGGGTAAGCTGTCCCTTAAAGCTGAGACTGAACAATTTTTTAATGCTAAATGAGATAGAAATAATGCAATACCTACCAATGCGTCTCGGCCATAATGAGATTCAGGGTAAATTACACCACCATTTCCTTCACCGCCTATAATTGCATTCTCTGCCTTCATTAGACTTACTACATTTACTTCGCCAACTGCTGATGCGTGATACTTTTCACCTCTTTGCTCAGTAATATCTCTCAAGGCACGCGTAGAGGATAGGTTTGATACCGTGGCTCCAGGTGTTTGACTGAGTACATAGTCCGAAACTGCCACCAAGGTGTATTCCTCGCCAAACATGCTTCCGTCTTCACATACCATTGCTAAACGGTCAACGTCAGGGTCTACGGTGAAGCCGACATCGGCATTGGTTTCTTTTATTTTTGCAGCAAGGTCTGTCAAGTGCTCAGGTAGTGGTTCCGGATTGTGTGGGAATTGTCCGTTGGGTTCGCAGTATAGCTTTGTTATATTTGCTACACCAAGAGCCTCTAAAAGTGCTGGAATAAATATACCTCCTGTGGAATTTACGGCATCTACAACGACGCTGAAATTCGCATTTCTAATGGCTTCAATGTTTACTAGAGGTAAAGCTAAAACGGCATCAATGTGTTTTTGAAGATAGCTATCGTCGTTTGTAACGACGCCTAGATCATCTACCTCTGCAAATTTAAAAGAAGCATTTTCGGCAATATCGAGTAATGCATTTCCTTCTGCTCCTGAAATAAATTCTCCTTTCTCATTTAAAAGCTTTAGGGCATTCCATTGCTTTGGATTGTGGCTCGCCGTAAGAATGATTCCGCCATTTGCATTTTCCATAGGGACTGCGATTTCTACCGTCGGTGTCGTAGATAAACCAAGGTTCACAACGTCTATTCCTAAACCTATGAGACTTGAGCATACCAAGTCAGAAACCATTTGCCCAGAGGGCCGTGCGTCTCTGCCAATTACTACTTTGAGTCGTTTATTCGGATTTTTATTCTTTAACCAAGCACCGTATGCTGAGGCAAATTTAACAGTATCAATTGGGGTGAGCCCCTCGTTCACCTCGCCACCGATTGTACCGCGGATTCCTGAGATAGATTTTATTAGTGTCATGATAATGATTTGTGTGCTGCAATCATTTGTAATAAACTTACAGCGGCTTCAATTCCTTTGTTTCCGTGTTTACCTCCTGATCGAGCAATGGATTGTTCTCTTGTATTATCTGTAAGAACACAAAACGAGATTGGGGTATTGAAATCAAGCATTACACGCATAATGCCCTCAGTAGTACCCTGGCAGACGAAATCAAAATGTTTTGTCTCTCCTTGGATAACAGCACCAATTGCGATGATTCCATCTAATTTTTGATTTTTTAATAACAATTGAGCGCCCAGCGGCAATTCAAAAGCGCCAGGAACCTTTTGAATTTTAATGTTATCCCTAGATACATTATTCTCTAAAAGCGTTTGAACAGCTCCTTCGGTTAGATTCGATGTTATATCCTCATTCCATTCAGAAACAACAATGCCGATATTTAAATCGGCACCAGTTTTAATTTTGCTTTTATCGTACGCTGATAGGTTTTTATTGGACGTAGCCATAGCGCAGGATTTATTTCGAATTTCTTGCAATGTACGCCTCTAAGTTTTTCTCTTTGGCATAAAAGGACTTCGGGTAAATTGTTGCGATTTTTTCGTAATGTGATTTAGCCTCATCATATTTTTTAAGCTTTTCGGCAATTAAACCGGCTTTAAAGAGGTACATTGGACTTGTGAAGTCATTCTCGTTTGATTCTGCAGCCTCTTGGTAGAGCAAATATGCTTTCTCGTAGTTTTTAAGTTCGGATTGACAATCTCCTTGCAAGCCAATTACCTCAATGCGAACATAGGTGTCTTCAACACTGACATTTTCCAATAGAACCAACGCCTCTTTATATTTTCCCTTTCTCATATATTGGGTGGCAAGAAGGTATTTACTCACTTCGCCACCAATTTTCCCATCATATTTCTTCACACTTTTCTGAAGCTTTTTGATTGGGTCGGTTTTGGCGCCTGACTTACTTGTGTCCATAGCGGTATTGTTTCCTTCATTCGCAATCGCATTTAAAGAAACGAAATAGGTCTCTTTTGATTTCTCGTTGTCAGGTTTCCAAATCCATTGGCGGTAGCTTAAAAATCCTAGCACCAAAACGGCTAAAATACCAATTGCAATCGTGGAGATTCGAAAGCTTTTATTTTCAGCAAATTTTTGCTTTAAGTCTTCTAGGGAAAAGTTTTCAGTCATTTTCTAAAATTTGTACGCAAAAATAGTCTTTTTTTTGCAATTATGTGCATCTGATTTACCACCTAAAATAGCAATGCAAACCATTCACACTTAATAATTAATTTCAATAAGCGTGGTATCCAATGGCGATGTATTTACCTCAGCAATATCAACAATTGGGGTCCCAATTACCCAGTACATTATGGAGTAAATTTCATTTGCATTATTTGCACAGTATATGGTTGTGTCTAAATTCCCGTAGAAATTTTGTTCGTCAGGAGGGCAGCACTCAGGACAATTAATTTTACCGTCCTGCTTAATGAATCTAAAATGGTCGCTATCTTGAGGGTTTTCATTGATTATTCGAATCCCGACCCATGATTTTTTATACGTTTGAAGACTAACAGTATTGATTTCTTCAAGTGAAAGGGCTGAAAAAAAGATAATTTCTTCTCCCTCAAAATAACCCTCTTTATCATATTTGATTTTATATTTTTCCATTTGAGCCCTTTCAAATGAAAAATAAAAGGAGCCATCGTTTTGTGTTACAGCTGAATCGGTTAACAATTCTTCACTTGAACCGATCGGGACACTATAGAGATAGACCTTGCAGTCCTCCAGTCCGCTTGTACTGCTCATATCCGTAATGATTCCCGAAAGCTCGAATATGCCGGCGTTTTTTTTACATGCGAAGCAAATAGTAAACAAAAACAGTATACAAATCAATTTCATATTTATGTCCGTGTATTTAGAAAAGACCTTTCTTTTGATTTTGGTACGAAAAGATAATCACCATCTTCTTTCTGTTTTCCATATTCCTGAATAATTTTCTGATCTACAATTCCGTATTGAACATATTCCAACCCCTTAAAAAAGTCAATAAAGTTTTTCAGATTTTTATTAGAAATTTCAATTTGAACAATAGGTAAATGTTTTTGGATTGCAGGTTTTAGCTCTTGAAAAACAATCCATTCATATCCCTCAATGTCACATTTGATATAATCCAGTTTTGCTTCGTTTTCAATGAGCGAAAGTGGATTTACAATTTGAACCTCCTGCGTTCTGTCGTCTGACTTTATTTTTTCTTTGGAAATATAGGGGAGTCCCGTTCGAATCATTCCATCTTGCATAGGAAGTACCATCGTGACTGTCCCGGATTCCTTTCCCAGTGCAACATTGTGAAGCGAAACATTTTTTTTCTTCCCCAAGAAATACTTCAATACAGCAAAATACTGTGGAAGTGGTTCAATGCAAATGACTTTTCCCTTTGAGGTGATTCTTGAAAAAGTTTTTGCGAAATACCCTAAATTGGCGCCAATATCGAGAACGACGTCATCCTCTTTGATCAATTCCTTTACCTTGTGATGGTACTTGAATTTCGAATTGCCTTTTAAAATGCCCAGGTCAAGTAAAGCATAAAAGCTCCGGTGTAGTAATTTTAGATAGCTTTTTTCACTTAAAATAGAAAATAGAATTTTTTTAATGACCTTCATAAACACGAAAGTATCAAAAAAACAAATTTACACGTGGTTTAATAAATACAAACTACAATCAAGTAAATTACAATTTGGTATTTTTAAAATTAGAATTGATGCTTCATGATCTTAATTACTCCCCGAACGTGCGTGTGAAGATTACATGACGGAATCTATATGAATGAATATGAAAATTTTAGAATTAACAACGATAGAAGAATTATTGACGGCATATCCGCTGTTAATCCATCTTTATCCAAATTTGACATGTTTAGAATACGAAAAACAGCTTAAGGAGATGCTCCCGCATAATTATTCTATGCTCGCGGTATATGAAAACAGCGAGCTCATTGGTCTTAGCGGTGTATGGCTAGGTCACAAGCTTTGGTGCGGAAAATACATGGAGCTTGACAATGTAATTGTCGCCGAAGGTTTTCGTTCAAGAGGGGTTGGGGCGATCTTATTTGATTACGCTAAAAGACTTGCTAAACAAAAGGACTGTACTTCGATCGGTTTAGATGCCTTTACCTACAACCATGCCGCACATAAATTTTTCTTTAAAGAGGATTTTGTGGTAAAAGGGTATCACTTTGTACATGCCCTAAATCAGGACTAGATCCGCTTGAATTACTCAATTATCTCAAGATTCGCAAAGCGTAGGAGAATGGTTTTACTTCCGTGGTGTGGAAAAAAAATTGTCGCCTTTTGATCTGCTCCGCTTCCTTCAACATGCGTCACCTTTCCTTTTCCAAATCTTTCATGCTGAACATTGTAGCCTACCTTGATTTCTTTCGTGTTATTATTTGATAGATTTCCAGAATTTTGGGCCCTCTTGACATCTTTCAGAGATCGCAAATTCCCTGGGGGAGCACTACCAATGTTTTTATTCAGTCCTCCTCGTCTTTGGGCTTGAAATTTATTTCCAATAGCGTTTTTGCTTGTTGGCCGTTTCAAAGTATTAAATGAAAGATGTTTTGGATCAATTTCGTCTAAAAATCTTGAGGGTTCGCAACTTATGGCCTGACCCCATAAAAATCTTGAGCTCGCATATGAAATGGTACAAGAATCCATAGCGCGCGTAACAGCGACATAGAACAGTCTTCTTTCCTCCTCCAAGTCTGTTCGTGATTGCAATGCCATTTGCGAGGGGAACAGATTCTCTTCAAGTCCAACTAGGTATACATTTGGGAATTCAAGTCCTTTGCTTGAATGGATCGTCATTAGCGAGACATGGTTTTTCTCCTCTGGTTTTTCTTGGTCTGCATCTGTCAGTAATGCCACCTCAAGCATAAAGTCCGCCAATGTTTTTACGCTGTCGTCTTCGTTGGAGTTCACAAATTCTTGGATTCCTCCCAGAAGTTCCTCTATATTTTGAAAACGTTCTACTTCCTCGGGTCCTTTATTTTTTTCATTCATAAGCTCCCGCATGATTCCTGAAGCTTTTGCAATACGTTCTGCAAGCGTGTAAGCATCTTTTTCATTTACTTCCGCTTGAAAGCTCTGTATCATAGTCACAAATTCACCAATTCTTGCTTGCGTTCCTTTATTAATGTCAACCGGGTATTTATGGAAATTTGAGATCACCTCCCAAATACTGGTGCTATATTTATTGGCAGCAACAATTAGCTTTTCGATACTCGTTTTCCCAATGGCGCGGCGCGGATAATTGATTACCCTTTTCAATGCCTCTTCGTCATTTGGGTTTGCCGATAAGCGAAAGTAGGCGAGTAGGTCCTTAATTTCTTTTCTTTGATAGAACGATAGCCCCCCATATACTTTATAGGGAATATTGAGTTTTCTGAGCGATTCCTCAAAGCTTCTTGATTGTCTATTTGTACGATAAAGTATTGCAAAGTCATTAAATGACCCTCCAGATTTTTGTTTGTCAAATATTTTAGCTGAAATTGCTCTTCCTTCTTCGTTATCAGTCAAGGTTCTTATGACTTCTAACTTTTCTCCGATTTGGTTGTCTGTCCAAACCTTCTTGTGGATTTGATCTTTATTGTTTTTAATTACGCTGTTTGCAGCTTCAACAATATTTTTGGTGCTTCTGTAGTTCTGTTCAAGTTTAAATAACGTGAAATCGGGATAGTCTTTTTTAAAGTTCAATATGTTTTCAATATTCGCTCCTCTAAACGAATAGATACTTTGTGCATCATCCCCTACAACACAAATGTTTTCGTATGCGGCAGCAAGCTGCTTGATAATTAAGTATTGCGCAAAATTAGTATCCTGATACTCGTCTACAAGGATATACTTGAATTTATGTTGGTAGTAATGGAGCACATCCGGAAAATCTCTCAATAGAATATTCGTATAATACAAAAGGTCATCGAAATCCATTGCGCCAGAGCGCTGACATCGATTCATATAGCTCGTATATATTCTCCCCATTTCTGGACGTCTTGATTGTTTATCCTCAAGTTTTATTTCTGGATTATCATTATAGTCTTCAGGTGAGATAAGGTTGTTTTTCGCAGTAGATATTCTGCCAAAAACTTGACTAGGCTTATAGGTCTTATCGTCTAATTTAAATCCTTTTATGATATCCTTTATAAGGCTTTTAGAATCCTGCGTGTCGTATATAGTGAAATTGCTCGGGAAACCGATTCTATCGGCATTGAAACGAAGAATTTTTGAAAAAACCGAATGAAAGGTTCCCATAGTGATATTCTTTGCCTCGTGCCCTCCGGCTATTGCGCCAATCCGCTCGGTCATTTCTTTTGCCGCTTTGTTGGTAAATGTGAGCGCCAGAATATTAAATGGATCAATATTGTTTTCAATCATGTGGGCAATCCTATAGGTAAGTACCCTTGTTTTTCCTGAACCAGCTCCTGCGATAACCATAGCCGCCCCATACATATGTTTTGCAGCTACTCTTTGGCTTTCGTTTAGTTCATTCAGAAAATTCATGAAAATTACTTTGTACAAATCTAAGTATTCAGTTATTGAATTGAAAGACCGTAATAATAGAAAATAGGACAACTTTTGAACAATCAAATAATTTGTATGACCTGAATATTGTATAGTTTTGTAGTATGCAGAAAGTTACCATTTATCATAACAATAGATGCTCAAAAAGCCGTCAAGCATTGGCGGTATTAACTGAAAGTACAGAAGATGTTGAGGTTGTTCATTACATGAACGAATCATTGTCTAAAGAAACACTGTTATTTATATTAAAGCAATTAGGGTATACCGCCGAGCAGTTGCTTCGTAAAAATGAGTTGGAGTATAAAGAATTGATCAAAGGAAAGGATTTAAGTGAGGATGCCATTATTGATTTAATGCTTATCCATCCGAAACTAATAGAACGTCCAATTGTAATTTCTGACGAAAAAGCCATTGTAGCCAGACCACCGGAACGCGTTAGAGAATTTTTTAAATGAGTTCAAGAAAGGTAATGCTTCTTTTACATGATCTAAAAAAATGGATATTGTTCTTTTTTTGATTCCACTTCATTATTTCAATTATCTTTGACCGCTATTTGATTCATGAAACTAGAAACAATATATCTTAAGGCTAATACGCCATTTTCTAAAGCAATTGAGGCCTGGTGCTCTGCTAATGCCAATGAGGTGGTTCAGACTAAAGAACGGTATGAGCTTGCTATAGACAATTTTGATTCCTTGCTAATCGTTAGTGAGAACCAGTCTATTTCGAAAGAAAATTGGAATCTCAAATCCTTGTTTGATCAAAATCAAAAGTCAACCTACAGAATTGATATTAATGGCACCTTAAATGTTTCAATAGTAAATCTCAAACTATGGCTACATTCCAATAAAGCCAAAAATTTGCTTGTTGTTGGTAAAGATGAAATTATAAAAAATGAAAACTTAGATCGTTTTTTAGACAAATTAAATGAGCTTAAGCTCTAAGCTCAGCTCCTAATTCTTCCTCTAGTTTTTTACGAATTTGCGACATGATTGCATCTACGACTTCATCTTTAAGTGTTTCATTGTCATCTTGAAACAAAAATGAAACTGCATAAGATTTTTTTCCTTTTGGGAGCTTATCCCCCTCGTAAACGTCAAATAAAGACATGTTCTTTAAGAGCTTTTTATTGATTGAATAACCAAGCTTCTCAATGGCTGCATATTCAAGCTTTGCATCTATCACAAGTGAAAAGTCTCTTCTAACAAAGAACGTTTTAGGTAGCTCTTTGAAGGTGGTATTCGAATTGCTAAATTTTAACAGATGATCCCAATTGCATAATGCGATGAATGCCTTAGATTTTATACCAGCCTTTTTGCAGTAGGATGAACTAGCTTGTCCAAATTCAATCAATATTTGCTTTCCTAGAGTGTATTGATAGCTTCTCTCAAAAAATCCTTGCGAATTTCCTCCTTCCTCAATTCTTGCCTTTAAACCTAATTTTGAAATCAACCCTTCACATATTTGCTTTAGATTGAAAAAGTTCAAGGTTTTCGTCGCATTTTGCCATGATAGCTCATCCGTTTTTCCAAAAACGGCAAAAGCAAGCTCTCTCGTTTCGATATATTGCTGATTAGCCAGTTGATACGATTTGCCAAATTCGAATAATCTTTGTTCTTGTTGTTGTCGATTTTGATTGTAGGCAAGGTTCTCAAGAAGACCAAAGTAAAGTGATTTTCGCATTGTCTGCAGCTCTTTACTCAATGGATTCAATATTTCTACACTCTGAATTTCACCATCTGTAAGGTCGTTTCTCCTGAGAGAATTATTCATAACCTCGCTGAAACCATTTGAAACGAACCATTCAGCAATTGTTCTTTGCAGGTTTTCTGTGTTTTTTGTGTCTTCAACGGGAAAGGATATGTTCCATTTTTTAGGAAGCTCAACCTTGTTAAAGCCATAAATTCTAAGTACCTCCTCTAGGATGTCTTCTGGTCTATTTACATCTATACGGTATTGAGGTGCAATTACTTGTATATTATTATCTAAATCATATTTACATATAAAATCAAGGTTTTCTAGTATAGAGATAACTTCATCTAATTTCAAGGATGTTCCAAGTCTGTCATTTAAAAACTCAAGCGAAAAGCTTATGTTTTTTTCGACCTCATTAAGTTCATCTACGACTACTGGCTTCATCGTTAGTTTGGCCCCACTGATTTCCTGAATAAGGGAAATGGCACGATTCATCGCATCGGAGGTGAAGCTAGGGTCTACGCCTCTCTCAAATCGGAAACTTGCATCGGTTTGTAGTGCATGTGCTTTTGAGGTTTTACGAACAGAGGTTGCGTCGAATATAGCTGATTCTAGAAATATACTTGTCGTGCTTTCTGAAACTCCCGAGTCTAATCCTCCATAAACTCCTGCAATACAAAGGTTTTTTCCATTGCTAGTAATCATTAATTCTTCCCCATTTAGAGTTCTTTCAACACCGTCTAGCGTTATGAATGGCGTACCTTTTTCGGCTTTCTTTATGACAACTTCATCTTTCAAATGCTTTCTATCAAAAGCATGCATTGGTGTTCCATATTCATACATAATGAAGTTAGTCACATCTACTACGTTATTAATAGGATCAAGACCGATAGATTTAAGTCTATTCTGAAGCCATTTTGGTGATGGCTGAATTTTTACATTGTCCAATAGTGCTCCAATGTATCTCGGGCACAGCTCGGAATCTTCGATTTTTATTGAAATATTGTCTTGTCCCTTATTTTCGATACTCGAAATATTGGATTCAGGGAGCTTTAGGGTGAGATTTTGGTTTTGATGAAAATTAAGAAAAGCTTTGATGTCTCTCGCTACACCAATATGTCCCATGGCATCACACCTGTTCGGCGTCAATCCTATTTCAAGTTGATAATCCTCGTAAAGTTCATAATACGCTGAGGCTTTTGTACCCACAGGGACTTCATTTGGAAGTATTAAAATACCTTCATGTGAATTACCGATTCCTAATTCATCTTCCGCACAAATCATTCCTGAGGATTCGACTCCTCTAATTTTTGCTTTTTTTATTTTAAATGCGTCCCCATCATTCGGGTAAAGGTTTGTACCTATAGTTGCTACTAAAACCTTTTGCTCTTTTCCAATATTCGGTGCTCCACAGACAATTTGAACTGTTTCTTTCCCTAGGTTTACCTGTGTGACTTTTAATCGATCTGCATCAGGGTGAGATTCACAGGATAAGACTTTTCCAACAACAACACCATCGAGACCTCCTGTAACTTCTTCAAATTTATGAAGTCCCTCGATTTCCAATCCAGTATCTGTGAGGATTTCAGAGGTTCTCTCGGGAGTAAGGTCGAAATCGAGATAGTTTTTAAGCCAGTTGAATGAAATTTTCATATCACAAGGTATTTGACTGCGAATTTATTAATTCTGAACCAATCTGTTTCATGGATTAAAGAATATTCACCTCTCTTTCGAGCGTTACATCAAATTTAAATTTGACATCAGCAATAATTTCATTTGATAAGTCGAGTATTTCTTGTCCTATGGTATTTTTGTAGTTGACAAGAACCAGAGCCTGTTGGGCATGTACCCCGTAGCGGCCATCAATGGTTCTTCCTTTCCATCCTGCTTTTTCGATGAGCCATCCTGCGGCTAGCTTTACTTTATTATTTGGGGCAGGGTAGTTCGGAATGTTCGGATATTTCTCAAGAAGCTTGTCGAAATTGTTTTTGGGAACAACTGGATTTTTAAAAAAGCTCCCGGCATTCCCAATTTCATTTGGATCAGGAAGTTTGGATTGACGTATTGCTATTACAGCATTGCTAACATCTTTGATGGACGGATTTGTGATTTGTCGTTTCTCTAGCTCCGCCTCAATCGCTCCATAGGAGGTATTCAGATTATGCCTCTGTTTACTGAGCCTAAAGGCAACATGACAAATAATGTATTCATCCTTGAGACTGCGCTTAAAAATACTTTCACGATATCCAAAAGCACAATCCGCTTTATAAAACCGCTGTAATTTGCCAGTCGAAATATGTACAGCGTCGAGATATTCAAATACGTCTTTTATTTCAACTCCATACGCACCAATATTTTGCATCGGACTGGCTCCGACATTTCCAGGGATTAAGCTTAGGTTTTCCAGACCGCCATAATTCATTTCAATACATCTGAGAACGAATGAATGCCAGTTCATCCCAGCGCCAGCCTCAATAACGACCGAGTTGCTATGTTCTTCTATCGTTTTAAGTCCCAGAATTTCATTTTTCAGCACAAGGCCTTTAAAGTTTTTTGTAAATAGTATATTACTTCCACCTCCCAGTATAAATATGGGTAGATCTTTTCTATTTTTTAGCAATTGAGTCAGGCTTGCTACACTGTCAAATTGAGCATAATATTCCGCGAAGACCTCTATATTAAAAGTATTATATGGTTTTAATGAAGTATTTGTTCTAAGCATAGCCCAAATGTACATGCAATAGTAAAAGATGATTCAATCTCTCAAAAAACATACTAACAATAAAACCTTAATTTGTGAACTGTTTAGCTGTTAAAAAGAGTAAAAAAACCTTTCTACCTCGCAAGTGTTACTATTTTTGTCGCTATGCGTTTTTTACTTAAAGCATTCCTATGAAATATTTCCCGGTTCTTATTTTGCTCATCTTATCAACTTCTCTTTCCGCGCAGTCCGATGGTAAAGATCTTTCCACATCTTATAAGTTTAAAGAGGTAATAGACAAGGTTTCAAGATATTATGTTGATCCTACAGACGATGAAGGATTGACAGAAACAGCCATTATTGCTCTTCTTGAGGAGCTAGATCCTCATTCCACTTATATTCCTGCTGATGAGCTTCAAGCGGCACAAACATCCATCAATGGGAGTTTTGTTGGCGTTGGAATTCGTTTTCAGATCATGAAAGATACCTTGAATGTTGTTGCAACAATTGCAGGTGGTCCAGCAGAAAAGCTTGGCGTATTGCCTGGTGATAAAATTGTGGTTGTAGATGATGAAAATATAGCGGGAGTGGGTTTGCGAAATAGTGATGTAAGAGAAAAACTGATGGGTGAGCTGGGAAGTAAGGTGAAGGTAGAAATTCAACGCAGGAATGCGGATAAAAACTTAGTGTTCAATATCACACGTGATAAAATCCCAGTATTCTCAGTTGATTCTTATTACATGGTGGATGATGAAATAGGCTACATCAAACTCAATAGTTTTTCCCGTCGTTCCCACGAGGAGGTGAGAATGGCGTTAGGTGACTTAAAAAATCAAGGGATGAAGAGCTTGATTTTTGACCTTCAGGGAAATGGTGGCGGGCTGCTTGGTGCAGCACATCGCCTTGCTGATGAGTTTTTATCTAATGAAAAACTTATCGTATACTCTGAGGGGCGCGCACAGCCACGAAACAACTTGCGTTCGGAATTTAAAGGACTGTTTGAGAAAGGAAAGCTCATTGTTTTGACTGATGAATACTCAGCCAGCGCCAGTGAGATTTTATCAGGTGCCATTCAAGACTGGGATCGGGGTTTGGTGGTAGGTCGAAGAACTTTTGGAAAGGGACTGGTCCAAAGACCTATGGGACTTAGTGATGGGTCTGAAATAAGACTAACGATTGCAAGATACTATACTCCCTCAGGTCGATTTATACAAAAACCCTATGACGACGTTGATGCTTATCGTAAAGATATATCACAACGCTACTTAAATGGAGAGTTTGTACATTCAGACTCTATTAAAATGCCCGATTCTTTAAAATTCAAAACATTAATCACCAATAGAACTGTATTTGGTGGTGGTGGAATTATGCCAGATTTCTTTGTGCCTCTTGATACAATTGGCAACTCAGACTATTACTCAGATTTATTACGAGGAGGATTTTTAAATACCTTTTCATATGCCTATACCGATAAGAACAGAAAAGATTTATTAAAAAAGTACCCGAATTTTAAAAAGTTTAAAGCAGAATTTAGTTGCGATGAGGGTTTCATGAATGAATTTTTTGGTTACGTGCAAAATGAGGATGAAACCTTAGAGAAAAATGAGGAAGAATATGCGGTTAGTGAAACAGCAATTAAACTGCGTTTGAAGGCTTATTTAGCCAGGAATTTATGGAATACCAATGAGTTTTATCAAGTGTATAATGCGACGAACGAGATTTTAAACAGAGCCATAGAAATCATACAGAATAAAGAATACGAAAAAGTAAATCTAGATCATTAATGAGGAGAGTTGTAATAACCGGGCTTGGAGCATTGACTCCGATTGGAGAAAATATAGATTCATTTTGGGATGGATTAAAGAAAGGTAAAAGTGGTGCCGCTCCGATTACAAAATTCAATACCGATAAATTCAAAGCAACATTTGCTTGTGAATTGAAGGACTATAATCCTTTAGACCATTTCGATAGAAAAGAAGTACGCAAATATGATCCTTTTAGTCAATATGCGTTGGTTTCCACCGATCAGGCGGTTAAAGATGCAGGTCTAAACTTTGAGGAGCTTGATAGAACAAGAGTGGGGGTGATATGGGGCTCAGGAAATGGAGGTATTCAAACCTTTCAGGATCAAATGACTGATTTTTGTGAGGGTGATGGGACTCCGAGATTTACACCCTATTTTATACCCCGGATATTGGTAGATATTGCTTCGGGTATTTTATCAATCAAATATGGACTTCAGGGAGTGAACTTTTGCCCTGTATCAGCTTGTGCTACATCAAATACAGCATTGATTGAAGCATTTAACTATGTGAAGTGGGATAAAGCTGATGTTATAATTAGCGGAGGTTCAGAGGCGGCTATTAATCAAGCCTCAATGGGTGGTTTTGCATCTGCGCGAGCATTATCTACCAAGAATGATACTCCAGCCGAGGCTTCAATGCCTTTTGATGTTGAACGTGACGGGTTTGTTATGGGTGAGGGTGCGGGAGCACTAATTGTTGAAGAGTATGACCACGCCATTAAAAGAGGCGCTAAAATATACGCCGAGATTGTTGGTGGTGGAATGGCTGCAGATGCTTATCACCTTACAGGAACGCACCCTGATGGAGAAGGAGCAGTACTTGGCATGCGCGAGGCAATACGTGAAGCAGGAATAAGCCCAAATGATATCGATCATATCAATATGCATGCAACATCAACTCCACTTGGCGATCGCTCCGAATTAATTGCTGCTCAGCGCGTGTTCGGAGAGCATTCGAAGGTTACAGTATCAGCAACAAAATCAATGACTGGCCATCTTTTGGGAGCAGCTGGCGCTATAGAGGCAATTGCTTGTGTCAAATCTTTGCAAGAAAATTTTATTCCGCCGACCATCAATACGAAAAATATAGAACCGGAATTTGCTGGTTTATTTGATTTTCCCTTGGGAGAAGGGCGCTCAAAACCAGTAAATTATGCCATGAGCAATACATTTGGATTTGGGGGGCACATTGCCTCCATCGTACTGAAAAAATATTCAGGTCAAAATGAGCGCTAGAAGCTTTTTTTTATTTTTCTCATTTTTTATTTGTTTGGCAGTGAACGCCCAAAACCAGGTACACGAGGTACGTGGAAAGGTCTCAGATACAGAAGGTTTTCCAATTGAATTTGCGACTGTTAGGTTATTGAAAGC
>CAJXCU010000043.1 GCA_913051935.1 uncultured Flavobacteriales bacterium
CAAATGCAAGACCACCGAACGATTTACAGAGATTATTTCAAGAAGTTTGACTTTTGGTCAGATTTAGAGCCTGTAAACTACACTGAGCTCAGTAAAAACTCACAATACATAAACTATTTAAACAATCGAATCGGTTGGTTGAAGCCAACAATAAGAATGTATAAAGGACGAATTCGAGGATCAGAGAAACTGATTGCATTGATTGACAGCGAAATAGTAAAAAGGGAGCAATAAAAGGTTTCTTTGAATAGGAACAATCCAATATGAGCATTGTCCACACAACAGAGTTCACTATAAATTTTACATGACGATGCGATGTGCAAAGGCAATCATTATCGCTAGCGGTGAATATTTAGTAGCAATCTTTGAGTAACTGACCATTATCTTGAAAAAAGCTTAGTGGTTGATTTAGTTTGCTATTTGTGATTTCATCAAGAACCTCGAGGACAGCATTTTGCATATTCATCGAACCACAGATCATAAACACACTCCCAGAATCTAAGGCTTTTGAAACCTCATCCGATTTTTGCGCAAGAACGTCTTGAACATACTGCTTTTCTCCGGTTCGAGATAAGGCCAGTTCATATTTCTCCATTAAACCATTTTCAATCGATTTATCCACTAAAGGTTTATAAAGCCCGAATGATGACTCTTGCCTGCCTCCCCAAATTAAGTTTAGCTTGGAGGTAGAATTTTCTTCCATCATTCCTAAAAATGGGGCCAGTCCTGTTCCATTACAAATCATCCAGATTGAGGATGCATCAACTGGTAGATGAAATGTTTTGTTCTGCTCGATAGAGGCGCTAACAACGTCATCCTTTGAAAGATTACAAAGATAAACTGAGCAAATACCCTGTTCATGTTTACGCACACTAAGCAGAATGTCATTTCCAATTTTGGCAATAGAGTAAATTCGGGGTTGCTGCCCATCTTCACTGTGCACGCTAAGTAAATCACCCGACTGAAAATTTACATCCTTCGTAGGTTTTAGTTTTATAAGATGTGTTTCGTCTCCACTGATCTCTTGGTTCTCTAGAATTGTAAACTCTTGGATTTTTGATGATCTCTTATTCGAACTTTTTAACTCAATTTGTGTGTCCATATTACTTGTGCGGTTCCACAACGAAAGCCAACCTCGAAAATCAGAATCTGATTGATTATTAACCTTTACTAAGGGTAAAAGACGCTCAAAATGAGTATTTGATTCTAGCCAGCCATCCACATCTACACCGAACTGACAAAAATCTTGGAAGGAAGTAGACCCAAAGGCTACTACCGCGAATTTTAATGGGTTAATCGGTTCAACATCTTCAAATGCATCCTCGAAGTCAGAGGCATTAGCGGGCGGTCCACCAGAGCCATAGGTGGATGTAAAAATAATCAGATGGGTCGCTTTTTCATAAGTCGTATAGCTATCTAGATCGTCCATGAAAACCTTTTTTCCCTCTTTAATTAAACTTTTAAAGAAGGTTTTTGCCAACATTTCAGTACCTCCAGTTTGCGATCCGTGAAGAAATATATATTCAGCCTCGTCTTTTGACCAGCTTTTTTGATTTTTATTGGATGTTTCCTTGTTCTTTTCCTTTCCCTTGTTAAATAATCTACCAAACATATTTCGGATTTAATTTTGAGTGATTTTTAGGGTCATAAATTGACTATCATAATTGATTTCAAATGTAAGTAAAAATTAATTTCGCTCTACGCCATAGATAACAGTTTTCACTTTCAAGATGTTTATAAATTGATAAATATTTTATTTCGACATACAATTTTAAAGCTGAACTCAAAGTTTTTATAGTCATAAGAAAATTACGAAGTAGATTTTTATTTTTGTTTCGGTAACCTCAACGTAATGCTACAATACTTATATTTGAGACACACACCAACAAGACTAAAAAAAAGATTTATATGATTTCTTCGATGCTAACTTTTCTACCCTTTTTAACCCTTATTTTGGTTTTGTTTATTCTGGTTCAAATCCGCTCCATGAAATCAACCTCAGGGGTAAAACAAATTCAAGAGCTCGTTAGCAATGAGTTTCGCGAAAACCGTAAGGAGCTTTCAGGTATGTTAAAGGATAATCGAGAGGAGCTTTCGCTCGGAATAGAAAAACTCACAGAGAAATTAAATGAGAAGTTTACTTCGCTTGGTGAAACCCTTAAATCAAATGCAAAAGATGATCGAGAAGCTATGACCAATGCACTCAAAGAATTTAAAGAGTCTTTTGCACAAAGCGTTAAGGATTTTAATGAGCTACAAAAGCAAAAGTTCAACGACATGGGACTGAAGCAAGATAAACTTGTAGATTCTACCAATGAGCGCTTGGAAAAAATGCGAGAAACCGTAGATGAAAAGCTTCACAAAACCCTAGAAGAGCGTTTAGGCCAATCCTTTAAAATTGTAAGTGAAAGGTTGGAAGCCGTTCAAAAAGGATTGGGTGAGATGCAGAACTTGGCAAGTGGGGTTGGAGATCTTAAAAAGGTATTAAGTAATGTGAAAACAAGAGGTGTCCTTGGAGAAATTCAGCTAGGAAATATTTTGGAACAAATATTGGCTCCTGAGCAATATGATCAAAACGTAAAAACGAAGTCTGGTTCTGATGCCCATGTTGAATTTGCCATCAAGCTTCCCGGAAATACGTCATCTGGAAAAGAAATATATTTGCCCATAGATGCAAAGTTCCCGCAAGAAGACTTTGTTCGTCTACAGGCGGCCTATGACTTAGGAGATGTTTCTGCAATTGAAGCGGCAAATAGAGATCTAATGCGCTCTATTAAAGCTTTTGCAAAGGATATTAAGGGAAAATACCTTGACCCACCAAATACAACAGATTTCGGGATTATGTTTCTTCCAATAGAAGGACTTTTCGCGGAGGTTGCGCGACAACCCGATATGATCGCATTGTTGCAGAGAGAATACAAAATCATTGTGACGGGCCCAACAACCTTAGCAGCAATGCTAAATAGCCTTCAAATGGGCTTTAAAACACTTGCTATACAAAAAAGAACAAGTGAGGTATGGAATGTCCTGGGAGCTGTAAAAACAGAATTTGGAAAATTTGGCGGTGTTTTAGCCAAAGCACAGAAGAAAATAAATGAGGCAAACAATGAAATAGATAACCTTGTTGGTACTAGAACCCGAATGATGCTTTCTAAGCTTAAAAAGGTTGAAGAGCTTCCTTCAGCAGATTCAGATAAGTTTATAAATGATGGCCTGAATGATACAATAGATCACGAAGAAGAAGTATAGCAATTTAATGAACACAGAGCCGAAGACATTTACATTAACACAGCTCCATATTTCAATAGAAAATTGGGTCAGAAAAACATTTTCCGTAAAACAAGTCTGGATCACTTGTGAAATTGCCAAGGCAAACGAAAAGAATGGGCATTACTATCTTGAGCTAGTAGATTCTAAAGATGGCGTAAGAACTGCTCAGGCCAAAGGAATGATTTGGAGGACGAGCTTTGATTCTATACAAAATCAGCTCGCTAGCTTTGACTTAAATGCAACTGATGTATTAAAAGAAGGTCTTGAAATAAAATGTTTAGTAACGGTTAATTTTCATAAAGTATATGGAATGAGCCTTGTGATCAGTCAAATTGATCCATCCACATTATTGGGCGATATCGAAAAACAAAAGGCCGAAACCCGATTGCGTCTTGAAAAAGAAGGTTTGTACCACCTCCAGAAAGAGCTTTACTTTGGGCCGATTAATAAGCGAATTGCATTAATAGGTTCTCCCGGAACTTCCGGTTTTCAGGATTTCATCAATGAGCTAGAGCATAACGATATTTATACGAATTTTAAGCTGAAGATCTTTGCTGTAGGTGTCCAGTCTAGTCAGGCAGTAGATGAAATAACGAATGCCATAAAGGAGGCAAATTTATATAATGTAGACGCCATAGCAGTTGTTCGCGGTGGAGGCTCTAAAATGGACCTTCATATTTTTAATAGTTATTCCATATGCTCTGCCGCTGCATGCTCAAAAATCCCTATAGTTACTGGTATCGGTCATGAAACGGATTCTTGCCTTATCGATGAAGTTTCACATACAACAATGAAAACACCTACGGCGGCAGCTAAGCTTTTTTATATGAATATCGGTGTCTTCTCTTCTGAATTATCGAATACCAGTAAACACATACAGCTACAAATCAGAGAGTTGCTTTCACAATCCTCCGGTGAGCTTCAGTTTTATTCGGGAATATTATACGAACGAGTAGATGAGATTATTCAAATAAATGATGCGCACCTTAATAGACAAGTGGCAGCCATTCAATATGACTTTAAAACCTACCTTTCAGATACCAAAGAAACTTTAAACGAATCTCTTCGTTCGCTGCAGTATTTTGTCTTTTCTAGCATTCAGATGGAGCTTTCGCAACTTGATTCCATGAAAACCTTTATCGGCAGGAATGTTGAAATATTAATTAAAGATGTTAGTTCAAAAGAGTTGCAGCAGATAAACGATTTACTTTTTATTCGTGTTCAATTTGTTTTAGACGCATCTCAGGACTATTTGGCGTTTTGTTTGCAAAAACTTGGTTTAGTAGATCCCAATGAGCTGTTCAAAAAGGGATATACGATATCAACAATTGGCGGGAAGGATATTAATCAAATAAAAGAAGATCTTCTACAAAAGGAAATGATAACACATTCGAGTGGTTATGATGTCCGAAGCACAATAAAAGAAATAATTAAAACAAAATGACAAAACAAGAAATTAAAAATCTTAAATATGATGAGGCCCTGGCAATGCTCAAAGCTATATCGTTGAAGCTAGAAAACAAGGAGGTGTCTATAGATGATTTGACGGATCAAGTTAAGCTTGCGAATCAACTTGCAGAGCACTGCAAAAGTAAGTTAAAAGCAACAGAGGATGAGATAAAGAAAATTATTCAAATAGAAACTCCAGAATAATATACAAGGTAACTTAATCTACAAAGAGCGCCTTTCCATTGATGATGCTTTTCTCTGATTTGTTTTCAAGAGTAAAATAATACAGTCCTGAGGCGACCATCGTACTGTCTAGTATAAACCTATTGCTATTTGTTTCATGAAGATATACGATGCTCCCAAAGTCATCAAATATTTTTAATTCGAAATTATGATTGTTCGAATTGTTAAAATATAACGCTGAGCTATTCCTTACAGGATGTGGTTTTAACATATAACTTCTGGAGGGGATGAATAAAACTTCAATACCTAGTACATCTGAAAATTCTTGACCCAACAAAAGTTTATAGTAATTTACTTTATTTGGTGTTGGGGTTTCATCTGTATAGGTGTATGCGACGGCGCTAATCAAATCACCACAGACCCCTTGGATATCCTCAATAAGCTCAAAATTAATACTGTCCTCATTTGAACTCCGATAGATTTGAATTCCGTTACATACATTTCCAGATTTAATGGTCCATGCTAAAAGAACTTTACCTTGATTCAAGTCTATAGCGAAATCATCAAGAATGCTCTGGCTTGAGAGTAAACCACAAGTCATCGAGATGAATAGTGTCAATATTTGCTTCTTGTGAGATTTCATTAGAATTATTTCTAAATTACCATAGATTAAATGGAATACAAAAAGAAGTTAAGAATTAATCGTATTTAAATATGAACCGCAGAAATTTTATAAAAAACACCTCAGTTTTGGGTGCAGGGGCATTGATACTACCGAATTCGATGTTTGCGCGATCGACAATGCTGAGAAAGAAGGTGCGTCTCGGTTTCATTGGCGTTGGTTTTAGAGGTCAAAATCATTTGAATGAGATGGTTAAACGTAATGACGTTGAAATTGTTGCTCTTGCAGATCCAGACAAACGAATGATAGAATCGGCATTAGCTATACTGGCTGCCACGACGAAAGGTAAATGTGAAACATACGGTGCTGATGATTATGGATACAGAAAACTCCTGGCGCGAGATGATATTGATGCTGTTTTTGTGTCTTCTCCCTGGAACTGGCACTATCGACACGGAACTGAGGCAATGAAGGCAGGTAAGATTGTAGCAATGGAAGTTTGTGGTGCTACGACATTGGAGGAATGTTATGGATACGTTAAAACATACGAGGAAACTAAAGTCCCTATCATGATCATGGAAAATGTCTGCTACCGAAGAGACGTAATGGCCATACTAAATATGGTAAAAAAAGGACTTTTTGGTGAGCTCATTCACGGACAAGGAGGCTATGAACACGACTTGCGCGGAGTACTTTTCAATGACGGTGAAACAGCCTATAATTCTGGGGTTGAATATGGTGAGAAGGGATTCAGCGAAGCCAAGTGGCGAACTGAGCACTATATTCAGAGAAATGGTGAATTATACCCGACTCATGGTATTGGCCCTTTAGCGAATATGTTTGGGCTTAATCGAGGAAATCGTATGATGTATCTACAATCTATGTCAAGTAAGTCTGTGGGCTTACACAAATATATTTTAGAGCATGAGAAGGGGGGAGAGCTACATCCCAATGCACTTCTTTCATTTAGCCAAGGTGATATTGTAACGACACAAATAAAATGTGCCAATGGGGAAACCCTAATGCTTACGCATGATACCTCTTTACAACGCCCATATAATTTAGGTTTCAGAGTTCAAGGGACAGAAGGAATATGGCAAGATTTTGGTTGGGGAAACAATGAACAAGGATTAATCTATTTTGAAAAGAAAATGGACCATGATCATAGATGGAAGAATACCAAGGAATGGCTTGAGAAATATGACCATCCTTTGTGGAAAAGAAATGCCAAATCAGCCGAAAAATCTGGTCACGGAGGGATGGATTACTTTGTTGATAATGCATTTATAGAATGTATAAAAAATAATATTGAATTTCCATTGGATGTTTACGACCTTGCTTCTTGGTATTCAATAACGCCATTAAGTGAAAAATCAATTCGAGAGGGGGGAGCTCCGCAAGATATACCTGATTTTACAAATGGTCAATGGCGACAAAGATTGAATTTATTTGGGAACGCTCATAAATTTTGACATGTCCACGCTTTTGATTCTTGCCGGTGGCCTAGGTCGCAGATACAAAGGGGGTAAACAAACATCAGCTGTAGGTCCAAATGGCGAATACATTATGGAATATGCCATATATGACGCATTAAATAATGGTTTTAAAAAAATCATTGTTCTGTCATCTACAGCATTTATCCCCGGTCTTAAGCAAAAGTTCTCTTACCTCTTTAATACGGTATCATTTCATTTTGTGAATCAGTATGAACACGATTTAAATTATCCAAATTATCGCAAAAAACCTTGGGGAACAGCCCATGCGGTATGGGCCTGTCGAAAAGAAATTAAAGGACATTTTTTAGTTTTAAATGCAGATGATTTTTACGGGTATGAAACTTTTAAAATCGCGCGTAATATTTTTAAAGAAGCAAAAGCGCCTAAGTTTGGTCTAATTACTTTTTGTCTCAAGAATACATTATCTCATAACGGTGGTGTCTCAAGAGGACTATGTGAAATGGATCAAAATCGATTGGTATCAGTTTTTGAACACACAAATATCAATTCGTTTGAAAACAAAATAACATCAAATGAATCCATTGACGAATTAGATCAAGATGCGCAGGTTTCTATGAATTGTTGGATTCTTCATTCGAATATATTTTTTGATTTAGGCAGGTATTTTGAACAATTTTATTCTCAATTTTCAAAGGATGCGAATGTAGAATGTGGATTGCCAAGTTTTATTCAATCCCAAATTAAAAACGGCCAGCAGTATCAAGTTTATAAAAATGAATCAAAGTGGTTTGGTCTCACACATCCAAATGATTTAGAGTGGTGTCAGCTGGAATTAAAGCGAAGGGTAGAGGAGGGGGAATACCCAAAAATATTATTGAATAATTATGAATAGCAAGCAACAAATTGCATCCGTATTTCTGAATAGCATCGGTGCTTCTATGAATGCAATCGAAAAAGTGAACAAGGGATTAATTAATGACACATTTCTGGTCGAAGATGATAACAACAATTTATATATTTTACAACAAATAAATACAAAAGTATTTAAGAATCCATTTGACCTTTCTCACAATTTATTAAGACTAAAAGCTTGTATTGAATTACACAACATTAAACTGCTTATTCCTGATTATTTAAGTTTTGAAAAAAAGCTAATCATTCAACATAATTCAACATTTTGGAGGATGTATCCTTACATTCAAGGACTAGTTTTTGAGAAATCAAAAAATAGTGAAATGTCCAAAGCTGCCGCCATGGCGCTAGGTAGATTTCATAATTTAGGTGAGCACATGTCAATTGAGGAATTCAAAAATCCTATTGAGAATTTTACCAATTTTCAATTTCGACTGTCCAATCTTAGGAGTGCGCGTAAGGTAGGTGT
Source organism: uncultured Flavobacteriales bacterium (assembly GCA_913051935.1). Classification (GTDB taxonomy): domain Bacteria; phylum Bacteroidota; class Bacteroidia; order Flavobacteriales_D; family Crocinitomicaceae; genus UBA952. Next base: position 8,363 of record CAJXCU010000043.1, read on the forward strand.
TGAATCTAGAATAAATCAAACAGTGGGTTTTCACTCTGAGTTAATCAATCACTTAAACATTATTGAAGAATATTGTTCCATTGAGCGGCAGGTTACTAAGCGGCTAATTCATGGTGATCCTAAAATATCAAATTTTATATTTGATGCTTCTGAAAAAAGTACTTTAGCAATCATCGATTTAGATACCATAGGCCAAGGGTCAATTTTGTATGATTTTGGCGATATGGTGCGTTCTTTTTCTAATCGATATAATGAATCGACCTCCGTTAAAAATAATACGAAAGTTCTGAACAAAGAAATACTTCAATCTCTTGTTGATGGATATATTAGTTCCGCAGGTTGTTTTTTAACCAAGCTTGAACGCAATTCACTGCTTCTTTCAGCCAAGGCCGTATCCTTGGTTCAATGTATTCGCTTTTACACGGATTATCTATTGGGTGACACTTATTATGAAATAAAGGATGATGATGATAATTTGTTGCGAGCTAAAAATCAATATCAATTATTTTGCGAACTTAAGGATGTCAATCTGATACTTTAAAGAGTTTTTTGGGTAAAAAAAAACCTCCCATTGGGAGGTCTTGAATTTCTTTGAGAAATATCTTACTCAGCAGCTTCTTCAGCAGCATCCTCAGCAGGAGCTTCTTCAGCAGCAGCATCTTCAGTAGCAGCAGGAGCTTCCTCAGCAGCTTCTTCAGCTGGCGCTTCTTCTTCAGCAGCAGCATCGTCCATTCCTTCTTCCGTAGCAGCCTCTTCTGAAGCATTACCTGAAGCATCACCACAAGACGTAAATGTAAACGCCGCAGCAACAAATAATAAAGCAAATAACTTTTTCATAATATGTTTTTTTAAATAATTCGGAACAAATATAACTTTTTCTTCCTTTAATTTTAACGGTTAAGTGACCTTAAGTACTATTTTTTGCTTTTTTTAACACGCTTTTATCGACAGCTTTATGTTTAAAACAAAAAGGTAAAATAGTTTCGGTTAATGACATTTATAAATCAAACAGGATATCAAACACGCATTCGTATGGTATTAAAATAATTTTTAGCTTAGTGAAAATTATAAATTATTGATTATGAAAAAGTTATTATTATTCCCCCTTGTAGCGGGGATGTTGCTCGCTTCATGTGGGGACGCTAGTGAAAATGCATCTGAAGAGGCCTCTTCTGAAGAAGTTGCTGTTTCTGACGATAAATCATTTTGTGACTGTATGGGAATCGCTTCAAAAAACCCCGATATGGATGAAGCACCTGAAGGTTGCGAATGGATTGAGGCACTCAATGAGGCGGACGCTGAAGAGGCATTAAGGGCGGCTGTAAACGACTGTCCAGATAATCTTCCAGAAGGTATGGCAGGAATGATGGAGGCAGCGGATCAACTAGAGGATATGTCAAGAGATCTTGAAGATGACTTGGAGGATATGGACGGTGAATAAATCGTTCTCGGTAAATTGAATGATTAAGCCCTTATTCAAAGGGCTTTTTTTATGCTATTTTTTATTCAATGATAAATTTTTGAGAGGAATAACCACTTATCAGAAGATATGCTCCTGATCTAAGGCTTTTTAAATTAACAGAATCTACTGTTCCGTTCAATATGCCAGACAAAACTTCCTTGCCGTCCATGGTTAAGATTTTAAAAGAGCTCATTTTGCTGTTTGCCCGATGAACGATTAAGTTTTCACTTACAGGGTTAGGTGTTAGGCTGAATTCTTTTGTGATATCTTGTTCTTCTATAGAGGCTGTTGAACCATTGATGTCGTATCTTGAAAAGAACTTCCAAATTTCAATATTCGAGCTTATATCATAATTACCAAAAGCACCTGGCCAGTCATGCCCACCGTTATATACTTTGAAAAGCTCAACCGTGGTTCCATTTGTTCCGCCATCATATACGAAATGGTCTACAGTTGTTCCATCTCCTGAGTTTATATCGGGTATTGGCGTCTGCGATGGGATTGTGTTACAGTTATTATAGTTTACCCAATAGTTGAGTACATTATCGATGCCCTCAGCAAATGGCCCGCCCGCGTAGGGAACAGTGCCGTCATTAGTACCGTGAATTTGTAGAACAGGGGTAGGATGGTTAGGGCTGCAAGAACCAAAAGTTGAAGGGGACATAGACCCTGTAACGGAGGCAATCGCAGCAATTTTATCACTAAGCTGGCAAGCCAAAAGGTAGCTCATGAATCCACCATTGGACATTCCAGTAGAGTATATTCTGTCATTATTTAGATTGTAATTATCGTTGACATAGTCTATCATGTCTTCAACGAATGCAACATCATCAACGCTACTTGATCCCCAACCCACATTCCAATGAGGTGTACCGAAGAAATCTTGTGTTCCTTGAGGATGAATTAAAATAAATCCAGCCGTATCGGCAACAGGTCTAAATCCAGTATAAGATATATTGGCGCTGGCTGAGCTTCCGTATCCATGCAGGCAAAAAACGAGTGGGGCAGGGGTGCTTTCGTCATAAATGTCCGGAACATATAAAAAGAAATCACGATCAACGCCACCTGAATTGATGGTGATGCTCTGTGTTTGTTGCGCAAATAAAAGTGTTGAGGTAAAAATGAGGAGTAGCGTAGAAAGTATTTTCATGAGTTTTGGTTTTTTACAAAATTACAATATTCAATTGAAGTGAAGGTTTACCGCATAAAAAAAGAGGTCATTGACCTCTTTTTTTGCTCTTCCTCTTGGGCTCGAACCAAGGACCCTCTGATTAACAGTCAGATGCTCTAACCAACTGAGCTAAGGAAGAATTTCGGATTGCAAATATAAGAGATTTTTTAAACGGAAAAAATGGAATCTAAAAAAAATTAAAATTCCTCCTCATGAATTGAGAAATCATGAAGTGCATTAGAAGAAGATTCTCCCGATTCAGAAATATTCATTTCCTCTCTGCTCGTAGTGCGTAAAATATTGGTCTTAGATATATTTAAACGTATTTCTGATCTAACTGTCTGGTCATCGTGTAAATATCCTTTAGAGAATGGTGTGCCAATAAGATCAACCAGCGTTCCCTTTTTTAGGTAGTCAACTATTTTCATATTCGCACCATCTTTTTTCCAAATGGTACAGTTGATCCAAGTGGTTTTTGTTTTTAAAACGCCCGTTCTCTTGTCTTTCCAATTTTTATTATGTGCTACTGGAAAATTAATCGCTACGATTCCGTTATCCATACTTCTAATGTCTGCATCCTTACCGATATTACCGATAAGACGCGTCTCGAATACAGTTGCCATGATTTAGAGTTATAATGTTTAGCTCTAGCAAGTTAAGCATTAATTTGCGTTTAGTGGGCTAAAATTGAAATTTTTTCTCTAGTTTTCGGCATTTGTGGGCAACAGTCATATTACATTAAACTACTGTTTAATAGATAGTTAAGGAACTGATATGCCATGATTTCCTTATGACTAAGAAACCCAAATAAGCTTCGCCAAATCGACTTTTATTCTAATGTTACCCATACTAAGAACAACCTGGTTTCCATTCATTTCTTCAACTAAAGCGGCTTGTTTGGTAGAGATGATTTTGACTTTTGAGCCAATTCTAATATTCTCCTGTCGATAGGATTCTACCTGTTTTTTACTCAGCTTTCTTTTTGGTTTATTCGACTTTTTCTTGACCTCGTTCTTTGTTTTCTGTTGTTTCAAGAAAATCATAACTTCTTCTTGCAGCTCTTTATTTTTATTCTTGCCCCTTGTGTTTTTATATTGCGCTATGAATTCGAGCATTTTTTTTCCAGCCGCAAGCTGTGTCTCATGGAGTTGTATCGTTTGATTTACCTTGTCAAACTTGTGCTTGAGTTTTTCTCTCGTTGAAGAGGCCTTTTCAGCCTCCTTCTTATATTCCCTTGATTCGGTTTGGTTAGCTTTGATCGCACTGTCTAAAGCATTGTTTTTCTTTTGTAAATCAGAAAGCAGCTCGTTTAATTTTAGCTTTTCTTTATCTAGTTTACCTTTCGCTTTTTCAATTAAAGCATTTGATACACCATTAATTTGCGCCACTTCGAAGGTAAACGAACTTCCCGGTTGGCCGATTTTAAAATCAAAAAGAGGGGCGAGGCTGTCGGCGTTAAAAAGCATACATCCATTGATTGCCTCTGGCAACTGAACAGCCCTAGATTTAATGTTACTGTAATGGGTTGTGAGTACAGCAAAAATTTTCTTTCTGTATAAAGATTCAAAAAAGGCCTCTGCCAACGCTCCTCCAAGTTCCGGGTCTGAACCTGTTCCAAATTCATCCAGCAAAAGGAGGGTGTCAGCATTTGAAAGAGACAAAAACTTCTTCATTCTTTTCAATCTGTATGAATATGTACTTAGTTCATTTTCAATAGATTGATTGTCTCCAATTTCAGAATAAATTTGCTTGAATAATCCAAAATTATTTTCTGGTTCAGCGGGAATAAATAGCCCAGACTGAACCATGACTTGAAATAAACCGAGCGTCTTTAGGGTAATACTCTTTCCTCCGGCATTTGGACCTGAAATAACAAGCATGCGTTGTTTTGGGTCCAATCGAACATTTTGTCCAAAAGTCGGCTTATTTTCGCGGTCATTTTTTTCTTTTAACAATGGATGTAGCGCCCCTTGTACCTCTATAATTTTTTTTTCGGTCAGTATTGGCTTGACAGCATTCATGGAATCAGCAACTCGGAATTTCGCGTAGATAAAATCTAAGTTATGTAGCCCTCTATTATACGCCTCAATTAGCCAATGGTGACTGGCCAACTCCCGAGTTAATGCTCTTAAAATTCGGTAAATCTCTTTTTCTTCTTCAATATAAAAATGATCTAAATCAACATTCAGCTCAATGTTTATTTTAGGTTCAATATGTGCGACATTTCCGGTTTTACTGCTACCTAAAACAAGTCCTGAAAACTGTTTTTTGTAAGATGACTTCACAGAAAGTACTCTTCGATTATTAATTACAGTCTCTTTAGTGTCTGAAAGCAGATTGGTTTTAGATAAACGTCTGAGCTCTTTATCGAAATTTTTCTTAAGTTGTTTTTGAGTTTTTCGTATCGCATCTCGAATATACTTCAGCTCAGGAGAGGCCGAATCTTTAATTTGACCTGCTTTATCGATTACTTTTTCGATAGGTGCAATGATGTCTAGTGTTTGGTAAGAATCTTTAAATACATCTGCCAAAGTAGGGTAGCTACCTATTGAATTTTCAAAAAAACTTAAAATTTGATTCACAAGGTAAGAGGCCTGGTGAATGTTTAGTATTCCGCCTAGGGGAATAACCGCGTTTTTAATTTTGAGCAAGCGAAGCTCGCTTTCAAGGTTTTCAAATTCTAATGCAGGGAAACCCTTTTCTCCTGCTTTAATATTCTTGAGCTCTTCAATTTGATTGAGCTGTTCCTTGAGTAAATCATAATTACAGATCGGAACTAGCTTTGATATTCTGGATTTAGTAATTTCCGATAGCGCGTATTGTGAGCACCAATCTAGTACTTTGTCAAATTCTAAATCTAATAATGTTTGTTGGTCAGTTACCGATTTCATTTATGACTTTACTTGTGAAATTAATTCATCTTAAATGATAAAAACAAGCCATATAGGCATTTGTTTATCCTATTAACGACATTACACATGTCATCAAATAGATTAGGCGAGGACCGATGATTGATTTACTCAATGAAATATTAGTGATTAATTCGTTGAGTGTTTAGCTTTTATTTTATGTAAGATTGTGGATTCATTGAGTTGTAAAAACCATAAGAAGCGCATCACATGATAAAGTTAATATTGGGTATTGTAAAAATACTAAAGGGTTTGAGGCGATGGATGAACGGAAATAAGCCTGATATATACCGACAAATCCCCATTCAATGGAAGTCTATTTTAAGACATCGTGTACAATTTTATAATCACCTAGATGCAAATCGAAAAAAAGATTTTGAGGATAGGATTCAATATTTTCTAAAATCCGTTCGGTTTATCGGGATTAAAACTCAAGTAACAGACATAGACCGAATATTAGTTGCCGCAGGAGCGGTTATAACATTGTTTGGTTTTAGAAAATGGCATTTTTCCAATCTTAAGGAAATATTAATTCACCCTGCTGATTTTATCATTCCGGGAACAGATAAAAAGGTGAGGGGTTTGGTAGGATATGGCGCTATGGAGGGCCGAATGATGTTATCCCGAAAAGCGCTGATAGAAGGTTTCTGTAATGCTTCAGATGGAAAAAATATTGCGATTCATGAATTTATTCATATTATGGACAAGGAAGATGGAAAGGTTGATGGTGTATTGAGTGATATTATGAATGAAATTGATATATCGCCTTGGATGCATCTTATACACCAAAAAATGGCTGAAATAAAGGAGGGGAGGTCTGGTATTAGAAAATATGGTGCGGCGAATGAAATTGAGTTTTTATCGGTGGCAAGCGAGCTATTTTTTGAAAATCCCGATAAAATGGAGAAAGAACATCCCAAATTATTTACAGCCTTAGACGCTATTTTTAATCCATCAAAAGAATTATAAATGATTCACCAAAAAACTACAAATAATTTGGTCATCTTTCCTTTTGAATCTTTCATCCAACAGAGCGGCGACCTTGATTGATTTAATTCGATTTCAATGACTGCCAAGCATTGTGAATGAGAAAGCCATAATACATCGGAATGTGGATCATTGAGCCAGTCTAGCTTTGCGGGAAGAAAAAATTCATTCTGTTTAAATGAGGCTAACTCTTGACGTGTTATGTAGAATCCACATATACAAGCGGTATTTACTTCGTGAATTATCTGTTCACTTTGTCCTAAGGGTAAGAATAGCTGGGCTTTAAAATGCACTTTTTGGTCAAACACTTCCGAATTGTAGCCGAAATCATTTAAGATTTCATTGGTTTTTGGATGGGAAAGCAAAGGCATCTGTTTGGTTTTTAGCTTTGCTAGCTTTTGTTTAAGCGAATCATTTCTGTTGGGGCCAATCCATTTGTCAATTTCATTGCCCGGAATTGATGGATCATACAAATAGAATTTATATACTAACTCTAAATGAATTGGTTTTCCTTTATCTAATATCAAGCAATCGAGTTCACCTAAGGTTTTTTTATTTTGGACGATTTGTAGATTGGTCTTTAGAAGCTCTATATTTTTATTTTCTCTTAAGGATGCAAAAATAAATTGCTCGACCAAAAGTCCTAGACGCAATTTCTTATTCGGAATTGTTAACTCGATACTTTTCCCGAAGTTTATTTCGTATTGTGATAAACCGTACAATTCACCGTACCAAAGTTCATTTGACTTAAGATAGCCAGTGTGTCTGGCTGAGTTATTTCTACTGTGTGACAAATCAAGTACTATTGTAATATAATTAATATTATGTTAAATAGGATATGTGATAAGTAATTGTTATTCAATTAATTAGTATAACGTTCATACCCTCCTTGCAAATCATAAAGTATCTTAAACCCTTTCTTAGAAAGCAGTTTAAATGCCATTTCACTTCTACCTCCCGCTGCACAATATACTACCGTCGTAAGCCTTTTATTTAATGTGGAAAGTACCTTTCGTTCAAAATCAGGATCCCAAAAATCAATATTTACCGCTCCCTCAATTGCTCCATCCTTGAATTCTTTTTCTGTTCTAACATCCAGTAATTGAATGTCCTCTTCCGCCATCAATTCAACTAAAGTAACATTGTCTATCTGATTCGTATTCCTTTGACAACATATGTTATGTGACAAGAAAGTAAAGACAAATATAAATTGGTAAACCCGAAATCCCCTCATGTTGGTCATTAAGAACTAAAGATAAACTTTATTCTTACTTTCGAGAAGTTAAGATTGTTGTTTCAAATGATTTATTATGTTTGTTTAAATCATTACCTATGCCCTTTTATAAATTCAAAGATTGGACCCCTGTAGTTCATCCATCAAGTTATGTTTCTCCACAAGCAACGTTAATCGGTAATGTTATTATTGGCGAGGATGTATATATTGGTCCCGGTGCTGTATTGAGAGGAGATTGGGGAAAAATCCTTATTGATCGAGGTGCCAATATTCAAGAGAACTGCGTTGTTCATATGTTTCCTGGCACTACCGTCCACCTCTTTGAAAATGCTCACGTTGGTCATGGTGCAATTATACACGGTGCTACATTAAAAAAAAATTGTCTGATTGGGATGAATGCAGTCATTATGGATGATGCTGTTATTGGTGAAAATACAATTATCGGTGCACTATCTTTTGTATCATCGAAAACTAAAATGGCTGATAATAGTTTGGCTGTTGGAAATCCTGCCAAAGTAATTAGGGAGCTACATAGCGATCAAATAGAATGGAAAACAAGAGGGACCAAATACTACCAAAAACTTCCTGCTGATAATTCCTCTTATTTAAAGGAATGTAAGGCCTTGAGTGAAATTGAGCCAGACAGACCTGAACAAATATCAGATTATAAAACATGGGATAAATAGTCTATCTGTTTACACTATTCTATTTTAGTAGAGAGGAATCTGGCGATGACGGTAAGAAAAATTCGGAAAATAGATTGTCGCGTCACAATGTTATGTTAACTTTGACTCCCGTAGTTACAACCCATTGATATGTCCAATTCAGTTAAGTATATTTTTGTAACCGGTGGGGTTACCTCTTCTCTCGGAAAAGGTATTATTGCAGCATCTTTAGCAAAATTAGTTCAAGCAAGAGGGTACTCCGTGACCATCCAAAAATTAGATCCATATATCAATATAGACCCAGGAACACTTAATCCATACGAGCATGGTGAGTGCTATGTAACAGATGATGGGGCTGAAACTGATTTGGATTTAGGTCATTACGAACGATTTTTAAATGTTCCGACAAGTCAGGCGAATAATATAACAACAGGCCGCATTTATCAATCTGTAATTGATAAGGAACGAAAAGGAGATTTTCTCGGTAAAACGGTCCAGGTGATACCACATATCACGGATGAGATCAAACAAAGAATACAATTATTATCCAACAATAATAAATACGATATTGTCATTACTGAAATCGGAGGAACCGTTGGTGATATTGAGTCACTTCCCTACATCGAAGCAGTAAGACAAATGATGTGGGAATATGAAAGCGACTGTTTGGTTATTCACCTAACACTTATCCCCTACTTATCTGCAGCTGGAGAGTTAAAAACTAAACCAACACAGCATTCAGTTAAAGCTTTACTTGAGCTAGGTGTACAGCCAGATATATTGTGTTGCAGGTCTGAACATGAGCTTGAGCTAAACCTGAGAAGGAAAATAGCCAAATTTTGCAACGTTTCTATGAATGCAGTCATCGAGGCGAGAGATGCATCATCAATTTATGATGTACCTATGCTTATGCAGGCTGAGGAATTGGATAGTGTTGTATTAGAAAAGCTTGGTTTATCTAAAAAATCGACTCCAAAATTAAAGAAATGGAAAAGCTTTTTAGAGCGTTTAAAAAACCCTAAAACCGAGGTTGATATTGCGCTTATTGGCAAATACGTTGAGCTGAAAGATTCCTATAAATCAATCAGCGAGGCCTTTATTCACGCCGGAGTAAGCAATGAATCTAAAGTGAACTTACACTGGATACATTCCGACAATTTGGATAAGGAAAATGTCGAAAATCAGCTTTCAGAAATGAATGGAATACTTGTCGCGCCCGGTTTTGGATCAAGAGGTGTGGCCGGCAAAATTGATGCAGTTCAGTTTGCCCGTGAAAAAAACATTCCATTTTTAGGAATTTGTCTTGGAATGCAGTGTGCTGTTATCGAATTTGCAAGAAATGTCCTTCATCTTGAGGATGCCAATACTACAGAAATTGCGAATAAAACAAAAGCTCCTGTTATAGATATGATGGAGGCGCAAAAGAATATATCAGACTACGGCGGCACAATGCGACTTGGTGCTTATTCTTGTCAGTTAAAGCCCAATTCCAATATTGGTAAAGCTTTTCATTCCGATGTGATTTCCGAAAGACATAGGCACCGATATGAGTTTAACAATGAGTATCTGAAGGATTTTGAAGCAGCGGGAATGATTTCAACTGGAACGAATCCTGAAACAGGGCTTGTTGAGGTTGTCGAAATCCCTAAACATCCTTGGTTTGTCGGCGTACAATTCCATCCTGAATACAAGAGTACTGTTGATGAGCCACACCCATTATTTGTAGCCTTTGTAGGAGCTGCCTTAAAAAATAAAACGAAATAGAAATGGATCGTAACACCTTAACCGGTCTTATATTGATAGGATTGCTATTAACTGTATTTACTATCATTAATAAACCCACTGAAGAGGAAATAAAACAACAAGAAGCAGAAATTGCCAAGGCAAAACAAGCCCAAGCAAAGCAAGAAGAAAAGGACTCGGTGCTGGCAAGCACTCCTGAATCATCGGGTGATGATCTAGAATCGGAAGAAAAAGAAAATACAGTTGCGAATCAAAAACAGGTTGTGGATAGTATTTTTACACGAGTGGCTGATAAGTTCACTGTTGATTTCTCAACAAAGGGCGGGCAGATATCATCCCTTTATCTCAATGATTATAGGTCCTATGAAAGTTATAGTACAAAAAGTGGCCCAGAAGCACTTTGCCTCTTCGCGAAGGGAGACCACCTTACCTCCTACTCTTTTTTCGATGGTGATCAGCTGATACAAACAAAAGATTTAGACTTTGAGCTTAAAAATGACTCTAAAAACTCAGTGGTCATGGAGGCAAGCTACAAGGGCGGTATAATTCGTCAGACTTATAAATTCAAGGATAAATCTTTTAATATAGATTACAAAGTAGAGTTTATAGAACTAAACGGAGTCGCCAAGGACAATATCCAGCTAATTTGGCAGACTGCCTTTCTTCAGACCGAGAAGTTGCTATCTGAACAAAGAAGGGTTTCTACGATTTGTTTTGATGAGAAAGAAGAAGGTTTTGACTACCTAAGTGAGACTAGTGATGATGAAAAAGACTTCGATAATGAGGTCAATTGGATTGCTTACAAGCAGTCTTATTTCTCTTCCTTTTTAGCGCCAAAAGCACCTTTTCAAAAAAATGGCACATCAATCAAGGTATCCACTTATCAAGAGGAAAACGCAAAGGATTCAACACATATCAAAGATTTTTCCTCAATGCTCACCTTAAATTTTGACCCTAACTCAAACAATACGGCGAGCTTCAGCTGGTACTTTGGTCCAAATGACTATGATTTGCTGAATGAGTACAATGAAAACTATGACGATATCTTAAACTTCGGTTGGGGACTGTTCAGGTGGATCAATATATATGCTGTTCAGCCTTTGTTTAGTTTTCTACTTTCGCTTGGTTTTGGTTTAGGATTATCCATATTCTTGTTAACACTATTCATAAAGACCGCATTGATGCCAGTTCAATGGAAAATGTTTGTTTCCTCCGTAAAGATGAGAATCCTCAAACCTAAAACAGAGGCAATAAATGCAAAGTATCCAAATAAGGACGACGCAATGAAGAAGCAAATGGAAATGATGAGTCTTTATAAAGAATCTGGTGCAAGCCCATTATCTGGATGTCTTCCCATGTTAATTCAGATGCCGATATTACTTGCCGTATTTCGTTTCTTCCCATCCGCCTTTGAGTTGAGACAGCAGTCCTTCCTATGGGCAGATGATTTATCGTCCTATGATTCAATATTAGACTTAGGATTTAGCATTCCCTTATATGGGGACCATATTAGCTTATTCACCTTACTTATGTCTGCTACTACCCTATTTTATACGGTTATGAATAGTGGAAATGTCCAACAGCCGACACAACCAGGTATGCCGAACATGAAAGTATTGATGTATATATTTCCAGTAATGATGATTTTCTTTTTCAATAATTATTCTTCCGGATTGAGTTACTACTACTTCATATCGACCCTATTTTCCATATTGATTATGTTTATGATTAAGAAGTTTTTTGTTGATGAAGAGAAACTTAAACTAAAGATGGAGGCCAAGGCAGGTTCGGCAGCAGCGGCAGGTCCAAGAAAAAAATCAAAATTTCAAGCGCGACTCGAAGAAATGCAGCGCAAACAGCAGGAGGCCTTGAAGAATAAAAAGAAATAGAAATGAAGTTTTTTATAGATACAGCTAACCTTGAGGAAATTAAAGAGGCCAACAGCCTTGGTATTCTTGACGGTGTTACAACCAACCCCTCTTTGATGGCAAAAGAAGGCATTACGGGAAATGATAACATACTCAACCACTATGTCACAATTTGTAATATTGTTGATGGTGATGTTAGTGCAGAGGTTATTAGTACAGATTTCCAGGGTATGGTTAAGGAAGGTGAAATGCTCGCGGCATTACATCCCAATATTGTCGTTAAAGTACCAATGATTCTTGAGGGGATCAAAGCCATTAAGTATTTCACTGAAAAGGGAATTCGTACAAATTGCACTCTTGTCTTTTCAGCAGGTCAAGCTCTATTGGCTGCAAAAGCCGGAGCATCTTATATTTCTCCATTCCTAGGTAGATTAGATGATATTTCTTCAAATGGGCTTGAGCT